>NZ_FOGF01000006.1 GCF_900111135.1 Granulicatella balaenopterae | reverse complement strand
CAAATTTGTAGCCATTGTGGCAATAGAAAACATCTCAACCTAACTGATAGAACATATTGTTGTGAATGTGGTCTTGAGTTAGATAGAGATATAAACGCTGCACTGAATATAAAAAACGAAGGACTTAGAATCCTAATGAGTGCATAATAAAAAATAGATTATAGTAGGGTAGGAACTACCCAAACTTATACGCTTGTGGACTTTTTGTAAGACGGAGGAATAATCAATTAGATTAGATTAGGAAACGCAGGAGAGGATGAAGCAAGAAGCACCTAAGCTTTAGCTTAGTGTGTAGTTCACAATAGAACACATATAAATAATCGAATAATAGTTAATTGATTAGCAATAGTCAGTTGAATATTATTCTTTTTTTGTGGATATTATTTTGATAAGAAGTCATATAATTTTCATAATGCATTAACAAATTCACATCCCAAAAATGATATAATATTATCTAACACATATTTTAGGAGAGGTTTAATGAAGGATAGGCAGAATGGGTTTACTATAGCAGAATTATTAATAACTGTGGCGATTATAGGGGGTCTTGTAGCAATTAGTATACCGATTATTAGTGGACAATTGAAAAAGTCTCGAGCTGCTGTTGATGCGGCTAATGTACGCTCGGCAAAAGCAGCTGCTGTCAGTGATTATTTAGTGGATTGCATAACTAGTGAAGAAACCTATTATTATGATGCTAGTCAAGGTGTAGTGAAGGATTCAGCTGATGACATTAAAGCATATGGGAAGTCAACAGATGATTTGACAAAAGAAAATATAATGGAAGACTATGCAGAAGGTGTGCCACAAGATGGGATAGTTGAGGTTGTGGTGGCTTCTGAAGGGGTTCAAAGCTTAACTTGGATTAAAGCAACAGATGATGTTGAAGATATCTCTCAAGAGCCTAATCATCCACTAGAGGAATTAGCTCTTAAGTCTTGGGAAGAGTATCGCAAGACGAGTCAAAATGGTTTGAGCTGTCCAGCTGGTTCGCTATTTATAGATAAAGGACAAGTCTATGTTTTTTATCGGAATAGTGATTGGTATCAAGGCGATTATCGTCATAAATCCCTTGAAGAACTAATGGAAAAGTATCCTGATTGTGTAAAAAAAATAATGGCTACGACTACTATTAAAGCTTGTAACGAGTATCAAAAAGGAGATATTGTTGAAGCAGGAACGATTGTTAAAGTCAGTGACAAAAAGTATTTGATTCGTTGTGTTACAAAGAAATTAGCTGATGAAACAATAAGTGAAGGTTCGGATAATTGGGAGATTATTCAATAATTCTTCCTTATGTCAAAAAGTAGATACAAATAGTTAAAAATCATATGAATATAGGAAGTTTATTATAAGAAAATAAGACACATATTGTATGAAAATATCCTTCCATTGTCCTGCTAAATATTGACAATAATGGAGTAATAATGGATACTATAAGTAAGGATATGATAGTGATTTTTCGATAAAATTCTTAATAGTTGTCAATTTGATGGATTTTTTGTAGTGAATTCTAGAGAAGTAACTTAGCTTGCTTTTCTTAGATATATGAATAGGATGACACTTCTCATGGAGTAGAAGTTGAACACTTTTTCAATATTTGGAAGGTGTTGAAGTATTAAGAATAATCAACATGGGAGGGAATAGTTTTGTCAGAGTATTTCACGCAAGATATTTTAATCTTAATTAGTATCTTACTAACAGAATTTGTCTTTTTGAAGTTTTATATTAGCCAGAAGCCTTTACCAATTAATAGTAATCGGATTGTTTTTAGGATGTTTAAAGCAGCTACGGTATTAACCTTATCCGA
This sequence comes from Granulicatella balaenopterae, assembly GCF_900111135.1. Taxonomy (GTDB): domain Bacteria; phylum Bacillota; class Bacilli; order Lactobacillales; family Aerococcaceae; genus Granulicatella; species Granulicatella balaenopterae. Next base: position 68,327 of record NZ_FOGF01000006.1, on the reverse strand, counting down.
TTTAGTAGCAACCTTTTGTTTGGAGACCAATGTATTATATACGGAATCATTAGCAGTCTATATTGTTATTTCTATATATTATATTATGTATCAGTTATTATATACGCATATATTAGAATATGTCTTTATTAAGTGTCATAAGCATAAGAAGTTAGCCTTAATGCAAAAGTATGAGCCAGCCTTTATTACGCTTTTTTCTGGGATCTTAATGATGAATTATTTTTATGGTAATATATTTTATCTAATGGGAGATGCAGTCTATGCGGAAGGACTGTATTTTATTATTTTACATATTCTACCGATTATTATTTTGATTTCATCATTAATGAGAGTGTTGAAAGAGCAGTTTATTGGTATCTTTTATGCCTTGGCGATTCTCTTTTTTGGGACTATTATGCAGTTTGTGATAAATGATTTAGCATTAGAAGTTAGTTTGATTTTAAGTGTTATTTTATTGTATATCACTACGGAAAGTCCAGCATTTTTTGAATCAGAAGGGATTAAAGGGGTCTACAATACACAAGCTTTTATTAAATTAACAAATGAATATTTAGCAAAGGATAAGGAATTTTATGTCTATGGGATTCATATTCATAATTTTGATAGTTTGAAAAATCGCTATGGTGCAAGAGATTGCTTTTTAGGTTTGGAATGTTTTAGTCAATGGTTAAAAGGATTTACCGATAATGGTTATTTATTCTATACTTTCAATGATACGTTTAATTATGTGACAACTGAACCAATAGATGTGGAAAATGTAGAAGAATATTTAATGGAGCGAATGAAGAAAAGTTTTAAATATGATCATATCGAGATGTATATTTGGGCTAAGTTATTAAGTGTTACTACTGATAGTCAGTATTGTAAGGATGGTTCTGATATTATTAATGCTGAAACAGTGGCTTTAAAGCGTTATTCTGAAAAGCATACAATTATCTTAGTTGACCGAGAGATTTATGAGCAGTTAGATTATAATAGTAAAATCGAGAAAATCATCCAAGAATGCATTGAAGATAAGCAGGTTGAAATCTATATTCAGCCCCTATATAATTCGGTTAGCCAAAAAATTGAAGGTGGCGAAGTTTTAACTCGTATTAAGCATGAAGAATTGGGGTTAATTATGCCGGATGATTTTATTGGATTAGCTGAAAAGAATGGTAGTATATTTGAGTTAAGTAATATTATTTTCGAGAAGACTTGTGACTATATTAGTCGTCATGATTTAGCAAGTATGGGGATTAAGTTTATCAATGTGAATTGTTCGCCGGTTCAATTCCAAAATATAAATCTGGTAGAAGAATTAAAGGGGATTGCTGATCGATATGAGGTTGATTTTTCGATTTTTGATTTTGAGGTAACAGAATCAAATATGAATTCTGAAAATTTATTACATATGCATATTGCCAAGATGAAAGAATATGGCGCTACAGCTTCTTTAGATGATTTTGGTACAGGGAGTTCGGATGTTTTTCGCTTAGTGAATTATGATTTTTCATTAGCTAAGTTAGATAAATCACTTGTATGGAATTACTTTGATGATAAGAGTTCGATTATGGTGGATATTATTAATATGTTTAAGCATGAGAATTTAAAGATTGTGGCTGAAGGTATTGAGACGGAGGAGATGGTGCGAGAATTAAGTCTTCTAGGTTGTGAATATTTACAAGGATATTACTTCTCAAAACCGATACCAGCTGAGGAATTTTTAGAATTTGTTAAGGAGTTCAATAATTAAAATAAAGAATAGAAATCTAATAGTTAGTAAATGATTAGGAATAATCAGTTGCTAGCTATTTTTTTGGTTCTAAATACCAATTGACAAATTTTATTCACACGTTTTTGACGAACTGATGATATAATATCTTTATAAATTGTACATTAAAAATAATTGGGGTGAGGGAGGCTCTTTGAATAAGCAGGCTAATAAACAGTTTTTGATGAGGTTGGCAAGTGGATTTTTACATAGGTGATGGGAATTTTTTTGAAAATGGTTAATGGGATTATGTAGAAAGAAAGGTTAGCTTATGTGGATTACTAAGAGATATTATAATGAGTTATTAGAGATATTGAAGCTATTTTCTAAGGGGAGTTTTAGCTTTGATGAGAGAGCTTTAATGAGTTTTGATAGTAAAAAGTATCGCGAGTTAACAAGACAACTTGTAGCCATTCGTGATACGGCAGATAGTAATATTAAGAACTGTCTTGTGATGATGAATAATATTGCTGATGGGAAGTGTGATTATATTCCTAATGAATTAGGTGAAGATAATGATTACCAAGTTGTCTTTGAACGGTATACGGCATTACTGCAGTCGATTGAGAAGATTAATGAGAGTATTAATAATTTAAAGATTATTATTAATAATGGGAATCTTAGTTCGCGAATTGATTTAGAAGGGTTGAATGGTATCTGGCTTGAAAGTGTATCGAATGTTAATGATATTATGAAAAAATTCAATCAACATCAGGCAGATTTAATTCGGGTGTTACTGGCCGTTTCTCAAGGAGATTTATCGCAGAAGATTGAATTAGAAGCAAAAGGTGAAATATTATTAATGAAAAATACGGTGAATAATTTGGTGGAGCAATTGGATAGCTTTACCTCGGAGATTATTGCTGTTACAAAAGAAGTAGGCATTAAAGGTAAGTTCGGTGTCCAAGTGGAAAATGAAGATCTCGAGGGTGTATGGCTTGATTTGCGCAATAATATCAATATGATGAGTCTAAGTCTAGAAGATGTTGCGATTAAGAATCAGAACCGTATCTGGATTAAGGAAGGGATCTCACTATTAAGTCAAGAATTACTACATAAAGATGTGTTGGCTGAACAATTTCAGACGGCAATTACGCAGATGTGTCGCTATGTTAAAGCCGGTATGGGGGCTATTTATATTTATGATGTGAATACCGATACATTAAGTGTTGAGGCGGCCTTTGTTAGGAGTATGGAGAATGCGCCAAGTTTTCGTTTAGGTGAGGGAATTGTGGGGCAAGTTGCAATCGATCGTAAGCCAATCTTAGTGGAGAATGCCGCTTATCAAGAAGTGGTTCAAGCTGGGACGACTACTTATCAGATTGGCTCAACTTATACGTTGCCATTAGTTTTTAAGGATAATTTAGTGGGAGTTGTAGAGGTTGCGACGTTTAATCGTTTTAGTGATTGTCAATTACGTTATCTAGAGCATGCTTTAGAAGTATTGTCAGGTTCGTTTTATGCAACAATTATTCAAATGAAGAATCGTAAAGAATTAGAACAATTATCTCATACAGATGGGTTAACAGGTTTATTTAATCGTGGATATTTTGATGTGGTCTTACCTGAGATTTTGAATAATCAAAAGCGCGCAGATAGTTTGATGTGTTTTGCGATGTTGGATATTGATTATTTTAAGAGTTTTAATGATCGTTATGGGCATCAAGTAGGCGATGAAGTCTTGCGTGAGGTGGCACATATCTTAATGTCTACATTACAAAGGGATGAGGATTATTGTTTTAGAATTGGCGGAGAGGAATTTGCTTTGATTTTTAGTGCAAGGAATCAAGAAAAGGCGCGGAAGTTTATGGATACCTTGCGGATGAAGATTGCCCAATTGAATGTCTTTGGAGATGAAAAGAAGAATATCACGAATCAAGTGACCGTATCAATGGGGCTAACTTGTAAGCGAGCGCTTGAGATTCTGAATGCGACCACTCTATATGAAGAAACCGATAAATTGTTATATCAAGCAAAAAAATCAGGACGCAATCAAATTGTTCAAAATTATCAACCATTAAAAGAAATTCCACTTCAAATAACTGACAAAATTATGGATTAGCGATTGAAAGAATGAAAAAATTAATTAATGTAAAATTATGAAAGAATTTGTAACTTGAAAATTTATTAAAAATAGGTAATATAATAATTGAAAAGATTAGGTGAAAATAATTTTTATCAAGCATAACTGTGAGGGGGATATGTGTGTTTGAGTATTTATTACAAGATAGTGTGATACTCATTAGTATTATACTAACAGAACTAGCTTTTTTACGATATTACCATGCACAGAATCCATTACCATTGAAGCGCAATGAGATTGTGAGTCGTTTGTTTCGAGCGATTGTATTATTATCAATTGTGGATTTTGTGGTGACGGTATTTGTACAGGATAGAATGTTTAAAGAGCAGATTGGTTTATTGTATGGCTTGATTTCTGTTTATTATTTGATGTATCAGCATTTGTTTACGCATATTTTAGAGTATATTCTAGCCAAATGTCATAAATATAAATATCTAGAAATGCTGCAGAAGAAGAGTTATCTCTTATTAGTCTTTGTAGCCATTGTCTTAATGATGAATTATTATTTTGGCAATATGTTTTATTTGGTGTCAACAGGTGTCTATATTGATGGGCGATATTATATGTTATTGCAAGCTATTCCTATAATGATTTTAGTCTATTCAATGGTGATTAGCTTTAAGGAGCGTCATTTAGGGGTCTTTTATGCGATGTTGGTTCTAGCTGTGGGAACAATTATGCAGCACTTTACAAATACGATTGCTTTAGAGATTTGTATTGTTTTCAGTGTGAATTTACTATATGTTACTACAGAAAGTCCTTTCTTTTTCGAATCAGAAAATATTAAAGGTGTCTATAATACAAAAGGCTTTATCGCTTTGATTAACCAATATAAGCAAACTAAGCAAGATTTTTATGTGTATGGTATTAGTATTCAGAATTTTGATAGTTTGAAAAAGCGTTATGGTAGTACTGATTTTTATATTGGCTTACAAAGTTTTAGTCAGTGGTTAAAAGAGGTGAATCAGGAAGGCTATTTGTTTTATACGAATAATCAGTGTTTTAATATTATTACGACTACAGCGCTTGATACTGAAGACTTGGCGCAAGATATCTATGAGCGTACTAAAAAGAGCTTTAAGATTCATCAAAATGAGATGTATATCTGGGCTAAGTTTTTAACGGTGAAGACCAATAGTGCCTATTGCTTGAATGGTTCAGATATTATTAATGCTGAACAATTTGCTTTGGATATCTATGCTGAAAAAGATTTTCAATTGGCAGTTGGTGACAAGATTTTTGCTCAATTGAATTACAATACGCAAGTGGAAGAAGCTATCCAACGATCCATCGACCAGCACAATATCGAAATTTATATCCAACCAATTTACAATCCTTCTACTAAGAAAATTGAAGGTGGCGAGATTTTAACAAGAATTAATGATGAACAGCTAGGCTTAATTATGCCGAATGACTTTATTAGTTTGGCTGAAAAGAATGGTAGTATCTTTGAGTTAAGTCTACTAATCTTTGAAGAAACTTGTCACTACTTAAGTCAAAATGATTTAGAATCACAGGGGATTAAGTTTATTAATGTGAATTGTTCGCCAGTTCAATTCCAAAATATTAACCTAGTTACTGAATTAAAAGGTATTTCTGATAAATATGGTGTATTCTTCTCGATTTTTGATTTTGAAGTAACGGAATCAAATATGAATTCTGAAAACTTATTAAAAAATCACATTGCTAAGATGAAGGAATATCATGCAACAGCTTCTTTAGATGATTTTGGTACGGGTGGTTCGGATATCTTTAGATTAACGAGTTATGATTTTACCCTAGCCAAATTAGATAAGTCTTTAGTATGGAAATATTTTGACCGCAAGACGAATATTTTGGTAGACATTATTAGTATGTTTAAAAATGAAAATTTACAAATTGTTGCAGAAGGTGTTGAAACAAAAGAGATGGCTGATGAATTGGCTATCTTAGGTTGTGATTATTTACAAGGATATTTCTTCTCCAAACCATTACCAGCTGAAGAATTTTTAGATTTTGTAAAAAATTATCATCAAAAGCAAGAATAGTCAGTGTTATAAATTTGTGGCGAAACCTCACATGCTTGCGTGTGAGATGAAAGTCAGATTGCAGAAGAGTTGGAAAGATTGTTAGGGTATTAGTGCCTAATAGTCTTTCTATTTTTGTGTCTAGATTAGAAAGAAAAGACAATTTTCAAATAAAAAAACTGGCAGAATACTTGACTCTACCAGTTTGTTGTCAGTATAGGGGATTAATATAGCCATTTGATAACATATAAAAGGCTAGGTCAATAATTTTTGTAAAGCCTGTTTTTGCAAGCATATTGGACTTGTGGTATTTGACGGTATTTTCGCTAATATAGAGTTCAGTAGCGATTTCTTGGTTAGTCATATGCTTACAGATTAAGCGCAGGACTTCCATTTCACGCTCGGTTAGTGGTGTCTCGCCAAGTGCTAGTGGGATTTCTTTGGGTTTGGAGAAGATTTTTTCGCCTTGCATTATTTTATCTGCTACTTCAATAAAGTATTGTAGACTTTTACTTTTATAGATGAAGGCATCTGCTCCCACTTTTTTGGCACGAGGAATATAGGATAATTCATCAAAAGCGGTAATAATAATTACTTTTATAGTAGGAAAGTGCGTTTTTATGACTTGGGTCGCTTCTAATCCAGATGTGCCATGTTCACAACAGACATCGGTAATGACTAGGTCTGGTTGGAGCTTTTGACAATAGGCTTCAGCTAAATCACTAGTTGCTAGTTCACTAACTACTTGATAGCGATTGGTAGCGACAAATGCTTGACGGATAGCTTCTCTCATTGAGGCATGGTCATCGATAATTAAGAGTTTATACATTGTTATCACTTCCTTTTGGTATAGTAATCAAAATCTTGAATAGTGGTGTCTTTTGATAAGTAAATTCACCATTAAAATTGACGACTTTTTTACGCATACTCGTTAAACCACCACCTTCTTTAATATTTTTGGTAATAGGAAGACCATTATTTGTAATCATTAACTGGTGTTCTTTGGTAGTCTCTAAGATGCTAATGTTTACTTCAGAAGCATAGGCATGGCGAATGGCATTGCTAGTAGCTTCTTGAATAATTTGGTAAAAATTTTTGGCAAGACGTCCTTCTTTTGGTAAATGACCACTAATCGTTAGTTTGACGCCAATTTTTTGGAAATTCTGTCGTAAGATCATTAAGGAATGGTCATCGTAGGTTGTTTTTTGTTGTAATTGATCAAACAAGTGTATACTGAATTGTTTTAAGTCTGATACGTCAGGCTTTTTATTTTTGCGCATAGATGATAACAGCAAGCTAATTTGTTCGCCTAAGATATTGTGGACACGAATTTTGCTATTAATCATTTCTTCATTACGACAGATAGTGACTAAGTTTTGGTGCATTAATTTGAGTTCATGGTTACGCTCTTGTAAGAGTTGGTGCTTGGCATGGAGTTCTTTAGTTGCAAGGTAATATTTGCTAATATCAAAAGCTACTAGTAATCGATAAGTTTGCCCTTTAATAGCGAGGGGATGTTCTTCAAATAGCCAGATTGTCTTATTAGGTAATTGGTAGATAAGTTTTTCTTTCATTGTTATTTTTTTACAGTTTGTTTGAACATTGCCATTTTTTAGTAATTCATGGAACTGGACACCATTATAAAATAATTCTCCCCCTAGATGAGCTGCGAGGGTCTGCATTTGTTCATTTTGTAGGATGATTTGCCCTTTTTTTCGTCCATTTGGTATATAGAACATACAAGCAAAGTGCATACTATCAATCGCTTCCTTAATCGATAAAAATGATAGTGATGCAAGGCGAGTCTGTTGTAAATGATAGAGTTTGTAGCTGGCTCGAAAGATTAAGGCGATAACCATTAGATAGAGACTTGAGATATAATATAGGCCCCATATCTTACTAATAAAGGGAAGACTCAGCGCTAATAGGAGGCAAGTGACAATGGGACTGGATTCTTGTTTGCGATAAGTGACATATAGACAAATCCCCAAAATCACTAGATAAAGAAGATATAATATTAAATCAGGATGATGCGGCCAAATAAATCCTAAAGCTTTCTGACGACTAAGACGCGCCAAAATAATTAATATACCAAATAAATAACTCCAAATAGCTAGTTCAACATAATGATGCAACTGTAAGGTTTTAATTTGTTGGTAGTAGAGCTTAGTTTTAATGACTAACATCGTTTCAAGGCCAATAGCAATTGCCAATAACATAATATAATAAACTAAATAACTATGCTGTATTAGATAAAAGTATAGCAAATCCTCACCTCCATTTATAAAAATTCACAAGTAATTTTGGTTAAGTCATCCATTGATGTCAGGGTGATTTGACCATTTTTTAATCTAAGAGCTTCTAGAAACTCCTCAGAAAACAACTCTTTACAAATTGCCTTATCCATCAGAATACTAAAGTGATACCGCTCCTTTTGATGATGTATCTGACTCAGCATGGTAAAAGGCTTCTCCGCTAAAATTGTGGTTAAGACACTAAAATAAAAATCATATAATAAAATCGCATCCTCCACCATTAGATGACCATCTAAGTGGGCTTGGATATGACAGTGGCATTGTTTTTCATCAAGAAATTGATGTAATTCATTCAAATAGATAAGTAATTCTTGATGTGTAACTTGTTGATCGACTTCTTGAATGAAAAACAAATTACAGCGTCGTTTTATATGACAAAGAAGGAGGGTGATATGACTGGTTAAGATACTGACTTCTTCTGGGCTAGTAGCTTGTTCTAATGTCCTAATGGCACTAAGTAATAATTGCCTTTTTTCTTCCATTTGTACTTCTAAATGTTTGAATAAATCACTAGTAATTTGCTGGCTAATTTTTTGTTGTTCAATTTCTTTTTGTTTAACTAATAAATGATTGGTCGCAAGTAGTTGCTGGATGGCTTCATCAATGGAAGCTTGCAGTTGGTGTAATTGGGTAATATTTTCTTGCCAAAGCATTGTCCCACCATGAATTTTGTGTAAGAAAATCACATTATCCTTATCTTTTTTAATACTTCCCGCCGTTTTTTCGTTGGCTAAGACTTGTCTTTCACTAGCTGAGAGTGGTGTAGCTGTTAATCCTTTGAGAAAGACTTGGCCATCTTGGTCGATAATTTTCATATTTAGGGGGGCATTTGCGAATAGTTCTTGATAGTGACGATTTGTTGGAATGAGCCCTGTTTGTAAGATAACTTCAAAGAGTAGCAATGAAAAGAGACATTGAGTAATGGTAATATCACTATCTCTGGCAAAGGGGATGCCTTTTACATAGCAGATACTATAAAGCATAATGACACTCACACAAGCCACTACTAACACTAGGGCATAATTATTTGCATGTGTATGACTTTTTTTAATTAATAGGTAAATTGCTAAAAAGAAAGCACTCACCGCATATAGATAAATCAGATAATAAACTGGCTGATAAGAATAAATATCTGACCAATTCCCGTGAATATCAAAGTTAAAAACAAGTCGATGCCAATCATTGGTAAATACTAATAAGACAAATATTGGGTACAAAATAAAAAATGGATATAACCAATGACTCATCTGTTTTTTTGGCTCAAACTGGGTAATCATATCCGCCACATACAAAAGAATTAAAGGATGAGCCAATTGGAAAATATAATAACTATACCAACAATAACGGCCAATCGCGTTTAAGCCAATTAATTGATATTTAAACATCCTCACCAGAATCCACCCAATAATCATCAAGCCTAAAATCAGAATCGCCCGCCTAAAATTCGGATTAATCGCTCGGTACAAGGCATATTCTAGCCATGCTAAAGTTAAGATAATAGCTATCATAGCAAATAGAATACTCTCTTTATCATCAGCTGCCGAATATAGTCTAATATGTCTTACTAAGCGTCTAAATTTGGCGCCGGTACGCTTCATTTGCTGGTGAAAATGATGGTAATCAGTAATCTTTGTTGTATGCTTGTAAGCTTCACTTGCTGGATAGTAGGGATTAGTAGTCGTTCCATCCAGTAAGCGTAATTGCATTTGTAAATAGTGCGCATCCGGTAATTCATCTGTTAATAAAATATTGCTCAAAAGCCCTAATTGATAGGAAATAGTTCCTTCTTTTGGCACAATAATTTTTAAATGACGTCCTTCTTGAATAAGCTTTACAGCATCACAATCAAAACAAAGAATAATTGGTGTGCTGTCAGTATTTTCTTGTAGATTGATCTTTTGTAAGAACTGAATCGCACTATCTGTAGTAAATTCTTCTCCTTCTAAACCATAGGAAATTGCTGCTAAAAGTTGAATTAATTCAGTAGAGGAGGCATTGATACCAATTGGGTAGTCGCTATCTTCTAAATCACGCCACCCAGTTATGGGATAAGTCTGGGAATTCATTTGGTCGAGGTCTAAAGCAATAATCGGTGTAACTAATACTTGTGGATACCAATAATAAGACAGTTGACTTTTGATGGCAGGGAAGGCTTCAATATCTGAGACGGCGTAAATCTGTTGTTGCTGTAATCCTTGATAGATATTACTGCGCCAATCAGTATCCTCTTGGCAGACAAAATGAGTGTTCTGCTGTGACATTTTGTGGCAGATCAACTCAGTATATGGAGTTATTTCTCCGTAAACCATTCTTTTTCTAGTGATGTCTATTGTTGGAGCTTCAGATTGAAAATTAGGTATTGCATAAACATTACTGAACGGGATAACGCTTACAATTATGATTAAAAAAAAGAAAATAAATTGCAAAATAATGGGATAAATTTGTTTATTCATCTTTTTCACCTCTTTTCAAATCTAATATTTCTTAGTTTCATTATATAATTTATCGCAGTTAGTTTCAATTTGTACTGGAAAAAATGTTACTATTAAGCCATTTTAGCATTATTTTTTTGTAAGACTATCCATAGTGGGTAGGGCGGAAATGTAGTAAAGAGGTTACAATTAAAGTGAGAAAACGATTAGAAGGTTACAGCGAATTGTTTTATCAGCTAAAAAATTTCGTGAGAAGGGGGGAAAATAGATGGCTGCTGATGGTATTCGTTCAGATGATATGATTTATTTTAATGGTTTTTATTTTCCTGAGGTTAGTTCTTTGCGTTTTTCAGTGGAAGGGATGGCTGGTAGTAATCCAACACAATTATTTATTGAAGATCGTATGGGACGTTTTTTAATATCAATTGATGTAGATATGAAGGATATGGCATTATTGATTGCTGATAAAAGTGATTATGATAAGTTTGAATTCTATTATCATGATAAGTGTTTTTCGTTATCGTATCCCTGTCAAGAAGAGCAGAAGTCCTTATCGATGGGGTATTTTCGGATTGATATTAAAGATCGATTGGGCGAGATTCACTCATTGGTAGGGCAATTAAGTATTACGCCATCCATGAGGTATATAGATGGTTTGAAGGAATTTCAGAATTTGCAGCAATTAGTTAAAGGGATTAAATGGTGTCAGCATTCATTGGTTTCGCGCTAAAAAAGTTTGTGAATAGTTAGAGGTAAAAGGTTAACGTCAAATTAATGCGTTAGAAAGTTAAGAGGAGGGATTAACATGGGCTTAATAAAAGCAGGAATTGGTGCAGTAGCAGGAACAATGGCGGATCAGTGGAAGGAATTCTTCTATTGTGATGCATTGTCTTCAGATGTTTTGGTTGTCAAGGGTCAAAAACGTACTGGATCACGTTCGTCTAATACAAATGGTAGCGAGAATGTGATTTCTAATGGTTCAGGCATTGCGGTTGCAGATGGTCAATGTATGATTATCGTCGAGCAAGGTAAGATTGTTGATATTTGTGCAGAACCTGGAGAATTTACTTACAATACTGATTTAGAACCTAGTTTATTTACTGGTGACTTAAGTGAAAGTATCAGTCAGGCATTTAAAGAATTTGGTAAACGGTTTACCTATGGGGGAGATACTGGGAAGGATCAACGTGTGTATTATTTTAATACCAAAGAGATTATGGATAATAAATTCGGTACCGCTAATCCATTTATGTTTGATGTTGTGAATAAAAAAGTCGGCTTTAGTAGAACAGTTCAAGTGCGTTGCAATGGCGTCTATTCATATCGTATCACTAATCCATTATTATTCTATCAAGTATGTGGTAATGTTGAGCGTGAATTTTTGCGTGAAGAAATCGATAGTCAATTGAAGACAGAATTTATTGATGCGTTAATGCCTGCTTTTGCTGAATTATCTGAATTAGAATTACGTCCTTCGCAAATACCAGCCCATACGCACGAATTGAAACAAGCCATGAATCATACCTTGAAGGAAGAATGGGAAGAGCGACGTGGTATCACCATCGAAAAAATTGCTCTAAATCCAATTACTTTAACTCCAGAAGATATGAAGAAAATCAACCAAATGGAAGATGCAGTGTCAATGGGTAGTAATCCCTATATGATGGCGGGACGAATGACGGATGCAACAGCTACTGCCATGGAACAAGCTGCTTCTAACCCAAATGGTGCTATGACCGGCTTTATGGGAATGGGAATGATGCCTGGAGGAGGAGCAGGTGGCTTTCAAGCAGCACAAGGTTTCTACCAACAAGGCCAACAACAGCAATATATGGAACAAGAAAAATACCATCAACAACAAACAGCCTCGGCCTCAGCACAAAATACCGCCGACAGTTGGACATGTAGTTGCGGCCACCAAAATAGCGGTAAATTCTGCACCGAATGCGGCACCAAAAAAACACTTCCAAAAGCGGATGCTAGATGGCTCTGTCAATGTGGAACCCAAAATACTGGTAAATTCTGTACTGAATGTGGCACAAAAAAACCAATAGAAAAGACATACCACTGCGATAAATGTGGCTGGCAACCAACAGACCCACATAATCTTCCTAAATTCTGTCCGCAATGTGGCGATCCATTTAATGATTTAGATATAGCTTAAAAAACAATAGAAAGGAAGCGTTAGAAATGGGGTTTTTCGATAAAAAAACTTGTGATATTTGTGGTGAAAAAATTGGTATGTTAGGAAACCGTAAACTAGATGATGGGAATCTCTGTAAATCATGTGCCAAAAAATTATCGCCATGGTTTGAAGAACGTCGCCATAGTACGGTTGATGCCATTAGACAACAATTAGCTTATCGTGAAGAAAACATGCAAAAAGTAGCAGACTTTACTATCACAACTGATATTCCAACTGATAATGGCTATCATGTATATATTGATCAGCGTCATGGGTGGTTTAGTGTATCTCGTGCTATGAACAAAGAAACAAATCCAGATATTGTTGATTTAAGTAGTGTAGTGAATTGTCTATTAGATATCGATGAAGATCGTCGTGAAGAAAAGTATCGTGATAATGATGGTGATTGGGTCAGTTATAATCCACCAAGATTTTCATATCGTTATGATTATTGGATAAAAATGACCGTTAATCATCCATGGTTTGATGATATGGACTTCCAAATTAATTCATTTGAAGTTGAGGGAGAAGACCGCCAACAAATGATGCAAATGGAAAATACCGCTCGTCAGATCACAATGGCGTTAACTAGTGGGAATACTCTCACGGGAATGGGGAATCATGGCTTTCCGGGTAATATGAGAATGCCAATCCATGGCGGAATGAACCAACCAAGCTATTTACAGCAAGGTGGCATACCCCACCCATATAGCGATATGAATCAACCAAGCTACCCCCAACAAGGCGGAATGAACCAAGGATATAGTGGCACAAACCAACAAGGCGGAATGAACCATGTATATCGCGACTTTAACCAACCAGCCTGCCTCAGTCAATGCGACATGAGCCCAGGATATGAAGTAATAAACCATCAAAACGCCAATCCAAATGCTGTAAGAATTCACTGCGATAAATGTGGCTGGATGGCACCAAATGAAGAGACCCAGCCAAAATTCTGCCCAATGTGTGGTGACACAATCGATTGGAATGATTTAATCTAATCTGGGATGTTGATGCGGCAATACTAATTGTCGTATGGAATAGAAACAAGGTGGTAGAACAGCCATACATTTCACCTCAAACATCATCAAACACGCAAACTATCACCTTGTTTATCTTGTTTATATGTAGAAAGGAAGTGAGGAAATGTCTCATATCGAAGAATACAAATGCCCAGCATGTGGCGGTGCGATGGAATTTGATAGTAATAGCCAGCAAATGAGCTGTCCCTATTGCGATACAAAGATGAGCGTAGAAGAATTTGAAGTACTGGCAGCAAGTCAAAATACTGAGGAAAGTACTAATATGACAAGTCAAAATGGCGCTGAAAACCAGCAAGATAGCGTTAATTGGCAGTCTGCAAATGAAGCAACTTGGGAAGCAGGCGAGACTGATGGAATGCGTATTTATCAATGTGAATCTTGTGGTGGTGAGATTATTGCTGAGGAAACGAGTGGTGCAACAACTTGTCCATATTGTGATAATCGAATTGTGATGAAGGGGCAGTTTAGTGGCGATTTAAAGCCAGACTATATTATTCCATTTAAGCTTAATAAAAAGGATGCTAAGGCGGCTTATTTCGAACATTTAAAAGATAAGATATTCTTACCACGTGTCTTTAAAGCCCAAAACCATATTGATGAGATAAAAGGGATTTACGTGCCGTTTTGGCTATTTGATGTCGATTGTCAAGCTCAAATAACCTATGATTGTGAACGTGTACGTAGATGGCGTAGTGGAGATACTGAATATACGGAGACAGATTATTTCTTATGTGAGCGTGAAGGTTGTTTATCATTTGACCATATTCCAACTGATGCATCAGCTAAGATGGCCGATGATTTGATGGAGTCGGTAGAGCCGTATAATTTTACGGATGCAATTCCATTTAAAGCAGCTTATTTGGCGGGATATTTGGCGGATCGTTATGATGTGAATATGGAAGAACGTTTTAATCGGGCGAAGGAACGTGTGACAGCTAGTTGTGAAGATGAATTTAGGAGAACGGTAGAAGGTTATACAAGTGTAGGGGTAAATACTAGCTCAGTCACTGTTAATGATGCAAAATATTTTTATAGTTTGTACCCGGTGTGGATTTTGAATACAAGTTGGAATGGCAAAAATTATCTATTTGCGATGAATGGTCAAACTGGTAAGATTGTGGGAGATTTACCAGTTGATAAAAGTCTGTTTTATAAATATATTGGCATTCGCGGTAGTATTTTTAGTGTAGGTTTAATTGCTTTGACGATGTTAATTCATTTCTTTTTATAGGGGAGGGAGATAGCGATGAAAGATAAAGTACAATGGATAATTGGTATTGTGATTGCATTATTGCTAATGCTCCCTTGCTCGAATGTTCAAGCGGTGAATGATGTTTTTGTGTTGGATGAATGTGAGTTATTAACGACAGAAGAGTTATTTAAACTGAATGAACAGGCGAATCAGATTAAGGATGATTTAGGCTATAATGCGATGTATATTGCCATAGAAGATATGGGAGACCAAGACGGCTTTGATTATGCAGACCTTGTGTATAATAGCTTTTATGAAGGCGAGCCGGGTGTTGTATTATTACGTGATCATCAAGAGAAGATGAATTATGTGAATTTTTTGAATGGGTTGGAAGAATATGTCACAGATGCCGAGTTGGATGAAGCTTTAGATAATTATTTGGATGGTTCAAGCTATTATGATGGGGTTCAAGCGTATTTGACTTCAGTAAGTAAAACATTTAAACGAATTAACCAAGACTATCCAGATTTCGTAGCGGGACAAGGGGCGTTACCAAGCGACTCAGAAAGCTTAACAGGGAAGGAGAGCACAACTGAGGAAGCTAGTACAACTGCAGAAGAAGGCACGACCGAGGAAACGGCGACAACCGCGACTCTAAGCGGTAACCAAAAAGAATTACCTTATTTGGTGGATATGGCGCATGTGTTTGGCCAAGAAGATTCAGATCAAATCGAACAAAAGCTACAAACGATTAGCCAACAAGAACAATGCGATGTGGTCGTCGTCTTTGTGGATTCATTAGGAGATAAGACAGCCACTGAATTTGCTGATGATTATTATGATGATAATGGTTACGGTTATGGTGCGAGTCATGATGGTATATTACTATTGATTAGTACGGGGGAAAGAGATTATGCGATTAGTACAACTGGATTTGGCATTACGGCTTTTACCGATGCAGGATTGGTCTTTATCGTAGAACAGATGATTGGTGATTTGGGGGATGATGATTTTTATTCTGCAGTAATAACTTTTGTAAATTTAAGTGAACAATTTATCCAACAAGCAAAAACTGGCGAACCGTATGATGTTGACAATGTACCGAAAATGCCATTGAACCCACTAGTATATCTAGTAGAAGTAGTTGCTGGATTTGCAATCGCATTTGGCTTGGCAATTTATCAAAAAAGTAAACTAACGAGCGTATACGAACAAGCAAGTGCAGCCGATTATACAAAACAAGGTAGCTTAGTGATTCACCATCAACATGACCAATTTATTAATCGTGTCACAACCTCACGTGTAATAGAAACAAAAAATTCAAGTGGTGGCTCAAGTACTCATAGCGGCTCATTAGGAACCAGTCATGGGGGCACAAGCGGAAGTTTCTAAAATTTAGTAAACACTAAAAATAATAAAGGCTGACAGTCTATTCTGCAATAGGTGCAAATGGAGTGGCGGCCTTTTTATGATGCAACAGATAAAAAAGTGATGAAAACCCACAAAAACCTAAAATGTGTCCAAAAAATTAAAATTACATGCGTTTACATCTAGACAAAAGGCATTATTAATGTAATAATATAGTCAAAGAGATGAATATTTTGTACATAATTACAAAAAAAGATAATAATTAAATAAAAAATAGTCAAATATAAAATACAGAGAAAAGGTTGTGGGATAAATGAAAAAGATGAAGAATATCTTAATAGTAGCAGGAATGATGGTAACAGTAGGTTTTGGCCAAGTAGGTGTTCATGCACAAGAAGCACCTAATCCAGCAGCAGAAGGACCATCAGAAGAAGTTGTAGCAGTAGACAATGCACCAACTATTCCAGAAATTGTTATTCCAAGAACAGATGGAGAAGTAACACCTCCAAATCCAGCAGCGGAAGGACCATCAGAAGAAGTTGTAGCAGTAGACAATGCACCAACTATTCCAGAGGTAGTCATTCCACACACATATAACCCATCTTTAGAAGAACAAACAGAAGAAGTAGTAGAAGAAGCACCAGTCAAAGAAGTGGTAGAAGAAACAGTTGCACCTGCAGTTGTAGCTCCACAAACACAAGAAGTTACAACCCAAGCACCAACACAAGAAGTTACAACCCAAGCACCAACACAAGAAATTACAAAAGAAGAACCAGTACAAGCAACCACTCCAGCAACAGAAGGACCATCAGAAGAAGTTGTAGCAGTAGACGATGCACCGACAATCCCAGAAGTTGTCATTCCACAGACTGGTCCAACAGAAGAATTAACTGTCGAAGAAGTAGCCCTAAGAAAAACAAACGGTAAACAAGTAGCCAGCGTATTAAGCGTTACTTCATTAGTAGCAGGATTAGGATTCCTAACAATTATCAAACACAAAAAATAATTTAATAACCAACAAAATGCCTAGCCATGAGAGAAACTTCTTGTAGCTAGGCTTTTTTTGTGTAGAATTTATGTGAAATATAGTTCAGATAACATAATCTTGAATATTTTCTTGATTTTAGAGTTTTTTAGAGAAATCATTAAAAATATAGGTAAAAATAATTATATTTCAAATTGTTTCACAACATAAACAGATAACATTTGAATAAAAAAAGCTCAAATATTATACTAAAAATGTAGATAGTAATACTAAGAAATAACAAGGAAAGGTGATCTTATGGAACGAACAAAAAATGTTTTGGTAAATTTATTGTTGGTTATTATAGCACTTTTTATGGCAATAGATTCAAATTATCATCGAATAGAAGCACAAAATCAAGAATTAGATAAAACGGTTTCTGTTACAAGAGAATTAACTCATAAGCAAAAAGAAGAGAACCAACAGCAGGATGAAGGTGTAGGAATCAATCTTACATGGAAAACGGATATGAGAAAAGATATGGACGTAACTGTTGAAATATTAGCGGATAATCAAGTGATTGATGAAATACATTTTGCAAAAAGTGAAGAAGATTTAGAGAATGCTGACTTTTATAATTTTATGTGGTTGGACGATAAATATGAAAATGCTCATTTACCAAATGGCTTTGATGATCCTGGAAAAGAATATTCAATTCGAGTGACTGCAAAAAATAGATGGAATATCATTATTGATGAGGCTTCTTATTATACACAAGAAGGCACAAAACCTATGATTGATATCCATTTACGTGCAGAAGAAAAGAATATTTTATGGGGAATTGTACAATTGGAATGGATGGATTTAGATAAAAATATGATACCGTCTGAAGATATTCCACTAGATGAAGTTCAAGGTATGATAATAGATGAAGAGGTGAATACTAAATATCCAATACTTTTAAAAAAATCAAATAATTGGAGAAGTAAATATGAAATACTATTGGATAGCGACGATAGAGTTTCTCCATATTTCGATTTTCCTGCAGTACATGGTTTCTATCCAATACTAAATGGGTTAGCTGTTGAAGGATCCTGGGGAGGGGACAATGAATACAATTTAAAAGTACAATATACCCAAATATGGCGGGATTTATATATCAATCAAATATGGAAAAATGAAGATGGTAGTATTATCAAACCTGAAGATGTCCCATTTGAAGAAATGACTGCTAAATTAATGATAGACGGTTACTCTACTGGTGAAGAGTTAGTTTTGAAAAAGTCAGAAAATTGGCAAGGGGTATTTAAAGATTTATATATTAGACCAGATGGTGTAGATTGTGAATATACCATTAAAGTAAATCAGATATATGGCTTTGAAAATCAAATCAGTAAAACCAGTCTTAATGGGATAGATAAGTGGCACATCACAAGTACCAATACTAAAATTCCTGGTATCCAAGTATCTCGTGATTTACATGTAAGTCAAATATGGAAATATAGAGATGGTAGTATTGTCAATCCAGAAGATGTACCTGTAGAAGAAGTAACGGTAACATTATTGAAAAACGGTTTCTCTACTGGTAAAGAATTAGTTTTGAAAAAGTCAGAAAATTGGCAAGGAGAATTTAAAAATTTACTTGTTAAAGAGTCAGGTATTTTTAATCAATATGCAATTAAAATAAATCAAGTAGAAGGATTCGACAATCAAACAACCATCCCAATTCTTGATGAAACAGATAATTGGCAAATCACAAGTACGAATACAGCACTTCCAATATTTAGTAATAAAATAAAATGTACGGTGAAACCAATAGTATGGTTGAATAGTGATAATAATCTAATCCAAGCAAATGATGTACCTGTAGAAGAAGTGACGGTATCGTTATTAGCAGATGGTATCGAAACAGGAAAAGTTGTAACACTAAAAAGATCAACAAACTGGCAAGGTGAATTTAATAATTTACGCAATGCACACTTTGATGGTAGTAAAATAAAATATTCTATTAAAGTTCATCCAGTGAAAGGCTTTACGGTAGAAGTTGGTGAAGTGATAGATTTGAATCATTTAGAACCAGATATACTTAATCGCGTGTCGAAAATGGTTAGAGCAGTTACTTCACCAGGAGGCGGTGGTTCATCAGGCGGTGGTGGTATAAGTTTACCAAATTATGCCGTTACCATTACTGCAAAACAGACTTCACGTGATTTATTTATCCAAAAATCTTGGTGTGATAGTAATGGAGATGCAATGCCATTAGCTGATATTCCTATAGAAGAAGTGACAGTATCATTATTAGCAAATGGTATCGAAACAGGAAAAGTATTAACGTTAAATAGTTCAAATAATTGGCAGGGAGAATTTACAGATTTAGCAATTAAAGATACTTCTGGGAAAAACATTATCTATTCCATCAAAGAATCGGAAGTACCAGGTTTCCACTCTAACATTACTGGGAACCCAATAGACGGATTTGTAGTAACCAACACCGCAACAATTTCAATTCCAGTTGAAAAAGTTTGGATTGGAAAAGCAGCCAAAGAAGTAGTGATTAATCTATTTGCCGATGGCAAACAAGTAAAAGAATTAACTTTAAACGCAACAAACGATTGGAAAGGTGAATTCAATAACCTACCAGTTTACAATCAAGAAACAGGTAAAGAAATTGCCTATAGCATTGCAGAAGTTAACATTGACGGCTATACAAGCAACATCACTAAAAAAGGTGCAGGTTACGTAATCACAAATATTAATACTGCAACAATTTCAATTCCAGTAGAAAAAGTTTGGATTGGTAAACCAGCAGAAGAAGTAGTGATTAATCTATTTGCCGATGGCACAAAAGTAAAAGATTTAATATTAAATGCTTCAAATAACTGGAAAGCAGAATTCAACAACTTACCAGTTTACAACCAAGAAACAGGTAATAAAATTGTCTACAGCATTGCAGAAGTTAACATTGACGGCTATACAAGCAACATCACTAAAAAAGGCGCAGGTTACGTAATCACAAATATTAATACTGCAACAATTTCAATTCCAGTAGAAAAAGTATGGATTGGAAAAGCAGCCAAAGAAGTAGTGATTAATCTATTTGCCGATGGCACAAAAGTAAAAGATTTAATATTAAATGCTTCAAATAACAGGAAAGCAGAATTCAACAACTTACCAGTTTACAACCAAGAAACAGGTAAAGAAATTGCCTATAGCATTGAAGAGGTTAACATCGATGGCTATACAAGCAACATCACTAAAAAAGGCGCAGGTTACGTAATCACAAATATTAATACTGCAACAATTTCAATTCCAGTAGAAAAAGTATGGATAGGTAAACCAGCCAAAGAAGTAGTGATTAATCTATTAGCCGATGGCACAAAAGTACAAGAATTAACACTAAATGCTACAAACAGCTGGAAAGGTGAATTCGAAGACTTAGCTAAATACGACTCAACAGATGGACACGAAATTGTCTACAGCATTGAAGAGGTTAACATCGATGGCTATACAAGTAAGATTACTAAGAATGGTGCAGGCTATGTTGTAACCAACACAAACACCGCTAAAATTGCCATTCCAGTAGAGAAAGTATGGATAGGTAAACCAGTCGAAGAAGTAGTGATTAATCTATTTGCCGACGGCAAACAAGTAAAAGATTTAATATTAAATGCTTCAAATAACAGGAAAGCAGAATTCAACAACTTACCAGTTTACAACCAAGAAACAGGTAAAGAAATTGCCTATAGCATTGCAGAAGTCGCCATCTCAGGTTATACAAGCGTAATTACAGGAGATGTTCAAAATGGTTTCGTGGTAACAAACATACAAGAAGAACCCCCAACACCAACTGTAAAATACCGTGACATCCCAGTCGAAAAACATTGGATAGGTGAAGCGGCGGAAGAAGTAGTAATTAATCTATTGGCAGATGGTAAAGCTACTGGGAAAGAATTGATCCTAAACGCTTCAAACAACTGGCAAGGCGACTTCAAAGACTTAGCCAAATACGACTCAACAGATGGACACGAAATTATCTACACCATCGAAGAAGTCGCCATCTCAGGTTACACAAGTGCAATTACAGGAGATGTTCAAAATGGTTTCGTGGTGACAAATACTAAACCATCTCAACCAGCAAAACCAGCTAAACCAGATAAACCATCTCAACCAAATAAAACAAATTTACCAATAACAGGAACTAAAGCCTATACTAGCCAAATCATGATAGCGGTAGTATTGGTAATCATAGGAGGGGGAACTATTTATCACAAAAAACACAAAAAATAATTTAATAACCAACAAAATGCCTAGCCATGAGAGAAACTTCTTGTAGCTAGGCTTTTTTTGTGTAGAAAATGAACATCAAAAGCAACCAATAAAAAGCTATTAATGAATCTTATACATGTATAAATAAAAAAATGTAAGCGCTAGAGTTTAGTAATTGACATTCCAGTGAGCATTTTTTACACTTATTTTGTAGTTTGTGATAGTTGAACAATCTAATAAGAAAGGAGCATTTACTGAAAAATCACAAGCTTTCTAAAAAATAAATTAGGTAGAGGAGATGAAGGAATGGGGAAAGTCGTCAAGCAATTTTGGGCGGTAGTATGTAGTGTATTATTTGTCTTAGTGAGTGTACCTTATGAACAGCAAGTATTTGCAGAGGATCATACATCACAATCACAAGTTGTAGAAAATAAAGAGCACCTTGATTTGTCGGTTGAAGAATACAAACGAATGACCGCTTTAGAATTGGCTGAGTTAGTTCGTTCACACAAGGTAACCGCTGAACAATTAGTGACTCTTGCATATCAAGTAATTGATAGTGAGAATCCAAGTTTGAATGCAGTTATTACAACTCGTAAAGAAGCTGCTTTGGAGGAAGCACGTAATTTAGAAGATACTGGGCAACCATTTTTGGGCGTGCCTTTATTAATAAAAGGAATTGGTCATAATATTGCAGGTGGGGAAAATACTTTAGCCTTGAAAACCAATGAAAATAATCCATTAACTAAGCGAGATAGTAGTTATGTACGTGATTTCAAAAAATTAGGTTTCATTATTTTAGGACAAACCAATTATCCAGAATTAGCATTAAGAAATATTACTACAGGACATTTGTATGGCTTAACTCATAATGCTTGGAATCCAGCTTATAATTCAGGTGGATCTTCAGGGGGTTCGGCAGCGGCTTTAGCGAGTGGGATGACACCAATTGCGACTGGTAGTGATATGGGAGGGTCGATTCGTATTCCGGCTTCATGGAATGGCTTAATCGGCTTTAAGACAAGTGGTGGTGTGACACATCATTCTGGTATGCGCTCAATGGTTGTGCATTTTCCTTTGACCAAATCAGTTGATGATACAGTAGCCTTTTTTGATGGAGTTGAAAATCCTAAGTTTCATGATGATGTGCAAAAGATTACCGATGAAGTATCTGATGTAAAAGATTTGAAAATTGGTTATTCTTTAGAGTCTCCAATGGGTACAAAAGTTAGTGAAGATGCTAAAAAGGCTGTGTTAGAAGCGGTTGATTTCTTGAGAGAACAAGGATTTACGGTTGAAGAAGCAAGTTGGCCAATTGATGGTCGTGCAATTATGGAAGATTATACTTTAATGAGTATCGGAAGTGGTGGATTACCAGGGAATTTACCACAGAAGTTTGAAGAGTTAGGTTTAACAAAGCATGATTTAGATCCATTAGTCTGGGCTTTATATAATGCCAATAAACAATATGGTAGAGATGCTATGAAAAAAGATTATGCTGAAACTAAAAAACATATCGAAAAATATATTGAACAAATGGAAACCTTCCACCAAACTTATCCGCTATTTTTAACACCAACAACTGCTACAACAGCACCATTAAATAGCAATGATTTGATTGATGATGAAGATGAAATAGCAATGTATAATAGTGAAAATCTAACAAAAGAAGAGCAATGGAATTTATTAGTAAGACAATGGGAGCCAATGTTAGAACGAACACCATTTACTGCGGTGATTAATATTGTTGGAGAGCCGGCCATTAGTTTACCGACATATCTCTCAAAAGAAAACTTGCCTCTTGGAATTATGCTGAATGCCAAATGGGGGATGGATAAAGTCTTATTAAAAGTAGCAAAAATCTTTGAAGACCAACACAAATTCACATTAAAAGAAGACATCGCAAAAGCTGACAATACTGATAACGATTCAAGCGATGCCACAACCGGAGAACCAACAACAAGTACAGAACAACCAAGTACAGGTACCCAAACACCAACAACAGGCGTAGAAACACCAAGTACGGGTAACCAAACACCTAACTCAGGTACAGAACAACCAAGTACAAGTACAGAACAACCAAGTACAGGTACTCAAACATCAAGTACAGGTACCCAAACACCAACAATAGACGCAGAAACACCAACAATAGACGCAGAAACACCAACAATAGACGCAGAAACACCTACAACGGGTACAGAAACACCAAGTACGGGTACCGAAACACCAACAACAGGTACAGAAACGCCTAACTCAGGTACAGAACAACCAAGTACGGGTACAGAACAACCAACAACAAATAAACAAAAACCAGCAAAACCAGCAAAACCAGCAACACCAGAACAACCAGTAAAACCAACATTACCAACAACAGGAACTAAATCATACGCCGTTCAAATCACTTCAGCAGTAGCATTCATCCTACTCGGAATAGGCGTAATTTATCATAAAAAAAATAATAAATAACTAGTAAGCATAACGCACCTAGCATACTAAGCTATAATCTAGTGTGCTAGGTGTTTTTACCTTTTCTTACCTAACATAAATCAACTACAAACAATCATTTCAAGTATCCCATATTTCCCATACAAAAAAGCCGCCGAACAAGATGCCCGACGACTCATAATCGTATTTATTATAGAACTATTTTTACTAACTCCTCAATAATCAACTTGGTGAAGAGCTTTTATTTGTAGGTATCTTCTAATTTACTCATCCATAAACCAAGAGAAGTTCCTAGTAAGAATAAAGCCACACAAGCTAAGTAGCCAACATATGTAAATCCTGGATAACTAAGTGGGATAATCATGACTGTTGAAGCTAATACCACCCCAAAAATAAAGTGGAATAGTTGCGGATAAGCTTTTTGGAAGATATAATGCACAACTTTTGATAATAAGATAACCGTTAATAATCCACCAATTGCGATAGGAATAATTACATGCATATCTAAAGTCTTAAAGCCATCAGACATTTCCTTATACATGCCCATATAGACGATAAAGTTTGATGGACTTAACCCTGGTATAATCACACCCCCAGCAATTAAAGCACCACAAATCATCCAACTACCAAATGAAGGAGTCACATTACCATGGAAGCTTGATTTGCCAAGATATAATAAGATTAATCCAAGCAAAAATGACACCATTAAGATAATAACCTCACGCATACTACGACCTTCCTTACCAGCCTCGCGCCATAAAGCTGGAATTGTACCAGCAATACAACCAACGAAGAACCACATAATAACAGTCTCAAAGTTGCCTAATAAATAACTCACTCCAAATGATAATACTACAATACCAGCCAAAGCACCTAAGCCAACTGGAATAAAGAATAAAACATTCTCCTTGAAATTCTTAGTAAGATTCGCCAAAAATGAAATAATTCTTTCGTACATACCAAAGATAGCAGCTAAAGCACCACCACTGACTCCCGGCAAGATAAATCCTGATCCAATAAACATTCCTTTAACAAAACGTAAGATCCAATCTGTACGATTCTTTTGCGAATGCATTTCTGTTCTAGTTTGATGTTCCATAATTCCTCCTAAAAATTTATTTCATTGTTTATTATACTCAATATCTCGGTGAATAGCGATATTTTTAGTAAAATTTAACGAATTGTTTGAGGTGGAATTATGACCAAAAAATCAATAATAAAAATAATTCACAAAGAACCCTATCAGAAATATTAGAAATTTGCTATAATAATAAGTATAAAATAAGTAAAGGTGAGGTGCATATAATGTCAAAAGCATTAGTTGTATACGCAAGTTTAACAGGAAACACAGAAGAAATTGCTGATATTTTAGCAGAAGCATTAGAAGAGCAAGGAGTTGAAGTGGATGTTAAAATTTGTACATCTGCATCAGCATCAGAATTCCAAGATTATGATTTATGTGTTGTAGCAACATATACATATGGAATGGATGGCGACTTACCTGACGAGATTGTTGACTTCTATGATGAATTAGGCGAAGAAGATTTAACAGGTAAAGTATATGGAGCATTAGGTTCTGGAGATACTTTCTATGATCGCTTCTGTCAATCAGTTATTGATTTTGATGAACAATTTGCGAAAACAGGTGCTACAAAAGGTGCTGAAATCGTGAAAGTTGATTTAAATGCGGAAGAAGAAGATATTAAAAACATTGAAGTATTTGCGAAAAGCTTAGTTGAAAAATTAGGATAATAAAGGTGGCGATTGGATGCAAGCTCCAACAGAAAAGTTAGTCTATGATTTATTAGAAGAATTACAGATTCCTTATGAACGTCTTGACCATGTACCGATTACTTCTGTTAAGGGATTGGAATTTACATTACCAGGACAGCAAGTTAAAAATTTATTATTAAAGAACAAAAAGGGGCGTAAGTATTATTTGGTCATTTTACATGATGAAAAATCAGCCGACTTAAAGCATTTAGCGGAATTGTTAGGGGAAAGTCGTTTGTCTTTTGCTAGCGAGGAGCGTATGATGGATGTTATGCAGTGTATTCCAGGGACGGTTACGCCATTTGGTTTACTATATGATAAAGATTTAAAGGTGCAAGTGATTGTCGATAAGGCAGTAGATCAAGATTTGACGGTCGGATTTCATCCATTTGTGAACACAACAACATTAAATATTCCATTCAAAGGTTTTGTACGTTTTTTAGAGTATGCAAATCATGATTTTAAAGTGGTGGAATTATAGTGATAGATTAATCGGTAGAGGATGCGCGTAGTTAACGTGTCCTTTATCGTTATTTTTAGGGAAGGGGTTTAAAGCGATGTATTTATCGATTGAAGATACGGCGGCTTATTTAGAAGTTGATCCACGTTTGATTGAGCGTTTTATGCGTGAACATCAGATTACTTGGCTAGTAGTGGATGATGAAGTCTTAATCAATACGAATCAGTTTGAATTTTTTATTAAAGAGCGTCAAAAAGCTTTAGAAGAATATCAGCGCTACTTAGATGAACCAATTCCTGAAGATATTGACATTAAAGATGAGGATTAAGTACGAAGATTTGTAGGTTCACTTATCGAATGGCTAAGGATTCATTGGTGGCAATCTATCTTCTTAACCAAATTGTGGTGCTATAGCTCAGGTGGATAGAGCAAGCGTTTCCTAAACGCTAGGTCGGGGGTTCAAATCCCTCTAGCATCGTATTTTAGGGTTTTTATGTATTACCATGTGTTGCTAAACGTTGATATGACGGCGTTTCTATTTCTGTGGATAACTAAGTTTTTCTAAAAAATGTTTACAAATTGTTTACAAAAAAGGAGACTATAAAAGTCTCTTTTTTTATTTGAAGATATCTCTTATTTGATCGTCTAAATCATCTGTTTCTAATTCCAATAAATGAGTGTAAATTTGCAATGTTATACTTATGTCTGCATGTCCTAAAAGTTTGCTAATTTTAGCTATTTTAATACCTTCGTTGAACAGGATACTTGCGTATGTGTGTCTCAATGCGTGGATACCAATTCGGCGGTTGATTTTTGCACGTTTACATGCTTTTTGTAAACAATGCAAAATAGCGTTGTGACTTAAATTCCTAAACACTCGATTATTTGAATGCGTGCCTGGCACAATTAAATCGTTTAACAATTCAAGCAAATCTTCAGGAACTGGGATAGTACGCTTAGCGTTCTTGGTTTTTCCGTCGGTAAAATCATGCGCATGGTGATAATCGAAACCGTGTTCGACTCTAACTGTATTGTTATCAAAATCAACATACTTCCACTGTAGACCTAAGCATTCGCCAACTCGCATCCCAGTTTTCATTGCCAGCAACAAAACGTATCGGCTTTGGTATTCTGAGCAGATACCGTCTAAAAGTGCTTTTTCTAAACTATCGTATTCGGCTGGATGCAGATACTTATTAGTGGTATCCATTTTTTTAGATTCGTTACCTGTTACTATAGCTGTTATTGTTGGATTCCGTTTTATTACCTCGCAGACATAAGCGTGAGTAATAGCTGCTTTAGTATGCATATAATATTTTTTAACAGTTGCGTATGATCGTTCTTTTGCTAATGTGTTCAGAAATTGTTGGTAATTATCGTTTGTGATATCTTGCAATTTAAGATTATAATTTTTCCTAACATAATTAATAACAGTCTCGATTGATTTTATCGTCTTGATTGACACTTTGCCGACTTTATATAATTCCATCCACCGAACCATATAATCTGCAAGAAGCATGTCGTGTTGATTTTTAGGATCTAAATACTTTAATTCCTCTTTCTTTAATTCACCCGCTTCTTTCGCAGACCGCTTGTTTTTAAAACCGCTTTTGGAAACATACTTGCGTTTACCATCATCTGTATCATAATAAACTCGATAAGACCACGTTTTGCCTCTTTTGTGAACGTAAGGCATATTTACCATTCCTTTCGTATATGGTAAAATAGGCATAGAAAAGAAGCCTATCACCATAGGTTTTTTTGATCAAACCACCGCTCAGACCGACCAAAGTTGAAGCGGTGGTTATTTTTATACATTTTTATAATCTTGTAACTACTTGTATTGCCTTTCCAACAATCCTCGCTGGATTATCTTTATTGATAATGTACGGCGCATAGTTGCTATTTTCCGCAATTAAAATTGTTGTATCCCCTTGATACTGCACACGTTTTAGAGTCGCCTCTGTATCTCCGTTTACAACAACTGCTGCAATCTCCCCATTTTCCACTGTTGGTTGACTATTAACCAGCACTAGACTTCCATCTGGTATTTTCGGTTCCATCGAATCGCCTTTACATTCCAGGTAGAAAACTTCTTTACCTTTGATAGCATCTGAAGATACATAATCATATCCGATTACGTTTTGATCTGCTAACAACGGTGTACCACATGCAATTGTTCCGATGATTGGGACTTTGACTACTGAACAACTTTCTATATTAGTTATGTTGTCAAAAGTCGGATTTTTCGGAACATCATATCCCATAAGCCACGCTTCATTGACATTCAACGCTTTAGCTAATAGAAACACTTTATTTTGATTAGGTTCTGCAATGCCGTTTACATATTGAGAAATGTTGTTTCTCGCTATTTTAATTCCTAACTCTTCTGAATAAGGTTTGCATAATTCTAATATATCAACTTGTTTCAAATTACGTTCTGACATAATTTGATTTAATCGTTGACTAGCGTTTTCCTTAAAGTTATGATCTTCTATTAATTTTGATTTCGGGATATCAAAATAATGAGATAACATTTCGATTTTATCTATTCTAGGATATGTTTTAGCATTGATCCAATCTGAAACGGTCATGTATTTTAAATTTAAATCACTACATAATTTATTTCTATCTATATTGTGTTTTTTCATGTAATATTTTAAATTACTCGCCATAACCTCTTTGTTGCCTAAAGACATATTATAACCTCCTTAATATTATAATTACATTTTACGTTTATTCCGTGAAAAAGTAAAGAAAAAACAAAAAAATAAAAAAAAACTATTTACAACACGGTTAAACCGTGTTATTGTATACTCATAAGATAACTATCAAGAAAGGAGCGATAATATGAATAAGACACAGTATACTTTAAAAATGCTGAGAGCTAAAGAAGACATAACTCAAAAAGAAGCTGGCGAACGTGTTGGAGTATCTGAAGCAACGTGGCATAATTGGGAAAAACAAAAATCATTTCCTAACGTTCCACAAATAAAAGCAATTGAAAATAATTTTAACGTAACTTACGATGAAATTATTTTTTTTGACGTAAAACACGGTTTAACCGTGAAATTAAATAAAGAATAGGAGGAAACAGAATGAGTGAATTAATAGTATTTGAACATCGAGAAGTTTTAGAAGTTAATTTAGAAAATTTTTGTAAGGAGTGATGACATGAGCGTTGTTACTGAAGCATTTTTAGAACAAATGAAACAAGCAGCGCAGGAACATCCGACAGAATTTCAAGCGATTATTAAACCATTTGTTCCTGAAAAAGAAGAGCGAGTGAAACAGATGTATACACTAGTCGAGATATGCGAAACGTTGAATATTAAGTATTCAACATTCTATACAAGAGGATTACATAATCATCCAGAGATTTTAAAACTAAGAAAAAGATACGGAAGACATTATGCATATCCTGCAGAAGCGATAGATACGATCAAAATTCTATGGGAAGAAGGAGTTGGGCTTTAATGGAGCTGAAAAGACAGACAAAAACGTTTAAAAGAGCGATGAAAGCAGCTGCAAAGAATATTATTGATTTTCCACTAAGATGTGTCAAATGCATAGCTAGTCATGAAATAGATATTGATATTATGTCTTTTGTGGCAAAAAGTATGATGAAAGTTGTCATTGTGGGAAGTGTTGCAGTATCGATTGCCACAATTATGTTTGCTCACGCAAATTATGATGCATTACATTATGGTTCATATACACATTTTCCGACAGCACAAGAAAATTTACAGAAAAAAGAGAATGAAAAACGAGATAAAGAATTACAAAATTGGTTAGATGTGCATATGCCATAAAAATAAAAAAAGGATGTATAACAAATGAAATATATTAACAATTTAATTGATCTATATATTCAGACAGGATGTCATTATTACTTAGATGAAGCGATTGAATTAATTAACCGCATAAAAAAAGACAATAAGCCCGCCAGCTAAATTGTCAATAACTAATTATAACACAGAAAGAGGATGAAAAAAATGACAAAAAATAACAATGAAACAAAAACAGTAGCATATTACGTGATTAAAAAGAATGGTTCATACCTTGCAAAATATAAACAGAATAGCGCTCAATCGTTATGCTTTACGGCTAAGTATACAACTGAAATTGAATTTGCTGCAAAAGGTTTCCCAGCACCAGGTCAAAAACAAACTTTTGAAAAATTAGCAGCTGCATTTGAAGGTGAATTAGTAGCAGTTGAAGCTATTCTTGAAGAAATGCCAACAGGGACAACACTTGAAGAAAAAGACCCAAGACAAAAAGCGAACGAAGATGAAGATGAAGAAATCGAAGCGATGGAAGCATTGTCAGATGTGTTAGATAGCTTCATCAGCATGTTAGGTGGTGACAAATAATGAACTTATATGAATTATCGAACAACTATAATCAATTGGCGCAATTGATAGAAGAAAACTCCGATGCAGTAGAGAATGATGTATTAATTGACACGTTAGATGCTATTGAAACGACAATGGAAGATAAGGCTGAAAATATCGCCAAATTGGTGCAATCTTTAAAGGCTGAAGAGGAAGGCATTAAAGCTGAAGTCAAACGATTGAACGATAAAAAGAAAGTGATTACCAACAAGCAAGCGAACTTGAAAAGCTATCTACAGGACGTTATGCAGCAAACAGGTAAAACTAAATTCAAAAGCGGTACATTTAGCTTTGCTATTCAAAAGAACCCGCCTAAGGCAGTTATTGACGATTTAAGCTTATTACCATTTGAGGTGCTAGTAGTACAACCACCAACACCTGACTTGAATATCATTAAAGGCATGTTGAAAGCAGGCGAAGAAGTACCAGGCGCACACTTAGAGCAAGGCGAATCATTAAGAATTAGATAGGAGTGACGAAATATGCTACAGATAACTAAAGGAATTAAGGCACGTGCTCAAAAAGTGGTGATTTATGGCACTGAAGGAATAGGAAAAAGCACACTAGCAGCACAATTCCCTAATACTGTATTTATCGATACTGAAGGCAGTACAGACAACATGGATGTGGCACGATTTCCAAAGCCACAAACATGGAATGACTTGATGCATCAAATTGATTATGTAAGCAATACACCAGGAATATGTGACACGTTGGTGATTGATACTATTGATTGGGCCGAGCATCTAGCAATAGCGCATCTATGCTATCAATACGGAAAAAACGGTATTGAAGATTTTGGGTATGGTTATGGTTATGTATATTTAGCCGAAACAATCACCGAACTATTGAACAAATTGCAGCAACTGATTGATAAAGGCATTAATGTGGTATTGACGGCACATGCAACGATTAAGGCATTCACCAAGCCCGATGAGATGGGACAATATGACCGCTTTGAATTGAAGTTAGGTAAGAAGTCAAGCCCGCTGGTAAAAGAATGGGCTGATATGGTTCTTTTCTGTAATTATCAAACAACGATTATCACAGACTCGAAAACAAAAAAAGATAAAGCTTTTGGTGGTGAAAGAGTGATCCATACCGAACACCATCCTGCATGGGATGCTAAGAACCGTCACGGCTTACCAGCAACATTGCCATTAAGTTATGATGCAATAGCTCATATCTTTAATAAGCCAGCACCAACGCCAACAATCCCACAGCAACCAACGCAACAAGAACCAGCTGCAATGATTGGGGATGTATGGACACCTAATCAAGGACTTGAAGTGCAACAAACAGAACAAGTACCCGAATTTTTAGAAACAAGTTTACAAAACTTTGGCGAACAACCAGCAGCAACACCGCCGAACGTACCACAGGAATTAGCAGACTTAATGCAAGCGTACAACGTCACAATAGATGATGTTATGCAAGTAGTTTATCAAAAAGGACACGCAGCACCAGGCACACCAATGGAAGCAATACCAGTTGATTATTGGACTAACACTATTGTAGCTAATTGGATGCTAGTAATGCAGTCTATTCAATACAACCATACAAACAAATAAAAAAATACAAACATAAAAGGAGAAATAAAAAATGACATACAACACACAAAACATACAAGTACAAGGCGCTGAATTAGATTGGAACGGAACTATTACGGCTGATAGTGAAGCTAAACCGTATTTACTACTAGATGAAGGATTTTACAAATTTACAGTAACAAATATCGAAAAAACACGCTACCAACCAAGCCCAACAAGCAAAATCCCAGCATGCCCAATGGCTAATGTAGAGTTAACTATCAAAGTATTAAACGAAAAAGGCGAACCCGAAGAAACAAAAGTACATGAACGATTATACCTACACCAAACTATGGAAAATCGATTGAGCGGTTTCTTTGGTGCAATTGGGCAAAAGAAAAAAGGGCAACCATTACAAATGAATTGGAATACAGTTATTGGCAGTCAAGGTGTATGCAAAATTAACAATCGTAAATATGAAGGTAAAACATTTAATAATGTGCATTTCATGGTGTATCAAGATGATGTGCGCCTTGATGAAGTAAAAAACGCTAATGTTACAGGCAACGTAGCGCAAGCAGTGCAAGGAATTCAAGCGCAGCCCGTTATGATGCAAGGACAACCAATGCAACCACAACAACCAATGGCAGCGTCAGGAATGCAAGCAACACAACCGATGACATCACCAACACAACCAATGCAACAAACAGGACAAGTAGCACATCCGAATGGAGCATTTTAACAAAAATTAATAAAAGGATGTGAAAAATTTGAAGTTAAGACCTTATCAAATCGAAGCAAGAGAAAGAGTACAGGCAGAATGGGCAAAGGGTAATAAAAAAACATTATTAGTATTACCAACGGGATGCGGTAAAACTATTGTATTTAGCAAAATTATTGAAGATCGTGTGAATATGGGCGAGCGTGTGCTTGTCCTTGCTCACAGATCAGAATTATTGGAACAAGCAAGCGACAAATTAAAACAAGCAACAGGAATTGGGACAGCGCTTGAAAAGGCTGAAAGCAGCTGCTTGAATAGCTTTGAAAGTGTGGTAGTTGGTTCAGTTCAAACGCTGCAAAGGCAAAAACGGCTTGATTTATTTCCACCGAATTACTTTGATACGATTGTTATTGATGAGGCGCATCATTGCATATCGGACGGTTATCAGCGTGTATTGAATCATTTTAGTGGCGCTAACGTGTTAGGGGTGACAGCCACCCCCGACCGTGGCGACAGAAAATCATTAGGATCATACTTTGATAGTTTGGCCTATGAATATTCAATCGTTGAAGCAATCAAAAGTGGATACCTTTCAAAAATCAAAGCGTTAACTATACCATTGAATTTAGATCTATCCAACGTCAGCACGCAAGCAGGTGATTTTAAAGCAGGGGAAGTTGGCAATGCACTAGAGCCGTATTTAGAACAAATAGCGCAGGAAATGTTGGAACATTGCCAAAATAGAAAAACCGTCATCTTTTTACCACTAGTGAAAACAAGCCAAAAAATGACCGCAATTTTGAATGAAAAAGGTTTCCGAGCTGCTGAAGTCAACGGCGAATCAAAAGACCGTAAAGAAATACTGTCAGACTTTGAGAACAATAAATACAACGTACTATGTAATAGCATGCTACTCACTGAAGGTTGGGATTGTCCTGATGTTGATTGTGTGGTAGTCCTTAGACCAACAAAAGTAAGAAGTCTTTATAGTCAAATGGTTGGACGTGGTACACGATTAGCGCCAAATAAAGACCATGTATTGGTGCTTGATTTCCTTTGGCATACCGAGCGCCACGAACTATGCAGACCAGCATATCTAGTCAGTGAAGATGAAGAAGTACAAAAACAAATGACTAAGATCACTGAAGATAACGCAAGTATGGCACTAGACCTGGAAGACTTAGAATCACAAGCGGTTGAAGATGTGGTGCAACAACGTGAAGAAGCATTGGCTAAGCAATTGGCAGAAATGCGCAAACGTAAACGCAAATTAGTAGATCCATTACAGTTTGAAATGAGTATTCATGCTAATGACTTAACTAATTATGTGCCTAATTTTGGATGGGAAATGCAACCACCGAGCAAAGCACAAATTGAAAAATTAGAACATTTAGGAATCAATACTGATGAAGTAGGAACAGCAGGAAAAGCATCTATGATATTAGAACGATTAAGAAAAAGACAATTACAAGGACTTGCAACACCTAAACAGATTAGATGTTTAGAGCAAAGAGGTTTCAGAAATGTAGGCATGTGGACATTTGAGAATGCATCAAACATGATAACAAGAATAGCATCTAATGGGTGGCGAATCCCTAAAGGAGTAATACCAGCAACATTTGATGGAAGTTAGGAAGTGAAAGAGTGACACAGGAAGGATTGAACCTAATAGAAGTATTAAACGACTTAGACCCAAGCATATTAAGCTATCAAGAGTGGGTCAACGTTGGTATGGCTTTGAAATATGAAGGCTATACCGCACTAGATTGGGACAGTTGGAGCCGCAGCGATACAAGATATCATGATGGCGAATGTTTCAAAAAATGGGATACTTTCAATGGCAATGGGACACCAGTCAAAGGTGGAACGATTGTACAATTGGCTAAAGATTACGGGGCATTTGCCCCCGTGTCTAACGGCCGAAGCAGTGGGCATGAGTTGAGTTGGAATAGTCAGATTAACGATGATTATCGCATCGTTGATAGGGATTGGGTTGAAGGTAAGGAAATAAGAGAGCCAACGACATGGAACCCTATCCAACAACTAATAACATATTTACAAACATTATTTGATGCCACTGAAAATGTAGGTTATGTCACCAAAACATATGACATGACCACAGATGATGGCCTAGTGTTGCATAAACCGACTAAAGGTAATTGGGACAGAACAGCAGGCAAATTGATTGAGGAGCTACAAAAGTATGATGATATAGGCCTTGTATTAGGTGATTACAACCCCGAAGCAGGCGCCTGGATACGTTTCAACCCGTTAGATGGTAAGGACGTCAAAAATGACAATGTTACGGCTTATAAGTATGCCTTAGTCGAATCAGACAACATGGACATAGCCAAACAAAATGCAATACTTAGAGAATTAGAACTACCAATAGCAACGCTAACACATAGTGGTGGAAAGTCATTGCATGCGATTGTAAAGATTGATGCAGCTGATTATACCGAGTATAAGCAAAGAGTTGAATACGTATATAACATATGTAAAAAGAACGGTTTCACAATCGATACACAAAACAGAAACCCGAGCAGGCTTTCACGCATGCCAGGGGTTATGCGTAACGGCAAAAAGCAATTTTTAATTGATACCAATATTGGTAAACATGATTATAATGAATGGTTTGAGTGGATTGAAGACTTGAATGATGATCTACCAGAACCAGAAAAACTTTCCGACACATGGGACGATATGCCAGACCTTGCGCCCGAATTAATAAAGGGAGTACTTAGGCAAGGACATAAGATGCTAATTGCTGGAGCAAGTAAAGCAGGTAAGTCCTTTGCGCTGATTGAAATGAGTATCGCAATAGCTGAAGGCATGCAGTGGCTAGGTTTTGAGTGTGTGCAAGGTAGAGTGTTATACGTCAACTTAGAACTTGATAGACCTTCATGCTTGCACCGCTTCAAGGATGTTTATAACGGGTTAGGAATAGACAAACCAAAAAACCTGGATAATATCGATATTTGGAATTTAAGAAGCAAGGCGCTGCCAATGGACAAATTAGCGCCCAAATTAATACGTAGAGCGCAAAAGCGTAATTATTCAGCAGTTATCATTGATCCAATTTATAAAGTATTGACAGGTGATGAAAACAGCGCAGAACAAATGGCACACTTTACCAATCAGTTTGATAAGGTTGCTACAGAACTAGGGGCATCAGTTATCTACTGTCACCACCATTCAAAAGGGTCACAAGGGGGTAAAAAGTCGATGGATAGAGCCAGTGGTTCAGGAGTATTTGCACGTGACCCCGATGCAATCATTGACCTGGTTGAATTAGATCTAACAGATGATTTACTAGACGAACAAAAGAAACAAGCTCATATCAGTATCATTGAAAGTTGCATAAAAGCAACAAATAATGATTATTTTTACCAAAAAGTTACATTAGAAGATAAAAACAGTATAGCTGCTATGGAAAATCACGCAGAAATTGCCATACCGTTGCATCAAAGAATTGAGATGAACAAGCAACGCAAAGAAGCATCAAAAGCAGTTGACAATCAATCAGCATGGCGCATTGATGGAACGTTGCGAGAATTTGCCAAGATGGATGAAGTCAATGTGTGGTTCAAATATCCAGTGCATATTGTGGACAATACAGGGGTGCTTGCTGATATAGAACTTGATGACGGATTGCCTTATAAAAAGCCTAAAAAATCACCACAAAATGGTGGCGAAAAAGAAGGTGGAAAAAAGTCAAATACAGAAAAAATTGACAATGCAATGGCTATGTTAGATGACGGAGTACAACCTATATTATTAGAAGATTTAAAGGCATTTTTCACAGACAAAAAAGGCAAAGGCCCTTCAGAAAAAACAATCAGAAGATGGATAAAAGAAGGAAGCCATTACCACGTTGATAATTGCCAAATTAAGAAAAATGGAGACTAAAAAATCAGGGACATAGGGACAATCAGGGACATGTCCCTATGTCCCTGATGAAAAATATGCTTACAACATATATTAGAAAATAAGATATAACGCTAAAAAAATAAGAAAAATAACCTTATAGGGACAGGGACAACCAGGGACAAACACAGGGACATGTCCCTCAATATTACCTGGTGTATCGTTAAAAAACTAGGGACAAAAAATAATTTAGTCATGTCCCTACAACTTTTTAAAAATAGGCCAAACACTTAGAACACCAAGGGATAGCGCTAGGGACAAAAACATTTTGTCCCTGTGTCCCTATTCCAGAGACAAAACCGCTATATTGAATTTGTCCCTTTGGAACAAATTAGTGTCCCTGTGTCCCTGGAATAGTCCCCGCTCACGGGGGGTGTGGGTACATACCACCATAGGGGCATGCAATGTTTGCCCCTTATATGTCAGTAGGTCCCCTCCTACACCGAAGGCGCATGTCCTTGTGAATTTAAAAAATAATAAAAGGAAGTTGCAGCAGTGGAAATTTTAAAATTAAAAAATGAATTTTTTATGCCAATGAAAAAATTACCGATAACCACACACCAACAAAAACAGGTGACGGTGATCAATGGTAAACCAGTATTTTATGAACCTGAAAAACTAAAAAATGCACGTGCAAAATTGATGGCGCATCTAAGTCAACATGCACCCGATGAACCTATAAAAAATCAGCCTATCATTTTGAAAGTGCAATGGATTTTCCCACACACTAAAAAATCAAAAAACGGACAGTATAAAATTACTAAACCTGATACAGACAATTTGAACAAATTACTAAAAGATTGCATGACTGATTTGCACTTTTGGAAAGATGATGCACTAGTAGCATCAGAACACGTGGAAAAGTTTCACGGTGACATACCAGGCATATATATCAAAATTGAGGTGATGAGTGATGAATTATAGAGAATTTTACGATGAAGTAGTTGCGTGGATAGAAAAGAATCAAACACAAGCAGCATTGTATGGATTTGATAGCGAAGAATATTTTGATTGGGTATACAAGTCGAGCGCTGCAATATGTTATAAGTACCCAGGCAATAAGTTGGTGAAAAAACAAATGATGATGCTTGTGTATTGGATTGAAGAAGTATACAACGAGCAGATGAGAGGACAATAATAATGACATTAGGATATATTATTACAAACAAAAACGGATTATATTTTACAGGTATTAAGCATGATCTATTGTCAGGTTATGCACCAGGGACACCAACAAATAGATTGGTTTTTAAAAATGATATTCAACGAGCGTATTTTTTTACAGAAAAAGAAGTCGCTATGAAAGTGGCAAAAAACATTGATGGTGTCGTTTGGTTATCAAATAGTAAAAAACCAAGAACTATGCACGAAGTCATTATGTTAGGTAACAGACTATCAAAGCATATGGAAATAAACGGCTTAAAAGCAATTCAAATTGCTAGAACAATAGATGTGCCAGCAAGAGAGATTATCAGATTGTTGAAAGGACATGTCGATATTACATTTAAGCATGCTGATGCCATTCAACACTATTTAGATAACAATTAAAAAGGAGACACACAAAAATGGGTATTAAAATTTTAGCAATAGGCTGGTTATATTTTGCAGCAAGGGAAGTTAAACAATTTTTAGATAAGGATAGATAAATAATGAATAATGCTCAATTCGCTGGAATGATATGCGTGATATGCATTCTAGCACTACATAGACAGAATACAGAACAAAGAAGAGTAATACATAGACTTAGATTATTGATTGAAGAATTAGAACATAGAATATCAATATACGATAAGTATTTTATGGATCAGTTGCAAAAATTGGAGGATGAACATAACAATGAAAAGTAAAAAAGAATTTTTAAAAGAGCGCAAAAGATATATGACATTAGCGCTTGAAGTATGTCAAGGCAAATACGGTAATGGAAAAGAAAGAAAATTATTGCTAGATCCGTACTATGAAAAAGTACAACCGATTGTGGATGAATACATTACAGTGCACGGTAATGTTGAAGAAGCAATCAAAGGCTTGACAGCTGGAATCGCAACTATTGATGAAGCTTTGCGCAAAGAAACAACTGAAGAACTACAGGAAGGCACAAACGTGGACAAATTAAAAATTGGGATATATAAGCCAGCGCATTACAATCAAAACGGCTTTGACTTATTTGATGTTGCTAATCATTATTTTGACTTAGAAGAATTTAGAGCAGCAATGAAATTTACTTGCTTGAGATACATCATGCGTTATGACAAAAAGAACGGCATTGAAGATTTGAACAAGGCTATTGCATGCCTGGAACGTTTGAAAGAATACGAAGAAGAAAACAAATAAATTATATATAAAGGTGGAAATAAAAGGATGACTAATACAGAAAACGTAGCAGAAAAAGAAGCAATGCAAACAGAATGGAAAAACAAAAAAAGACCAATCAAATGCGAATTGTATCATGATAACTTTCAAAATTATAAACGCTATGCAATTAAGCCAGCGCAATTAGTAATTGCTGATATCCCATACAATTTAGGCGCCAACGCTTATGGAAGTAACCCAGTATGGTACGAAGGTGGAGACAATAAAAATGGTGAAAGTAAATTAGCAGGGTCAAACTTTTTCCGAGGTGATGACAATTTCAATATCGCTGAATTTATGCACTTTTGCAATAAATTGGTGAAGAAAGAGCCAAAAGCTAAGAACCAAGCAGGGGCTATGATTGTATTTTGCGCTTTTGAACAAATTGCTATGGTACAGGAATATGGAAAGCGCCACGGCTTTGCGAATAGCTATCCGCTTATCTTTTGCAAAAAGTCATCAAGTCAAGTATTAAAAGCAAACATGAAAATTGTTGGAGCTTGTGAGTATGCAGTAGTGCTATACCGTAATAAATTACCTAAATTTAGAAATGGAGTGCAACAAGATGGAAACGGCAAAAACATTCGTGGAACAGGTAAAATGATTAAAAATTGGGTTGAGTGGGAAACAGATACCAAAAAAGAAATTGAAAAAATTCATCCAACTCAAAAACCAGTTGCAACATTGAAGAAATTAATTGAGATTTTCACAGACCCAGGTGATGTGGTTATTGATCCATGCGCTGGAAGCGGTGCAACACTAAGAGCGGCTAGAGAGTTAGGCCGTCATTCATACGGCTTTGAATGCAATCCCGAATTTTACAAGCCAGCAATAGAAAAGATGTTGGTTGAGGTTGAAGACAACAAACCCGAACAAATAGACATGTTAGAAATGTTATAAGGAGTGGTAAGGAAGGAGCTGATGAGATGAACAAAGTAAATAATATGATTGAAAAGTTAAAATGCATAGATAGAGATAATGAGCTGCAATATGATATGGCGCTTAAAGAACATGCAATGTCAAATTATTATTATCACATGAGAAAAGAGCAGCTTTCATTGAACAACAGCGAATGGGAAACGATAAAAGACATTAATGAACATTTAACAGTAATACATCCACGCTTAATATATTTCCAGGGGTGGAATTCAATTCATCGCTTTCCAACTAAATACCGATATGAAATACATTACATATTAGATCTAAACAGAACAGCGCATCTAGCAACTCTCACACGTGGTGGTGTGAGACGTGAGCAAGGTTGGAGAATGTTGCAACAGGTGAGAGATAGCGGCTATTCATCCTTTGGCTTAGATGAAATGAATGAATTTATAGATATCTTAGAAACGATTGAAAGAAAAATATTGCGTACTGAAGAAGTGAGGGAATGGTCATGACATATGAAGATAGATTGAATATTGCGAAACATGAAGCGCATCTATTAGCAATTCAATTAGAAGGTAAATATGACCTTATCAAAATTTTGCAAGAATTAATCGAAAAGGAAAAAGCAAAAGGAGATGCAGCAAATGACAAACGATAATATTTTTATTCAAGTGTGGGGAGATAAAGGCGAAGAAAACACACGCTTTACAATTCAATTGTTGCAAGACAATAATATACCTTTTGCATTTGTAAATTGTGAAAAAATAGCATCAGAACAATTGCGTTGTATAACACCCCAGTAGTGCAAGTATTCAAATACAATCATTTATGGCGCACCTGGTATGGATTTCAACCACAAGCAATAGATGAATATATTTTGAATGTATAGGAGTGGGAAAAATGAACGAATTAGAAGAGTTAGAACAATTGAAAAAACGAATCAAACAACTAAGCGAACATGCTGATAGAATAGAACGAGAGTTAAAAGAAAAAGAAGAACAAAAAACAACAAAATTAGAGCGCCCCAACGTTGGACAGGATTATTATTTTATGAGTGTGGCAAGTGGCACAGTTGGAGTAATGAAAGATACATGGCATGGTTATCCGATTGATTTTGCACGCTGGAATTATTGCTATGGGGCATATAACAAATACCATGTGATGTGGACTATTGAACATATTAAATTGATTAACGAGATTAAGAAGTATACTAGACCATTTATCCGTGAAAAAGAAAACGTATTTTTTGTTCGTGATTTTAAAAACGGTGTAGAAGTATTGAATACGTATTGGCTTTTTGATACAGATTTCAATTCTTTTTATGGATATTTTGAATCAGAAAATGAAGTCAATAAATTTAGAGAAAATTATACTGAAAAATATATCTTAAAATTCTTATTCAAACCAATCGATAGAGATTATAAGGCAGTCATGCAATGGTTGGTAGAACAGGGGGAAAACAATGAACATAGCTGAAAAACGTTTCACAGATTACCCGAGGTACAAAAGCGAGATAGCACGAAGAAAAGGTGAGTTACTTTGGCGTGAAACAGATGAGAACAGTTGGATCAAACAACGAGGAACAAACAGCGAAGCAGTAGCAGTTGAAGTGTTAAAATTTGAAAATGATACATATATTAAAAATCGTGTTTTTTGGATGTCATGCGTTGAAGATACTTTGAATGAATTAGATGACGTACAACGTGAATTAGTGAAACAACGCTATTTTGAAAATGTATACGGCTATTCAGAGTTAGGAAAAATTCATAACGTTTCTAAGGCTACAGCTTGGAGAATATGTGATCACGCTTGTAAAATTCTAGCTGAAAAATTAGGCGAAGAATTGTAAAGTTGAAACAGAAAAGGGTAGTTGTTTCATGATAAAAGTAAGATAATTATATTGTGGAAGTATGAAAGTACAGACACCGATTAAATTTTGTTAATCTTTTGTAAAACATCCTTATTATTAATTAAGCAGCAACTATACCAGGTTGCTTGCTTGATAATGCATCTATAGTTGTAAATTTTATATCATATTATTACATCCCTTCTGAATGTATTATACCTTATTGGAAAATTCATATGTCTTGTCAAATACTAATTTACTTACTAACAGCTATAGATGTATTATTAAGCAATGAGTTGCTAGCGCTCAATGCTTAGACGTAACGGTCAATCGCTTGTGTGGGATGCATGAACGATTGCATAATTAAATATTTTTTACATGTGCAGGATTGTAACCTGGATAAAAAACACAAAAACTATAATATGTCAAAAAAAGAAAAAATAACTCATTTATTTATTTTAAAATTCTTTTCAAAGGAGCTATACCCTTTTCAAAAAAATAGCATAATATTCCAAAATGACGTATTTAAAAATTGCGTTATTTCTTTGTAGTGGAATGAACCACTTAAAAAATAAAATATCGTTTTACTTTTATTATTGTTGGAGATAACCAACTGAAAAAATCAAAATAAAATAATCTATATTAGTATCATAAATTATTTGAAATAATCTTGAAGCACAAGCGGCCTATTGGAGTTGATAAAGAACCCTTTACATCCGTTTGTGCTTATATTTTAGGACTGTTAGCTCAATAGGCAGAGCAGGTGGCTCATAACCGCCTTGTTGTAGGTTCGAGCCCTACACAGTCCATTTATATTAGAGTACCGTGCAATCGTGCGTGGTGCTTATTTTTTTGCATTTAAAACATGAAAGGTGGTGATGGAAAATGGCTGAAATGACACCAAAGCAACAAAAATTTGCTGATGAGTACATCATCAGTGGGAATGCTACAGATGCAGCTAAAAAGGCAGGATACAGCGAAAAAACGGCAAGATATATAGGGAGTGAAAACCTAACGAAACCCGTCATAAAAAATTACATTGATGAAAGAATGAAAGAATACCAGGATAAGCAAATTGCGACACAAGAAGAAGTATTGAACTTTTTAACTAATTCAATGATTGGTGAAGTTGATGAAGAAGTAGTTGTCACGGTTGGAACGGGTGACGGTCGCAGTGCAGTAAGGAAAGTTAGAAAAGAAATATCAGCAAAAGACCGCATCAAAGCAGCTGAATTACTAGGCAAACGCTATGGCATTTGGACAGATAAGCAACAAATTGAATCAGTCGCACAAGTTGTCTTCATTGATGATATTACCGATGATATTACCGAGGATGATATTGATGATGCAGATTAGAAAGAGCATGAAGCAACTATTGCCTAAAGCCTTTCATAAGTCGTGGATAATGGCGAATAAGCCCGATATTTTGCACGTTGTTGAAAAAGGAGGACGTGGGTCGGGTAAATCATCAG
Source organism: Granulicatella balaenopterae (assembly GCF_900111135.1). Lineage (GTDB taxonomy): Bacteria > Bacillota > Bacilli > Lactobacillales > Aerococcaceae > Granulicatella > Granulicatella balaenopterae. The sequence continues at coordinate 24,919 of NZ_FOGF01000006.1, read as the reverse complement.
ATATTGCAATAATGCTTATACAGCTAATTATGCGCTATCCAGCGAATGCAGTATGTATCCGTAAAATTGATAATACGTTAGAACAATCAGTATACGAGCAATTGAAATGGGCTATTGAGATACAAGGTGTTGGACATCTATTTCATGCGAATAAGTCACCGTTGAAATTGACGTATTTGCCACGTGGAAATTACATCATTTTCCGTGGAGCAAAAGAACCTGAGCGTATCAAGTCATTAAAAGATGCAAAATTCCCTTTTGCTTTTTGTTGGATTGAAGAGCTTGCAGAATTTAAGACTGAAGAAGACGTGACTACTATCACAAACTCACTGTTACGTGGTGACTTAGATGATGGTCTTTTTTATAAATTCTTTTATAGTTATAACCCACCTAAGCGTAAGCAATCGTGGGTAAATAAGAAATATGAATCAGTATTACAAGCAGCAAATACATATGTGCATCATAGCACGTACCTGGATAACCCGTATGTTGCTAAAGAATTTATAAAAGAAGCTGAAGAAACCAAGAAGCGCAATATCAAGCGCTTTGAATGGGAATACTTAGGCAAGGCAATTGGTAGCGGTGTGGTTCCGTTCGATAATTTAGTGTTTAGAAAAATCACAAATGAAGAAGTAAGTTACTTTGATAATATACGTCAAGGCAATGACTTTGGATATGCGAATGACCCTAATGCATTTATTAGATTACATTATGATAAAAAGAAACGCATTATATACATGCTTGATGAAATTTATGAAGTTAAGTTATCTAATAGGAATCTTGCAAAAAAACTACATGAAAAAGATTACCATACGCTGCTAACTACATGTGACAGTGCAGAGCCTAAATCAATTGATGACTTGAGGACTGAATTCCATTGCAGAGTTGAACCAGCTAAAAAAGGTGCAGGAAGTGTGGAACATGGTGAAAAATGGTTGGATGACTTAGAAGCAATAGTTATTGACCCCCACCGAACACCGCATGCAGCAACAGAATTTGAAAACATTGATTACCAGGTAGATAGAGACGGCAACCCGAAGAACAGACTAGAAGACAAAAACAATCACTTGATAGATGCAACACGATATGCACTAGAACAGGACATGGAGCAATCACGATTTGAAAGTTGGTAAAATAAGGAGGAATCACAATACATGGCCATTTGGTTTGATAAATTAGTGGAAAGGCTACTAATCAAAGATATGTCACAATTACAGATTATGGAGCTTGAGTTGAAAGAGCACGTAAACAGTGGCAAAATTCAAGCAATGAAGACAGCAGAACATTATTATTTAAATGAAACTGAAATACAGAACAAGAAAGCGCCAGTTGATGCTGATTGGAAAACTAACACAAAGCTATCAATGGGACTTTTCAAGAAATTTGTAGACCAAAAAACAGGATACTTATTCAGCAAAGCGCCTACCATTACAGTGGATGGGAACGAAACGGCGCAGGATTTTATTGATGATGTTTTCGACGAAGACACATTACAAGTTTTTAAAGACTTAGGAAGAGAATCAATTATCAAAGGTGTTGCGTATGCTATGCCTTATTACAACGAAGAAGGAAGACTAAGACTATTTCAAGTGCCAAGCGAGCAAATTATTCCATTTTGGAAAGATGAACGACATAATGAATTAGATGCGTTTATGCGCATGTATATTCAACCGTATTATGCAGCAGGTGCTAAACGATCAAAAATCATAGTCGAGTATTGGGACGAGGACGGCATCCAAGAATTTGAATTTAAGGATAACAAGCTGATTAAGACCAATAATGCACCACTAGCACACTTTTATTACACAGTTGAAGGTGATAACACCCAGCAACCATACGTGTGGGATAAGGTGCCATTAATTCCTTTTAGAGCAAATAAGGAAGAAACAAGTTTACTTGTACAGACTAAGGCGCTAATTGATAACCTGGAGCTACAGGCATCAACAAACGCTGATATTTTGGCAGATATTCCTAAGTTTATTTATATCTTAAGGAATTATGACGGCCAAGACCTAAACGAATTCATGCGTAATATTAATCTTTACCGCTCAATTAAAGTTAGAGCTGATGGTGGTGTAGATAAGTTGCAAGGTACTACAGATACAACAGGCGCTGAAGCCGAAATAGCACGTACAAGAAAAGCTTTATACGATGCAGCACGTGCGATTGATACACAAGATGAAAACTTAGGCAACGCAAGTGGCATGGCTTTAAAATGGAGATATACAGACCTTGATATGGACTGTAATGACTTAGAAAATGAATTTCAAAAAGCCATTCAACAGCTTTTATGGTTTGTTGGCTCATACGCTGCAACTATTGGAGTAGATGTGAACCTAGTTACATTCAAATATCAATTCAATAGAAACATTATCAGTAATGAAAGTGAAGCTATTGAGAACTGTGGTAAATCAGCAGGTATTTTAGATGATAAGACAGTACGTGAACAGCATCCGTGGTATAACGATGATGTAGAAACACGTTTAAAAGAGCAAGAAAAAGAGTTGACAGCTGATGATTATGCTTTTGATCATAACCATGAAGAAGATGAATTGAATGAGTAAAAGTCAAAAATATTGGAAAAAACGCATTCAACAACAAGAACATAACACTGATAAAATTAACGAAAACTATTTGAATGGCATTGATAAGCATTTGCAGCGCTATAAAAATGATTTAAAAAAAGAGATAGAATCATTCTATAGTAGATATGCAACTGATTATAAAATGACCATGGCTGATGCTAGAAAGCTATTAACAGATGACGAAGTAAAAGAATTTAAAAATAGCACATTAGCAAGGTATCGTGAATTGGTATTAGATCCTAACACCCCGCCACAGCTAATTGATGCACTAAGCTATAGACATAGGATAAGTCGAAAAGATGCGCTTATTGCTGAAATAGAACGGCTTACAGTTGAATTATACGGTGGTAAAGATGGCATACAAGAATCAGTCACTGATTGTTTGGGCAAGGTGTATAAGAAAGCATCAATTGACATTGCAAAAGGCTTTCAATTAGCAGGTAAGGATGCACGACCTATTTTGAATGATGACGTGGTTAAGCAAAAGCTCAATGCAAATTGGAGCGGTAAGACGTTCAGCCAGGCGGTATGGGGCCATGAAAAAGAGTACATGAAAAAGATTGAAAAGACTTTAAATCATGGCTTTATGCAAGGTCATAACGTTAACAAGATGATAAATGCGCTTGAAGAAGTGACGAACGTGCCACGATATCGAGTTAAGGCGCTAATCTATACAGAATCAACTTACTTTGCTAATTTGGCTAATATGGACCAAATGAAAGCAGTAGATGCCAAACAATATGAAATTATGGCGGTACGTGATAATAAAACATCAGAAAAATGCAAGCATGAAGATGGTAAGGTATATGATATTGATAAGTTTGAACCAGGAAATACCGCACCACCATTCCATGTACATTGTCGCAGCTCAATCATTCCAAGTTTGACCGAGGAAGAAGAAAAACTATTTGAAGAGCCTGAGGAAGAAGACCCGCATGTAATCAAGAAAAAACTTGAAAAAGAATACGATAAAACAAAACTTGAAGCAATAGCAATCAAAAAACGTTTGAAAGAAATTGAAATGTTAGGAGATAACCCGAACATCACCGAAGCTGAAGAAGATAAGTTGATTAATGAAATGAATAGCTTGTGGTCAATGGAAAAACGAATAAAAAAACGATTAAATGAATTAAAAAAATATTTAGCCGAATTAACATCCTTAGAAAAAAATACCCCTGTTGACAGCGCAGCAGTAATAGAGCGTAGACAATTTTTGAAAAATGCAACCCCCAATGATATTATTGAATTAGGAAAGTCAATAGAAGAAAAGCATAAAATTAGCGAAGTGATAGGAAAACCCGAAAAAATCAAAGCTATCTTTGAACAATACAGGCCTATGGGTGGCAAAGTTAACAAAGAAGATTGGTCTACTTATTCAGATAAGAAAGTAAAAGCGATGTTTGAAGATGCACTTTCTTATTACCCGACGGAATGGGCAGATGTTCCACGCAAACACCACAAGCAAATAAAATGCACAAAAGCAGGGAGAGGTTTTTTCTCATCTGAAGGCGCACTGAATGCAGCGGGTGACAGATATGATATCAGGGTGAAGAATTACAGAGATTGTGTCACATTTGCGTGTAACACAGGCACATATGCACGAAAAACAACACCGTTTCATGAGGTTGGGCATATGATGGAATGGGATTGTCCAGACCTGGTGCGACTAGAAAAAGAATATATTGCAATGAGGGCACAAGGTGAAGACTTAGTGCGCTTGAAAGATTTATTTCCAGGCTATGACTATGACGATGATGAGTTGTGTTTAAAAGATGATTTTTTATCACCTTATATGGGCAAACCATATGAAGATGCAGCGGAAATTTTTACAATGGGGATTGAAGGGCTTTTCAAAAAAAGTGGATACATAAAAGGTGGCGGAGATTATAAAACAAGGTATATTACGGACGATGAAGAATTCATGCACTTTATAATTGGTCTTTTAACGAAAGTATAGAGGAGGGGTCAGAAATGGAAAAATTGCAAAAAGAACATCGAGCAATAAAAAAAGAGTATCTGAATAAATTTGGGGCAAACTCACTTAAAAGGGTTATATTGCCATTAACAGTTTCAGGGACGGATGAGGAAAGACGCGAGGATATGAAAGAAACTATTAAAATGTTAAAACAAGCGATTGAAGCAAATGAACCAATCGAGCAGTCACCGCCACACTTATGGAATAAAATATATTTTTAATTTACTAAGCAGCTACTATTGCAGTAGTTGCTTTTTATTATGCAAAAAAGGAGGTGAACATATGGAACTATCACAAACAGTTGAAATGATGAACAGTACAGACTATAAAGAACGTTTTAAGGCTGAATATTGGCAGGTGAAAATCAGACATGACAAATTGTATAAAATGGTTGTTAAATTTGAAGCAGGTCACCTGGATTTTAGACCAAGTTGCGATATAGAATTTCATAAAATGCAACTAGATGCGATGCGTGAATACTTATATGCGTTAGAAGTACGAGCAGAACTTGAAAATATTAAATTATAAATACTAACCGCCCTAGACATGGCGTTAAAAGGTCTATTTTTTATGCCCACATTTTGCAATGTGGCCTATTGCGTGGACGTTACCACGGAAAATATACGAATTTTAGGAGGAACAAAACAAAATGAAACGTGAATTTTTGGAACAAATGGGACTAGACAAAACAGCGATTGACAGCATCATGGCAGAACACGGCAAAACAATTGGAGCGCTGAAAGAAGAAAAAGAAACGGCCGAAAAAGAAAAAGAAGCAGCGCAAATGAAGGCAAAACAATTTGAGCAAGAGATTAAGACACGTGATGCAGATATTGAAAACTTACAGAAAACAGCTAAAGACAATGAAGAACTACAAGGACAATTGACAACGCTACAGGAAAAATACAACGAATCTAACATGAATCATGCTATTGCAATGGCGCTAAAAGGTTCAGTTCATGACGTGGATATTGTAGCTAGCCAGTTGGATAGAAGCGCATTAAAGCTAGGCGATGACGGCACTATTGATGGACTAGATGCACAGGTTGAAGCACTGAAAGAAACAAAAGGCTTTTTATTCATTCCAGCTGAAGACCCTGCATCAACAAGCCCCGAGCCAGCACCACAAGCGCACATTGTTGGAGCTACACCCAAAGGAACAAATGCAGGGCAAGAAGTAACACCACAGCAACAATGGATGGATGCCTTCACGGCTGATATCCAACACTAAAAACAAACAGAAAAGAGGAAAAAGAAACATGACACAAGCGATTAATTTTGCAGAATCTTATCAAATGGGATTACAAAAACGCTATGCAGAAAATGGAGTATTACATACACAAAAATTATGGAATTCACCATCAAATAGCACATTAAAATGGGTAGGAGCTAAGACAGTAAAAGTCCCAACATTAAATATTACAGCGGGACGTAAAGACCGCCAACGTCGCACAATTACAGGAATTGAAGCGAATTATACAAACGATTGGGAAGTATACGAGCTTAAAAACGAGCGTTATTGGTCAACATTAGTAGACCCGTCAGACGTTGACGAAACAAACTATACAACTACTATTGCGAACGTTACACGTGCATTCAATGATCAATGCAAAGCACCCGAAAAAGATATGTATATGTTATCTAAGTTATATACAGAAAAAGAGCGCTTAGACAGTGGAAAAGCACAAATTGTAGAAGAGAAATTGACTGAAGATAATTTCTTAAAAATCTTTGATGATTTAATGGAGAAAATGGATGAATTACAAGTACCGCATCAAGGCCGTACGTTATTTGTCACACCGCACGTTGCCCGTATCATTAAAAATATAAAATCATGGGGACGTTCAGTAAATATCCAAAACGGTGGAACTACAATTGACCGCCGCATTGACTTATTAGATGAAGTGACTATCGAGCCAGCCATTCCATCTAATTTAATGAAGACAGCGTTTGACTTTACTGAAGGCGCAACAGAAGCACCAGGAGCAAAACAAATTGAAATGCTATTAATTCATATTCCTTGCATGGCAGCACCCGAAAAATACAAATTTGTAGGCTTAGACAAACCACAAGCGCAAACAAGTGGAAATTACTTATACTATGAACAATCTTACGATGATGTAATTGTATTCAAACAACGTCACCAAGGTATGGCATTTGCTATTGATCCAGGCGAGGCATAAAGGAGGTAAACAATGTTATTTGTAAAAAAAGATAATCGAGTATTACGAATTGATGAAGCTGAAAAAGCAGGTTATTTATCAGATGGCTATGATGTCATCGATGGAGTAACAGGCGAAGTGAAAGAGGCTGCAACAGGTGGAAAAGTCTATACACCAGCTGAAATTGCAAACATCAAAAAAGAAAATACAGCATTAAAAAAAGAAGTAACAGCATTAAAAAAAGAAGTAACAGCTTTAAAAAAACAAGTGAAAGAAGTTGCTAAAAATGATACCGACGGAACAGCTAAAAAAGATTAAAGATTTAGCTGCTAAACGTTTGGAACTATTAGACATAACAATTTCAGAAAACGTGTTGAACTATACCGCTTTGGAAATGGTTCAGCACGTTTTGAATTTTTGCAATCGTGAAGACATCCCACAACAACTTGAATACATTATAGCTAAAATGATTGGTGATTATATGATAAGCAATTACACAGACCAAGCAAACGAGGATGCAAAGTCCATAAAAGTTGGAGATACCACAATACAATTTGAAAGCAACAGCACTAATGCTATTGTTGTTAGCTTTATGGACGACTACAAAAGCGATTTATATCGTTTCAGGAAGTTGGAATGGTAATGAATATTAATAATATGCTTTTAAAGGCTAAAAACCCTATCTTATGGACGTTTGATAGCAAGTGTGATGCATTTGCCTTTGAGGAATATACAAAGCCAAATGGAGCGAATGCAAAGCGTAAAATCGTAAGCGCCAAGGACGTACCATGCAGACTATCAGTGATGCAGTTAACTAACACCACTATGGAACAGAATGCAGCGAACAGACTACATATGACACACAAGCTGTTTGCACCAGCTGATGCGCCTATCACAGGTGGGTCAAGGTTGATTGTAAACGGTGTGAAATATGTAACTACTGAAGAACCAATGAAGTATGTGACACACATTGAAGTGGGGGTGAATCGTGATGAGTGGCTTTGATTTTAACGAGTTAGAAGAGTATGCAGATAAATTGGATAAGCTTACTAGTGGAATTATTGACCAGGAATATTGAAAAGCTGCAAATATTGTTGCAAAGAAATTTGCTAAAGATGTAGCTAAGCGCACACCTCACGATACAGGAGATTTACAGAAAAATTGGAAGTACCGAGTTTTCAAGGCACGTGCTGATGAGTATATTATCCTGGTGTGGAATCCGATGGAATATGCTGAATACGTTGAAAACGGCCATAGAATTATGCGCAACGGCAAAAAAATAGGATGGGTAGAAGGCCGTTTCATGATGAAAACAACATATGATGAAATTGAAAAATTAATGCCAAATGTTGCAGCTAACATTGAAAGAAAGTTGAGGAAGGTGCTAGATGAGTAATGACATTATTACGCTTTTGATCAAACAGTTAAAAGCAAATTTTAATGATATTGCAGTATATGACGAACCAACGCAGCAAGGCTTAAATTTGCCGTGTTTTATGGTTGGTAAAAAGCTGATGAAGCGCACAAGACTAGCCAACCGCAACGATAGTCAATTGTATTTTGTACATATGCAATACATGACAGATAACACAGACACCGTACAAGCCGAATTTGAGGGGGTAGAAGATATTCTACTATCACAAGCATTTAGATATTTAGGAGATAGCTACCACGTGAATGAGCTTGAATTAGACCGACTTGATAACATGCTAGTGGCCACATTTAGCGTGGAAATATTAGGGCGTTGGAGCGTTGATGGTGTGAAAATGAAACACATGAAGGAGGATACGAATTTTGACGAAGATTAAAGGAGTATCAAAAGTTGCAATTATCAAAGCAGCAAAAAAAGAAGATAAAAAGTTGATGGAAATTCTATTGAATGATGAAAAATTATACACATTAGAAGCAGCAACTAAACTCATTGAAAAATGGAGAACAAAAGGAGTGAACAAGTAAATGACACAATGGAACAATCAAAATAAGGTGCGACCTGGAGCGTATGTCAATTTTGAATCAAACAGCTTAGGCATTCCACCAGTTGACGGTTCAAACGTCACAGCCGTGCTTATTGGTGGCACATGGGATGGAGCTGAAAAGCAATATACATTAGTAAATCACAAAACAGATTTTAATGCTTTATATGGTAAAGATTTAAATGAATTAGTCGCAGTCCGTGAAGCATTAAAAGGAACATCACAAGTATTAGTATATGATGCTTTATTTAAAAAAGGCACAGCAGCAACTACTAGTGATAGTGGTGCGACGGTTGAAGCAGTCAAAAAAGGTTCAGCAGGTAATATGATCAATGTTATTTTTACTAAAAACCTTGATGAAAATTTTGATATTGTAACAACGTTCAAAGGCGTGACGGTAGATGCAGTTGAAAATATTTCAGCTGAAGAAATTTACACAAATGATTATGTGAAAATTACAGCATATCCAAGTCAAGATGCGACTGTTACATTAACAGGTGGCGCAGATGTAGAGATTGCTAATAAAGATTATGAAGGCTTTTTGATTGGCTTAGAAATGCAAGATTTTAAAACAATTGCGTTAGCGATTGAAGATAGCTCATTGCATAAATTAATGCATGCATACATTACAGAATGGCGCAATAACGGCCGCTCAGTAATTGGCGTTACAGCCAATTATGCTGCAGACCATGAAGGCATTGTATCAGTTGCAAATGGTGTCACATTAGCCAATGGCGAAGTATTAACAGCATCAGATGTAGTTTATTTCACAGCGGGGCAATATGCTGGTGCTGGTGTTGACTCTAACACATACGCAGTATATCCAGGCGCAGTAGATTGCGAACGTAAAACAAATGCAGAAACAATTGAATTAATTGAAAAAGGTCAAATTGTGTATACATTTAAACACGGTAAAGTAGTTACTGAAACAGATGTAAATACATTAGTTACATTCACAGAAAAGAAAAATCGTTCTTTCCGAAAAAATAAACTAATTAGAATTCAAGACATTATTAATGACAATGTGCATAACGTATTTGAAAATTATTTTATTGGTAAAGTTATCAACAACGATGACGGACGTGAAAGCTTTATCGAAAAAGTTATCACTACAGTATTAGATCCATTAGCAGCTAAAAATGCATTATCGTATGTAGCTGAAGAGTTAACATGCGACATTGGAATGGATACAGACAGCATTGTTGTGGTTATTCCAGTAACATTACACGACGCTATGGAAAAAGCTTATATTACGATAGTTTGCAAATAAAAAGGAGGTAATGAGTAAATGACAATGAATCAATTCGATGCATTATCAGCTAAAGAAGGTAATGTATATTTCACAATTGATGGTAAGCAATATGAAATGGCTGAATTAATCAGCTTGAATGCTTTCCTAGAATTTGAAACAGCAAAAGTAGCCACTATGGGCAGTCGCATGGTTGGTGAAAAAATTGTAGGAGGGGCAGGAACAGGAAAAGTGAAAATGTATTTCCACCGCCCCGAATTCAAAGATATTGCAATCGACTATATCAAAACAGGGAAATATCCACGTATTGACATTAGAGCAATCAACGAAGATAAGACATCACGTGCAGGACGTCAAGTGATGTTATATAAAAATTGCATCTTTAAAAAGATGATGCTTTCAAATATCGATGCTGAAAGCAATGAGGTATTGACTGAAGAAACAGACTTTACTTTCCAATCAGTGGAAAAATTATCAAGTTTTAAAGTAATTGAAGATTAATAATAGTATTGCGCATAGAATTCTATGCGCTTTATTTTTTAAAAAATAGGAGGACATCACATGTCAAATATCAAAAACTTTTTTAAATCTAAGAAAAAGAATCAAGAAAATAAAAAATTTAAATTACCTAATTTTGGTGATGCAGAATTTGAAATTAAAGTGCTAACAAGTGACGAGCTTGAGAAAATTAATGCAATTGCCACTACACATAAAGTTGGTAAAAATGGCAAACAAGTACAAATTGTAAATGAAGCAGTCATTAACCGTGAAATGTGCGTGCGATCATTGGTAGTGCCAGATCTAAACGATGCAGAATTACAAAAAGATTGGGGTTGTATGGGTGCTAGTGAATTGTTTGGGAAAATGTTTGATTGGTATGAAGCAGCTCAAATCCTAAAAGAAGTAAGTAAAATTGCAGGTATTGAAGATATTAACCAGGAAATTGATGAAGCAAAAAACTAATAGAGCAAGATGCTGAAGCAAGCTTGATGCATTTTGCTTTGCAGAAATTAAAAATTTTACCACATGAATGGTTAGCGTTAGACACACAAGAAAAAGCATTTATTATTGCATCTATTCATGTGTATGCAGCAGAACAGCAAAAATATAACACATAGGAGGTGGACAAATGGGAGAAATAAAAACCACCTTGACATTAGCCGATAAGATAACAGCTACATTGCGTGGAGTACGTGCGACAATGGCACAAGTTACCACACAAGCTAATTTAGTAAATACGGCAATTTATAAACAAGATAATGTTATGAGTAAGACCGCTCAAAGTACAAGATACTACTTGAATGCAGCAAACAAAGTTGTTACAGCACAAGGTAAATTTGTAAGTGCTGCAGAATTTGCAGCAACAGGTTTGAGAAAAGAAGACCTTGAATTGAGGAAAATAAACCGCACAGCTAGATATACCAGTGCAACATTCATGGACTTAGGCCGTAAAATGAAAAGCACTATGAGTGGCATGCATGGGCTTTTAGGTGGTATTGCATTAAGTACATCAGCATTGTCATTAGCTAAACAGTCGGACGAATACGCCAACATGAATGCCCGTCTGAAGATGATTAATGACGGACTAAGCACCACCAAACAATTGCAGAACAGTATCTATAAGAGTGCGCAGCTTACAGGGTCAACATACAATGACGTGGCTAATGGTGTAGCTAAAATGCGCATGCAAGCTGGAGAAGTGTTTACTAATAACGGCGAAACATTAGCATTTTTAGAAACTATGAACAAGTCTTTTGTTGTCGGTGGTGCATCTATCGAAGAACAAAAGAGCGCCATGCTACAGTTAACCCAGGCGATGGCCAGCGGTAAGCTACAGGGTGACGAATTGCGAAGCCTTGCAGAAACATCGCCAGCGCTGATACAAGCTATTAGTGACTATTTAGGTGTATCACGTGGAGAAATTAAAAAGCTAGGCGCTGAAGGTAAATTGACCGCTGATATTGTTAAAAATTCTATGTTAGCTGCAAGCGGTAAAATCAATAGTGAATTCGAACAAATGCCGTTAACATTTGCTAGAGCTTGGCAACAATTCAAAAATTATTCATTAGTAGCATTAGAACCAGTTTTAGTTGAATTAAACAGGATAGTAAATTCACCTCATATGGCACAATTTGGTAATATTATTGCTAAAGGTATAAATATAGGAGCACAAGCACTACATCAGTTGCTTAATGTGGCTAGCGTGACAATAGATATCATGGCTAGTGGTGGCGAACTGATAGCCAATAATTGGGACTTAATAGCACCGCCATTATTTACTATCGTAGGCCTTTATTCAGCCTTAAAATTAGCAACATTAGGCTACAAAGGTGCAGTAATTGCCATGAATACGGTTGAAGCCGTAAGCGTTGGCATCAAAGGAGCGTTGTCAGGTGTTACCACAATTAAAGCAGCAGCAAGTACGATGGCAACAGGCGCCACATTTGCAGAAACCGCAGCGCAGCACGGCTTAAATGCTGCATTTTTAGCGTGTCCCATTACATGGGTTGTATTAGGTGTAATAGCATTAGTTGGTGCTTTATATGCAGGTGTAGCAGCTTATAACCGATTAGCAGGTGCATCAGTATCAGCGACAGGTATTATAGTAGGTTCATTGTTTGCAGTAGGTGCTATAGCTAAAAACGTAATAACTTTTATAGTCAATTTTGGTATTGGTACAGCACAAGCATTAGTAAATGCGTATCAATTAGCTGGTTATGGTATTCAATTAGCATGGTACGGTATTAAATTAGGATTTTTTACAGCGGTTGATGCAGTACTTAATGCAGGAATAAGCGCAGCTGAATGGCTAGTCAATACTTATTTTGATTTAAGTTATAACGTGCAAAACGCATTTCATCAAATGGGACTATTCATCACAACCACCGCACAAAATGCAGCATCAGTGACTGACAGTGTGATCAATGCGTGTATTGGCGGTATAGAGAATATGATCAATAGAGCGATTGATGGCTTAAATAAGATTGTAGGCTTTGCAAATAAAGTTGCAAAAGTATTTGGTGGTGAAGGTATAGGAACTATCAGCCATGCATCATTAGGTCGCTCAAATTTAGCAGGTTCTTTTGGAGGAAACAGTTTAGCAGCGCCAACAAAACATGGACCAGTTACATTTGGTAGATCATCATTAGCATCCAATGTTGGCGATGCGCCACAATTACCAGAATTCACAAAATTGCAAGGCTTTGAATATGCAAGTATTGGTGATGCGTATCGCAATGGTTATAGTAAAGGCGAAGGATTAGCTGATAAAGTAAGTAATTTTTTCAGTGGCAAAAACAACGATGTAGAATCACCAGCTGATTTAATGCAACAATCACAATTACTTGATAGCCTTGAAAGTTTACCAGGTGCTGCAAGTGGTGGAGCTGGTGGCGGTAAAGGCGGAAATCCAACAGGCGGAAAATTAGACAGCATAGGCAAGATTGATGATGAAATTGCCATTGACGATGAAGTTATTAAATTAATCAAAGATGTTGCTAACCAGGAATATCAACAGAAATTCATCAAGCTAGAGCCTAAAATCGTGACAAATATTGGAGAGATTAAAAATGAAAGTCAATATGCTAATGCATTAGATGATTTAAATGCCAAAATTGTAGATGCTATCAACAATGGTGCTGATGGTATCTAAGAAAGGAGGGGAAGGATGAATATTTTTATTGACGGCTTAAAAATTCCAGTTATGCCCGAAAATATAAAAATTGGAAATAGTCAAAATTTAGAAACGGTAAATATAATTGAAGCAGGCGAAATACCTATCAATATTGGTGCAACACTTAAAACAATAGAATTTACAAGCTTTGTGCCTGGTTCTTTTAGCGATGGATCATACATGCGCCATGGAAATATTAACCCTAAAAGTTTTATAGCTAATATCGAAAACAAGAAAAAAAATGGAACACCAGTACAATTGTTGGTAGGTGGCCCATTAGGCGCTGCAATCAATAGTAAATTTTTAATTGAAACTTTTGATTTATCGAGTAAGGTGGGATATGAAAATGACGTTATTTATTTAATTAAATTTACCGAATATAAGAAGCATGTTGCGAAAAAAATTGAGATAACAAAGCAGAAAGTTATTTTCAATAAGCCTAAACCGACAAATAACAATAAACCGACACCAAGAACAGCAACAACTCAAACGCCACATCATAAAACGCATACAGTTGTTAGAGGCGATACTTTATGGGCTATTGCTCAGCGAAATTATGGCAGTGGGTCTCAATATCCTAAAATTTTTAATGCTAATAGAGATAAAATTAAAGACCCTAACCTTATCTATCCAGGGCAGGTGTTAACAATACCATGATGGAGTTATTTTATCAGAACAACAACACAGGTGCAGGTTGGGACCTTGCAAGCGTAGCAACCAGCGCATCACTTAAAACGATGATGCGAGGTGCTGCATGGTCTTTGGAAATTAAATTGAATACAACTGATATTGACTTTAAAAGTGACCAATACGGATCACCGTTAGCCATGAAAATAGATAATAAAGAGGTGTTTTTTGGTTATTTAACAAAAGTGAAACGCAGCAAAAATGGACATATAACATTAACTTTCCACGATCAAATAAAATACTTGTTACAGAATATTAATTTTGTAGGTAAAAATAAAAGCTGTAGCGACATAGTGACTACTATATGCAATGACTTAGATTTGACTACAGGTGTTATCAATGCACCAGGTAATCAATTAAAGCCGCAATTGAAAGAAGATAAAAAGGCGTTAGATATCATTCAAGAAGTATTAGATGAGGTTCTAGTTGCAACAGGTATTTTTTTAGTGCTATGGGATAAATTTGGAGAATTAACAATCGATACACCAGCTAATCTACCAATCCAATATATTATTGGCGATGGTTCATTTTTAACTGACTTTGATTTTGAAGGCACTATTGAAGATAGCTCAAATATTATCAAGTTGGTACAAGAGAATAAAGAAACTAAAAAACGTGAAGTATACATTTTCAAAGATAGTAAAAATATACAAAAATGGGGTATTTTGCAACATTACAAAAAAGTTGATGAAAAAATGAATTCAGCACAAATTGAACAGATGGGTGATATGTTGCTGAAGTTGAAAAATCAGCCTAAAAAAACAATAACATTAAAAAGTGATATAGGTGATATAGCATTTTTAGCAGGGCATTCAGTATATGTTGATTGTAAGGAATTAGGCAATAAGGGCTGGTATATTATAGACGAATCGACGCATACTTTTGAGAGTGGTAAGCATTCCATGGAAATTAAACTATATTTAGCAGGTGAATCATAATGACAGATATTATACCGAATTTAAAAAAGTTTATTAGTAATTTTATTGAAAATAGACAATTTGCGAAAATGACCACAGGGGTGATTGAATCAGTTGACCCTTTAAAAATTAAGCTTGAGAACGATATAACGCTTGATAGCGACATGTGCGCATTGACGTGGACTGATAAGCTTACAAATGATTATAAGGGGCTTACAGTCCATTTAGTGCGCCAGGACGGCGGGGGCTTTTATTATGTTTTATATAAAAAAGCCGTATTGTATAAGCGTGAAGATGAAAGAGGTGACCAATTATAAGCACACCAAAAACACAATTTTTAGAAGTGATAAGAAACACGAAAACAAAAGAAGTGCAGCCAAGCCATACACTAGATGAAAATAATATCTTAAAGCAAATAGATGGCATAGAAGCATTGAAGCAAAGCATTGAAAGGATGTTGACCACTGAAAGATATCAATATAGCATTTATGATCATAGGTACGGTATTGAATTTAGTGAGTTGATAGGTGGTGATGCTGACTTTGCAAGATTGGACATTGAAAGACGTGTAAAAGAATGCTTATTTGAAGATGACCGCATCGAAAATATATATAATTTTTATGCGCAAATTATCGATGATAACATGCTTATACGCTTTGATGTAGATACGATTATAGGCACAATTAATATGGAGGTGAATTTATGACAAAAGGCAAAGAATATACAGAGATATTGGATGATATGCTCAATAGATTTGATGATAAATACGATAAGCGCCAAGGCTCAATACTTTATAACTTAGTAGCACCAGCAGCTCAAGAAGTAGCTATACAGTACACAGCGCTAACAGCATATGAAGATATTAATTTTTTAGATACCAGCTATGGTGAATATCTAACAAGATTATGCAGGCAATTTGGAGTTGAACGGTTACCAGCTACAGCTGCAATACGTGTTGCAGAATTTGAACAAGAAATACCGATAGGGACCCGCTTTTCAGTTATTGATAGTAAGTTAAATTTTAGAGTTTTAGAACGAAAAAGCGGTCTAAACTACAACTTGATAGCAGAACAGCCAGGACGGGCATCTAATTATGTGCGAGGTGAATTAATCAATATTGATGCTATTAAAAATTTTGAAGGCGCTGAAATTGGCCGTGTAATTGTACCAGGCGAGGACTTAGAAACAGATGAACAATTGCGTAAACGTACAATCGAATATATCCACACACCCACATTAAATGGTAATGTAGCGCAATATAAAGCATGGGCTAAGGAATTCAAAGGGGTTGGCGGTGTATTAGTTGAATCACTTTGGAATGGTCCTAATACAGTTAAATTATCGATTGTAGATAGTGATGGGGATGAAGCAAGTCCTGAATTAGTCCAAAAATTCCAGCGTTTTATTGATCCAGAACCAAAAGGGCACGGCTTAGGAGTTGCCCCAATTGGCGCATTTGTCACAGTCGCATCAGTCCAAGGATTTGCAATCACGATTGAATGCACAATCAAAATTGCTGAAGATGCTGACGTTGACTATATTAATGATCAAGCTGAAGATGACTTGAAATCTTATTTAAAATTAGAAGCTTTTAAAGAAAAAGAAGTACGAACTTACAAAGTAGCTACTATTATAGATCGTATTGATGGAGTGCTTGACGTAGATGATTTACTTATTAATGGTCAAAATGCATCATTGACATTATCTAATACTGATTTACCACGATTAGATGAGGTGACTTTAAATGTCGCAGGTTAAAAAGAGAATGCTTGAAGCAATTCCAAAAATTAAAGATGATACTATTATCGATTTGCTAGAAGCTGAAGCGCCCGAATTGGAACTAATAACATCATTGATTGATGATACTAAAAAATTAATAATGATACCGCATGCTAATCTTGAGTGGGTAGAGCGATGGGAAAAATCTTTAAATATTAAGCCACAAACAAAAGATTTAGACGAACGAAAAAGATATTTGACTACTGTATTGACTAGTAAAGTTAAGATATCAAGCGAAACGTTAGAAGAGATTACTGAAAATTTCACAGGTGTGCAAGCACGTGTGAAAGTGCGTAATTCAACAGTATTTATTAGTTTTTTAGGTGCAATACCTAAAGCTGAATTTAATAGATATAACAATTATATTAGACAATTAATACCAGCGCATTTAGGAATTCAATTAGTAATAGATGCACCTATGCAGCAAACATTGTATACAGCAGCAATTGCATCATATTCATACAAAATTATTAAATTTAAAGGAGGAAAATAATGACGTATTTTATTCAACCAGTAATTACAACAGCTGGTGCTAGCAATATCAGTGCAGCAATTGCTAATAAGCAAACAATTACTTTTACACGCTTTAGTTTAGGTGATGGTAGAATTAAAACAAATATCGAAAATGCAAAAGATGTTGCTAATGAGATTTACACGATAGCTGCAACAGCTGCAACGCAAACTTTAGAAGATACTGAGAGCCCCACATTTAGAATTTTAGGACGATTAGACAATACCGAAATTGATACAGAGTTAACTATCAATGAGATTGGCATCTTTGCAAAAGTGGGCAATGGCGCTGAATTTATGTATATGTATACTTGGGCTGAGAATGGCGATGTCATACCACCTAATAATGCAGGAAATGTGTATCGTGATTATGACTTTGCTACAACTATTGACAAAAATGCAAAAGTTACAATTAAATTTGAAAATCCTGAGCAAATATATTCTACTCACAGCGAATTATTAGCATTTGAAGATGCGACAAATAAAAAAATTGATAAAAAAATTGATAATATTATAGAGGTTGAGAAAGCGAAAAAATTATCTAATGCACGTACTATTGAATTAAGTGGAAAAGCGACAGGAAAAACGTTTTTTGACGGTTCAAAAGATGTATCTATTAATGTAGACATTAAAACAGCTACAACAAATGATACAGGACTTGTACAGCTAGATGATAATGTAAATAGTACAAATGTTATCAAAGCAGCGACAGGACATGCAGTAGGTGTTGTTAACAAAGCATTTAGCGCACATCAAAGCGACAACAACAAACACATCACGTCCAGCGAACGCACAAAGTGGAATGGCAAGGCTGACTTAAATTACACGCAAACAGAATTGAACAAAAAGGCCGATAAATCAGTTGCTCAGATGCACAAATTAACGCAAAATAGTGGTAAAACTTTAAATACTAAAGGCGTAGACATTGATACATTAAAATTAACGCAATTTAGAGAGATTCAACCTGGAACTTTAGGAACGTTACCTAACAACATTAGATGGGGATTGCTGTTAGTGATTAGTGGAGAAGGTAATGATTGTGCGCAATTTGCTATGGATAATTTTAACAATAATGCATGTTACACACGTGTTATGACTAACAATGTTTGGGGAAATTGGAAAATTTTAGCTACTACAATTGATTTAGGAAAAAAAGCAGATATTGCTAAGGCGCAAATGTATAAACTAACTAGAGATAATGGAGATATGAAGATTCTCAAAGATGCAGATATAAATAATGTATATGAAAACGGGTTTTATTATGTTTGGAATGGTGGAAATTTACCAGCACACCGCCTTGGGTGGTTACTGGTTTTCACACGTGATAATAGTAAGCTTACAACGCAAATTTACATAGATTATTACGAAGAAAATATGTTTTATCGTATTGGTAAAGAACACGGTTGGACGAATTGGGTGGAGCTAGCAACCACAAGTGACCTTACCGCAACTGAAACAAAACTACAAAAAGCAATTGATTTAAAATCTAGCAAAACATATGTAGACAATGTAGATAATACAATTAAGCAATCTATTGCTGATTTAGATAGTAGAGTTACGGCTAATTTGAATAAGAAGGCAGATAAGTCTGTGGCACAAATGTATAAACTAACAGCCGATAATGGTATAACCAAAACAACTACCGATAAAAATATCGATAATTATAAAAGCACAGGATTGTATTATATTACAGGCGTTCAAATTAACGGAAAAAGTTACAATGGTTATTTAGAAATTGCTAAATTATCAAGTAAATGGTGCAAACAAGTGTTCACAACTCACATTGATAATTTGATTTTCACACGAGTGTTTTGTGATGCACGATATTGGACATCATGGCAAAAACTTGCCACAACTGAGTATGTTTGGGGAAAACCTATTTTAAATAACGGATGGCAAAATTACGGCGGTGAATTTGGAGATTTTCAATTTTCAAAAGATGATACAGGATTAGTGGTTTTAAAAGGAAATATTAAACATACTAGCACAATGTTGCCGGGCGGAACAATAGCTACATTGCCTAAACACGTTGCGCCTAAAAGTCCAATGTATTTTACGGTTATAACAGGTGATTTTGAAATTGGTATAATCTGTATCCAACCTAGTGGAGAAATTACTAAACGTGGTAAAATAAATACTCAGTGGCTATGCTTTGACGGCATTTCTTACAAAATTTAAAAGGAGGTAAAAAATGGAATATGTTTACATGCTAAAAGAAGATAATACACTAGATTATTATGTAGTGTATAACTATAACGGTGAAGAATTAGAAGATAATCAAACTTTAATACGTCCAGCTGATGGACTGTATAACGCTACTTTTAACCGCAACACACAGCAATGGGAAGAAGGAATTAAAATCGAACCCGAACCACCAAAAGAATTGACAAAAGAAGAAGAATTGCGCATTCAGATGGAACGAGATAAAAAAGAAATGATTAGTAAATACGAAGCTAAGGAATTAGTGGAGGAAGCAATCACAAGTATAACAAGTATGATGTTTGGACTATAACAACAATGTTATATGTCTATTTTTTTATGCTAAAAATAAAATTAATTGAAAAAGGAGTAATAAAAATGAAATTAAAAGAGCCAAATATTATTGTAATGGCATGGGCAAAAGCAATCTTAAAAGGAAAATACACTATTGAGGATGTGCCAACACCAAGAGGAAGCTTACAACTAAAAGAAGCAGTTGCAGATTTATTAGGAATTGAATTAGAAGAGACAGAATCAGGAAAAGAAAAAGAATAAACAAAAAAACGAAAATAGATCAATGGGGGCTAGCGTGGGACTAGTCCCTTTTTTATGAGCCAAAATTTAGGATAGGGGATATATATGAATATGTTTGAATTTTTAAAAAGTTTAGTAGCGACACAAGATAGAGAGATTTTATTTATTTTAGGACTAATTGCAACGGCAATGATGATTGATTTTTGGACAGGTTTTTGTGCAGCAAAAATGAACCCAACTATCAAATTTGAAAGCGGTAAAGGTATCAATGGCATCTTGCGAAAAATTACATCATTGATGTTAATGTTTTTCTTTATTCCTGTATCAATTTTGTTGCCAAACGACACAGGAGTAGCGCTATTGTACACAATGTATATTGGATATTTAATCTTTGAAATTACCAGCATCTTTGAAAATGCTGAAAAAATGGGGTTGAATGTGGCGCTTTTTAAAAAGTTTACTAACAATTTTAAAGTTGATGAATCAAAAGACAAAAAAGAAAAAGGAGAATAATCATGGTAAAAATTATTAATGATAGCATTTTTAAAGGTATAGCAGGAAAAAGACCAACAACTAAACCGACGTATTTCGTGTTGCATAACGATGCTGGAGCAATGACACCTGAAAGCTATCGAGGTTGGTTGCGTGGGCGATATAATTCGGGTGAATCTGATAAAGGTTTCGCACATTATTACATTAATCGTGATACTATTTTAAGAGCTGAAGACACTTATAATCGTGCTTGGGCTTGCGGTAATCCACGATATAACAACAATTCGATTTCGTACGAGGTTTGCGAGCAGTTAAAAGTATCTGATGCAGAATTTATCGAAAACGAAAATATGGTGTTACGACAAATGGCAGAAGATATGGCTTTTTATGAAATGACACCGAATCCAACAAATATTAAGTTCCACAGAGAAATGAGTAGCACAAGTTGTCCAAAACGTTCGGTAGAATTACATGGTGGACTAGAGAATTTAAGAAATTATGTTATTAAGCAAATTGCGTATTATCAAAGCATAGGTACTACTGTAGAAGAAATGTTAAAATATGAAAATGGAGGCGGTAGCGTGAAAAATGGATGGCAAAAAAATGATACTGGTTGGTGGTATGAGTCTAGCGACGGTACATATCCAAAAAACAGCTGGAAAGAAATTAATGGCAATTGGTTCAGATTTAATGCTGACGGATATATGTTAGAAAATCAGTGGTATAGAGATGATAAGGATAATTGGTACTGGCTAAAAAAGGGCGGTTATATGGCTAAATCTGAAACATTGACTATTGGCGGAAAACAGTGCTATTTCAACGACTGGGGCGCACTAGCAACCGAAATTAAACATTATAGAAAATAATTTTTTTAGCCTACTATTATAGTAGGCTTTTTTCTTTTATGCAAAAAATAAGTTTGAACCGTTACTTTATCTTTACTTATATAGATAATACATATATAATCAGCTTAAAGGAGTGAGAGTTATGAAATCATATTCATATAAAATAGTTGCACAATGGTTTTTATCTCAAGAAGCAATGACACCGAAAAAATTACAAAAATTAATGTATTATTTTGAAGCTTGGGGGCAAGCTTTGTTTTCTGAAAAAATGATTGCAGACACTGAATTTGAAGCGTGGGTACACGGTCCAGTATCACCAGAATTATATCGAGAATATAAAGGATTTGGTTGGAGAGATATTCCACAGGGAAAAAACAATGATGAAGTATTTAGTGATAAGGTTTTAGATTTACTATATTCAATTTGGGCAACCTATGGAGATAAGTCAGCAAATGAATTAGAAGCACTAACACATATTGAAGCGCCTTGGAGAAATGCACGTCAAGGATACGCAGAAACCGATAATTGTAACGTAAAAATCAAAGCGGAAGATATGAAGGAGTACTATTCTTCAATTTATATAGGAGATTAGTATGGTTTCGAAAAAGTTAACAAGAACGAACAACGAAAGTAGAAAGGGGTCTCCATTAACTAATAGAAATGAGGTCCCTTTTAAAATTGCGTTAACAGGTGAGTTAGCTAATGGTTTTGAATTTATAGATTTGAATAAATCAAAACCATTTCACGACTTCATTAAAAAAACAGTATATAAAAATTTAACAGTTAGCAAAGTAGAAAATTTATTTTTAAGAACAAAAGGTAAAGTCAAAGAAACGGAATTCGTTCACGGAGAAGAAAGAGATATTATCCATTTTGGTGAAAATAAAAAAGCTTTTAGAATATTTGGGTATTACAATCAAGATGGATATTTCGTAATCTACAAAATAGACCCAAAACACAAAACACACAAACAATAGCCTGAATCGATTTGAAGACTCAGGCTATTTTTATATAAAAAATATTTTTGTTTACAAATTGTTTACAAAACGACTAGAAATGTTGATATAACAACAACTATAAATCCCTCTAGCATCGTATTGAAGGAAATCTATGACAGATGATAAGACTTGAAATGTTGATAAATCAAGTTTTTGAGTCTTTTTGAATTTTCGAAAGATACAAAATAAACTAATTTTTGTTTACAAATTGTTTGCAAAAAGAAAAAAACTACTAAAAACGAGGACTCGACCAAGTAAATAGTAGTTTCGAGGTAAGGAGGGCGCAACCTCCTTACCATCATTATAATACAAATAGGTGGTGAATACAATGGATATCGGTGTACCAGAACTATTATTAGCTAATTTTATCGTATGGCTTATTTATGTTCTTAATAGTAAAAAGGATGATAAAAAATAAGGAGTGAGAAAATGGCACAAACTGAAGCACAGAAAAAAGCTTCTAAAAAATGGGAAGCTAAAAACAGAGAATATAAGAACTATATCGTTAAACGTTCCACTACTAGAAATTTCATCAAAAAATCAGCAACCTTAGAAGATTTAGAAGAAATTGTTCAATTAGTGGCAGAACGTAGAGAGGTATTAGAAGAACAATGATGAAGTTTGAGGAAAAAAGAAAATAAAAAAGATGAGATTGAATTAACAACAGTAAAAATCGGGCTTTTAATCGGATTAATAGAAGCGCTGATTAAAATAATCGATTTAATAGAACTAATTGTTAAACATCTCATCTAGTATTGATAAGGGCGAGTAATCGCTCGCCCTTATGAGAATATTATATCATGGAAAAAAAGAAAAGCTAGACCAACTAAGCAAAAAAGTAACAATTGCGGTAGGTCTAGCAACTCTAATTCAAATGATTATCGACTTAATCATTAAAGTATTACAATATATTAAATAATATATTGGCGTTAAGGGTGAGTGATAACTCACTCGCCCTTATCATTCTTTACTCACACTATATCATGAAAAAACAAGATAAACAAGATAGAACGATAATGTGGATAATGATTGCTATAGCGATTGTTACAACGCTTCAATCGATGTTTGATTTGTATATACTATTTTTCAATTAAAATCAGAAGGAGGAAACAAAAATGGACGCACTACAACAATTAATTTTAGAAACAGTAGCAATTAGATATACATACGATACAGAATTCTACAAGATGCACAATTTTAGCGTTTCTCGTTGGAATGATTTTAAGACAGGCAAGAGCAGCATAAACAACATGAAATACGAACGTGTGAATAGTATGCTTGAAATGTTATTCAGTCATTTTGAATTAGATCTATTTGCTAAAGCACGTTTTGAAAGTAATACACAACAAACTGACAAATCAGCAATCGAACGCTACCATGAATTGAAACTTGAAGAATTAGCTAAGCTTGATGGTGAATTTGAAGCATCTGAAACTAGCAGTCCGATTTACGGTGGTTCTAACACAAGAGCTTATCTATTCGTTAAAGCAGCTACATGTGAATACATCAAGATGAGTTTTGATGTGGATGTAGCTAAGATGTCATCATCCGAACATAATAATCTGTGGGTCATTGAAAATGTATTAATGTAAGGCTATCTATTAGGTAGCTTTATTTTAGTGTAAAAACTACTAAAAACGAGGACACAACCAAGTAAATAGTAGTTTCGAGGTAAGGAGGGTGTGAACTCCTTACCATCATTATAAGATAATAAGGTGGTGAATAGAAGTTGGATAAAAAAGAAAAACAAATGAAAAAGTTGTATTGGGCTTTGGTGGTTTTAGCGGGCTTACTTGCAGCTGAATTACTATTGAAATTATATATACTATTTTTTAACTAACAACCCAAAGCATTATCACGCTGTGGAGTTTGCAGGAATAAGGAGGTAAAATAAATAAAAAGTACAGTTGGGATGAATGAGAAAATTTTGCGTTTTAAATTTATTGACAAGAAATCTCCGAAGCTTTAGCTTCGTGGGATGAATTGTTGGAAAAGTGGAAGCCATAATAAATATTTGTATGTAAATATAGAAAACGATTGCTATCAAATAAGTGTATAGCAGATGATATCAAGTTATTATCACAATAAACATAAGGTCGTCATAAAATATGTCGAAACAGATAAAGACCATATACACTATATGATTGAAACAAGACCGAATATAAACTTATCAAATCTTGTAAAGATAATAAAATCATATACAACATATAATATATGGAAAAAATATTCACACTTATTAAGAAAACATTTTTGGAAAGAAAAAACATTTTGGACTGATGGATATTTTATTTGTTCAGTGGGAAATGTAAGTGAGGAAACCCTAAAAAAATATATAGAAAAG
>NZ_FOGF01000053.1 GCF_900111135.1 Granulicatella balaenopterae | reverse complement strand
TTAGAAACAAAAATAAAGAATCGACCAGCATTGGTCAATCCTTTAAATTATTACCTAAGTAAAGTTGGAATATAAATTGTAGAGCCGTATACGAGGCCCGTACGTACGGTTCAATGAGAGGGAGATAGTCCTTTGCGATTATCTCTCTACTCTATTATAAGAATAGCTGTATTTGTTAGCATTTCAAACATTTATAAAACGTTTGGGTAAAATGTTTGACTTCTCTAGAGTTTGGGTAAAATGTTTGAGTTTGAGATAGTTCAATTGTGTGATGTAATATGGTATGATAATAAAGTTAAAGAAAAGAGGAATATAATAAATATTGACAGTGGAGTAATTATTGCGATAAGTGTAGGTTATTTATTGGGATGTTTTCAATCGTCATATTTATTAGTGAAATATACTAAGAAAAAAGATATTCGTTCATTTGGCAGCGGAAATGCTGGTGCGTCAAATACAGTTTCCAATTTTGGCTTCAAATTAGGCTTACTAGCAACTCTATTAGATATTGTAAAGGCTATTGTAGCAATTTGTTTGATGAAGGAATATATTCTTTTATTTGGCTTATTGCAGCAAAAGTGGGTATTATTATACATATGCGGTGCAATGGTGATTATCGGTCATATGTTTTGCGTTTTATTTAGGCTTTCGTGGCGGTAAAGGAACGGCGAGTGTGATTGGTATGATGTTGGCACTGGATTGGCGAATGGGATTGTTAGGGATTATAGTCTTAATCCTAGCTTCGTTTATAATCAATTATATTGCTATTGGTGCATTGGTATTGTGGCTTAGTTTTTTAGTAATGACTGATATATACTTTGGCTTAACAATTCCCGTTGCAATAGTGTTGGCGCTATATAGTTTAGTTCTTATGTTACATAAAGAGAATATTAAACGAATAAAAACTGGCGAAGAAGTCACGGTTAGAAGTGCTTTTAACCGCTAGAAAAAAAGATGAAGGAGAGGTATTATGAAAAAATTACTAATTATTAATACTGGTGGAACTATTTCAATGAGTGAAAACCAATTAACTGGTAAAGTTGCACCAACTAGTGAAAATCCATTAGGTAAAAATGCGAATATATTTGATTATATTGGTCAAATCACTAGCGAGGAGCTATTTCATTTGCCTTCCCCTCATATTACTGAAAAAGAGATGCTTATATTAAGAGCTCGTGTGTTATTGGCAAAAGAAGAAGGCTTTGATGGGGTTGTTATTACTCATGGGACAGATACTTTAGAAGAAACCGCCTATTTTTTAGAATTAACAATTAAAAATACTATTCCGGTTGTCTTAACTGGAGCTATGAGAAGTAGTAATGAGATAGGTTCAGACGGTTTGGCAAATTTACGTAGTGCGTTAATTGTGGCAGCTTGTAAAGATTCGATGAATAAAGGGGTTTTAGTAGTGATGAATGATGAAGTTCATACGGCTACTTATGTTACTAAGACCCATACAACTAATTTGGCCACTTTCCAGACACCAACATTTGGACCAATTGGCTTAGTTTCTAAGAATGATGTGATTTATTTCCAACAATTAATTCGTTGTGAAAAATATCAATTAGAAGTAGAAACAGATATGCCAAAAGTCTATCTATTAAAAGCATATGCTGGTATGGATAGTACCTTAATTGAGGCTGTCTTAGAAAAAGGGGCAAAAGGGCTTGTGATTGAGGCATTAGGGGCTGGGAATTTACCGCCTAAAACGGTACAAGGCGTCAGAAAATGTTTACAAACAGGCATACCAGTCGTCTTTGTATCACGTGCATTTAATGGGGTAACCCAAGATGTATATGATTATGAAGGCGGTGGCAAACGCTTTAAGCAAGAGGGTGTAATTTTTACAACTGGTTTATCTGGACAAAAAGCACGCATGAAATTAATGGTTCTATTAGCAAGTGGTATCGAACCGACTGAGTTAACAAATTACTTTAAATAAAGAATGGAGCAATAATTAAAAATGGTAAGAAAAATTGGAAAACAAGAAGAAACATTGTATGATGGCAAACAAATTATTTATGGATTAACCCAAGATGATTTAGAAGCTTGGTTTATTGAACATGGTCAAAAGAAATTTCGTGCTGGTCAAGTATGGGATTGGTTATATCGCAAACGTGTCGGTAGTTTTAGTGAAATGACAAATTTATCAAAAGACTTAATAAAAGTATTAGATGAAAACTTTACTTTCCCAGTCTTAACAGAAAAAATTGCACAAAAATCAGCAGATGGTACTCGTAAATTCTTATTTGAATTATATGATGGTTTATTAATTGAGACGGTATTAATGCCACAAGAGTATGGTTTATCAGTATGTGTCACTACACAAGTTGGTTGTAATATTGGATGTACGTTCTGTGCGAGTGGTATTATTGCTAAACAACGTGACTTACAAGCTGGTGAGATTGTTGCACAAATTATGCACGTCCAAAGAACATTAGATAAAGACCAACCAGGAGACCGTGTTAGCCATATCGTTGTAATGGGGATTGGGGAACCATTTGATAATTATGATAATATTATGAATTTCTTACATGTAGTTAATAATGATAAAGGTTTAGCTATTGGCGCCCGTCATATTACTGTTTCAACAAGTGGTTTAGCGCCTAAGATTCGTGAATTCGCTGATAATGGCTTACAAGTGAATTTAGCTTTATCACTTCATGCTCCAAATAATGAAACACGTTCTAAAATTATGCGTATCAACCGTAAATACCCAATTGAAGAAGTGATGGATGCGATTGATGAATATATTCGTAAAACCAATCGTCGTGTTACATTTGAGTATATTATGTTACATGAAGTGAATGATTCAGTAGAGCATGCACAACAATTAGTAGATTTATTAAAGGATAAGAAAAAATTAGCCTATGTAAACTTAATTCCTTATAATAAAGTTCGTGAGCATGATCAATATGAGAGAAGTAGTAAAAAACGTGTTGTAGCATTTTATGATGTATTGAAAAAGAATAAAATTAATTGTGTAGTTCGTAAAGAATTCGGACATGATATTGAAGCGGCTTGTGGACAATTACGTTCAAGTCAAATGAAGCGTGATCGTCGCAAAAAGTCATAATAAAGAAATAAAAAATCCAAGTAATGATGATGAGTCATTGCTTGGATTTTTTTGATGCTTAAGTACGTTCCTTAACGTGTTCTAAAGCCATTAATAGTATTGTATGAATATGCTCATCGTCTAATGAGTAATAAACAGATTTACCTTCTTTTCGAGCTTTAACAACTTTTGCTAGCTTTAATAGCTTCAGTTGATGGGAAATGGCCGATAAAGTCATATTTAACTTGTCGGATAAATCACTCACGCAAGCTTCACCATCCAATAAGGTAATTAATAGCTTCAAACGAGTGGGATCGCCCATTAATTTAAAGAAATCCGCTAAAGCATCATGATGATAATTTAAAGATTCAGATGTGGTCACAGTCAATCCTCACTTTCTATTTGATATATTACTTTTAATATATATTATAAACTATTATTTAAATTTTAGGGCACGCATTGAGTTAAGAATCGCTAAAATGCTAACCCCAACATCTGCAAAGACCGCTTCCCACATTGTTGAAATACCGAATGCACCTAGTATTAAGAAGCCAAATTTGATTGCTAAGACGAAAATAATATTTTGTTTAACGATTGTCATGGTACGTCTACATAATGAAATGGCAAGTGGTATTTTTTTCAAATCATCATCCATAATGACAATATCACTAGCTTCAATAGCAGCATCACTTCCTAAACCGCCCATTGAGATACCAATATCACAACGAGTTAAGACTGGCGCATCATTAATGCCATCACCAACGAAAGCGACAGTATGGTCTTTATCACTAGCTAATAATAATTTTTCTACTTGTGTAACTTTTTCTTGTGGTAATAATTCAGAATAGACTTGATCGATGCCTAATTCCTTAGCCACATAATGTGCAATTTTTTCTTGATCACCAGTTAATAGGACAGTATCTTTTAGATGACAGTTTTCTTTTAAATCACGGATAACTTGACGGGATTCTGGTTTAATTTGGTCACAAATGACTAGGTAGCCTAAATATTTATGATCTACCGCTACGTGAACAATTGTACCAACTTCTTCTGGAATAGCCACGGTTAAGCCTTGTTCTTTCATTAAGGTGTGATTACCAATGAAGACTGTTTTGTGGTCGATAGTTGCTTTGATGCCACGACCAGCGATTTCTTTCGTATTAGTAATGCGTTGTTCATCAATTGCTTCTCCAAATGCTTTTTTAATAGAACAAGCAATGGGATGGTTTGAATAATATTCAGCATATGATGCATATTCTAATAGTTCATGTTCGTTAGTAGTGAGAGATTGAATCGTTGTTACCTTGAAATTACCTTTTGTTAGCGTGCCTGTTTTATCGAAGGCAATGGTATTGATTTTTGCTAAAGCTTCTATATAGGTACTTCCTTTGATTAAGATGCCTAATTTTGAAGCTGCACCAATTCCGCTAAAAAATCCTAATGGTACAGAAATGACTAAGGCGCAAGGACATGAGATAACTAAAAAGGATGCTGCGCGATATAAATAATCAGAAAATGTAGCATCTTTACTTACTAATGGTGGGATAATAGCTAAAAGTACTGCAGCGCCTACAACTAATGGAGTGTAGTACCGAGCGAATGTTGTGATAAAGTTTTCAGTTTTGGCTTTTTTATCACCAGCATCTTCTACTAATTCAATAATTTTTGTAACCATTGAGTCATCTAATTCTTTTGTTACTTCGATTTTTAGCAAGCCATCTTGGTTAATACAACCACTATAGATTTCTTGGCTAACTTTTACAGCACGTGGAATAGATTCACCAGTTAGAGCAGCGGTATCAATTAGACTAGTTCCTTCAATGACAATTCCGTCAACTGGAATTTTTTCACCAGGCTTCACTAAGATGATATCCCCAATTGCTAAATCATCTGGATCAACCACTTCAATACCATTTGATGTTACTAAATTGGCAGTGTCTGGGTAAAGATTCATTAAAGTTGAGATTGAGTTACGGGATTTATTAACAGCATATGACTGGAAAGCTTCCCCGACTTGATAAAGCCACATAACCATAATACCTTCCGAAAATTGACCAATACTTAGTGCAGCAATAGAAGCAATCGCCATTAAAAAGTTTTCATCAAGCATTTGTCCGTAGTAAATATGTAGAATAGCTTTTCTTAAAACATCATGAGCTACAATAATATAAGATAATAAAAATAGGAGAATCTGTATACTTGTACTGATTGGTAATAGTAATCCTAATAATAAGCATAGTAATGAACTACCTAGTTTTAATGGTGTTTTTTTGTTTTTAAACATATTCCCAACTCCTTTAATGGATAATTAGTGAACAGTCTGGTTCGATAGCTTTACAAATAGCTGTGGCTTGCGTCATAATATCATCGAATTTTTCTTCATCGGCTTCTACGGTTAATTTTTGCATCATGAAGCTAACTCTTGCTTTTTCTACACCTGGGATTTTATTAATAGAGTCTTCCATTTTTTGTGCGCAATTAGCACAGTCTACATTTGTTAATTTAAATTTCTTTTTCATGATTATGTCCCCCTAAAAAATAGTATAATACAACAATTGAATAAGTATTCAATTGTTACTTATATTATAATTGAGCAACTATTCAAGTGTCAAGGAACAATCTGCTATTTTTCAGGAATTTTTAGTTATAGTTAGGAGGAAATCTTTATCATATTTATATTACAAACGAACAGATATTCGTGTTTTTTTGTAATATTTTTAATATAACAAGTCAGTTCTATTAAAGGCAGTTAACAAAACGGTCAAAATCCCCACAAATCGAATCATTCATGTTAGGATACATTTTGTCGATGAGATTCGGTCGGCCATTAAAAAAACAAGAACGAATCAGCTTTCAGAATTTTTCGGAAAGTAAAGAAAGGATTGGAACGCGTGAAAATTAAAAATATGTTTTTAGTATTTGTGGCGACGTTAAGTTTTGTAGGATATACAGTAGAACAAAATATAGAAGTTATTGCTAAAGAATGGAATGCCCGTACAGTTGAAGATGTACAAAAAGAAGTAGAAGTAGACGATAATGGTGAAATGCATTATACCGTTCAATGGGGAGATACCTTATCAATCGTATCACTTGCTTCAGGGATGCCATTACAAGCATTACAACAATTAAATAATATTGAACAAGCAAATATGATTTATGCAGGTATGGATTTAACATTAATTGGAAATCAAACCATTGTTGCAATTGACCCAAACAAACCAGCAGCAGAAGAAGTAGAAGAACCAGTAGCAGAAGAAGAAGTAGAAGAACCAGTAGCAGAAGAAGAAGTAGAAGAACCAGTAGCAGAAGAAGTAGTAGAAGAAGTAGCACCACAACCAGTACAACAATCAGGTTATGAATTAACCGTTGAAGCTTCAGCATATTCTTATCAAGAAGCTGGCTTATCATCATATACAGCAGATGGAACTAATTTAGCGAATGAGCCAAATATTATTGCAGTTGACCCATCAGTTATTCCATTAGGCACTTTAGTTGAAATTCCAGGATATGGCGTTTATCGTGCAGCTGATACAGGTGGAGCTATTAAAGGGAACCGTATTGATATTCATATGACAAGTATTCAAGCGATGAACCAATTTGGTCGTCGTACAATTACAATTAAAGTATTAAATTAATATAATGAAACATTAATGAAGTGAGGAATCACTTCATTTTTTTATTCTGGAGTATTGTGGGTTTGAGTTGTTAAGGTCAGTGATATTGGTATAGTAGTGAATATAAGGCGAAGTGTTTCGGCTAATGCCCGATAAACGACTCATTACTTTAAGGTGAGAGGTTCCATCTAATATGAGATAAATACGCTTCCCATGAAATAATCGTATCAATCTTAATCATATTTCTTACTATTTAGTTCGTTTTATGATAAAATAAATCGCATTATAGAAAACACATTAAAGGAGTACATATGGCATTTAATATAGGAGATATCAAAATTGACAATCCAGTTGTTGTAGCACCGATGGCTGGAATTAGTAACTCAGCATTTCGAGTTACCGTAAAAGAATTTGGTGCAGGTTTAGTAGTATGTGAAATGGTAAGTGATAAAGGGATTCAATTCCGTAATGAAAAAACATTAAATATGTTACATATTGAACCAAATGAATACCCATTAAGTATCCAAATTATGGGTGGAAATAAAGAAACCTTAGTTGATGCAGCCAAATATGTTGCAGAAAATACCGACGCAGCGATTATTGATATTAATATGGGGTGCCCAGTTAATAAAGTTATTAAAGCTGAAGCTGGTGCAAAATGGTTATTAGATCCTGATAAGATTTATGAAATGGTGGCAGCCGTAGTTGATGCCGTTGATAAACCAGTTACTGTTAAAATGCGTACAGGTTGGGATGATGATCATTTATATGCGGTTGAGAATGCTTTAGCAGCTGAACGGGCTGGTGCTAAAGCTGTTGCGATGCACGGTCGTACACGAACACAAATGTATGAAGGAAAAGCAGATTGGGAAATCTTAGGGGAAGTTAAAAAGAACTTAAAACATATTCCATTAATTGGGAATGGCGATGTTCGTACGCCGGAAGATGCTAAACGCATGATTGAAGTCGCTGGTGTTGATGGAGTTATGATTGGGCGTGCATCTCTTGCGAATCCTTGGCTTATCAAACAAACTGTTCACTATTTAGA
Source organism: Granulicatella balaenopterae (assembly GCF_900111135.1). Lineage (GTDB taxonomy): Bacteria > Bacillota > Bacilli > Lactobacillales > Aerococcaceae > Granulicatella > Granulicatella balaenopterae. Next base: position 2,190 of record NZ_FOGF01000053.1, on the reverse strand, counting down.
AACAGATGAATTATTACCAGAGATTACAGTTCCTGAAAAGATCGATATTGCCAAATTACACTTAGATCGCCTAATGAATTTAAAAGGTGAAAAGATTGCTAATAAGGAATTCCGTAAGCTTGCAGGATATTACTTAAAAGGCGTGCCACGTGCTGCTAAGACAAAAGTAGCCATTAATGAAGCTGGTTCAGTAGCCGAAGTTCATAACTTATTAGATGCATTTGTTGAAAAACATTTGGAAAGAGAATCTAAAATAGTAGAACTATAGAAAAAAGTAATATATACTCTTCATTTCTTTGTAAAATATTGGTACAATGAAAGAAAATGAGCATAGATATTGATAATAAGATACATTGCATAATCTAAAGGAGGAAAAAATAGTGACTAAAGAAGTAGAAACTATGGAAACACTAAACGACCAATTACAAGTTCGTCGTGAAAAAATGAACCAATTGCGCGAAAAAGGCGTAGAACCATTTGGTGTTGGTTTTAAACAAACTCATTATTCAACACAAATCTTAGAACAATTTGCTGGTGAAACTAAAGAATCATTAGCAGATAAAGAACCAGTAACTGTTCAAATTGCTGGACGTATTATGACAAAACGTGGTAAAGGTAAAGCGGGATTTGCACACTTACAAGATACAAAAGGCCAAATCCAAATCTACGTACGTAAAGATACAGTAGGAGAAGAAGCGTATGAATTATTTGATAAAGCTGACTTAGGTGATATTGTTGGTGTTATCGGTACAGTAATGATTACAAATACAGGTGAAGTATCTGTTAAAGCAAAAGAATTTTTCCACTTAACTAAAGCATTACGTCCATTACCAGACAAATATCACGGATTAACAAATGTTGAACAACAATACCGTCAACGTTACTTAGACTTAATTAGTAACCGTGAAAGTATGGATCGTTTTGTTACTCGTAGTAAAATTATCCGTGAAATCCGTCACTATTTAGATGATCGTGATTATTTAGAAGTTGAAACTCCTGTATTACACACATTAGCAGGTGGTGCTAATGCTCGTCCATTTACAACTCATCACAATGCATTAGATATGGAATTATATATGCGTATCGCTCCAGAATTACACTTAAAACGTCTAGTGGTAGGTGGTATGGAACGTGTTTATGAAATCGGACGTGTATTCCGTAATGAAGGTATCGACACAACTCACAACCCAGAATTTACATCAATTGAAATCTATACAGCTTACACAGATTACCAAGATGTAATGGACTTAACAGAAGGTGTATGTGAATACGCTGCTAAACAAGTATTAGGAACAACAACTGTTCAATACGGTGGCGAAACTGTTGAATTAAAAGCTCCTTGGAAACGTGTGCACATGGTTGATGCTATTAAAGAAATTAAAGGTGTTGACTTCTGGAAACAAATGTCAGACGAAGAAGCTCGCGCAATCGCTAAAGAACATGGTGTAGAAGTTGATGAATCAGCAACATTCGGTCATGTTGTTAATGAATTCTTTGAAGAGTTTGTTGAAGAAACATTAATTCAACCAACATTTATCTATGGTCACCCAGTAGCAGTATCTCCATTAGCTCGTAAAAATGATGAAGATCCTCGTTTTACTGACCGTTTTGAATGTTTCATTTGTAAAAACGAATACGCAAATGGTTTCACTGAGTTAACTGACCCAATCGACCAACGTGAACGTTTCTTAGCACAAGTGGAAGAAAAAGATTCAGGTAATGATGAAGCTCACCCATATGATGAAGACTTTATCGAAGCTTTAGAATATGGCTTATGCCCAACTGGTGGTGTAGGTATCGGTATTGACCGTCTATGTATGTTATTAACAGATAGCCAATCAATTCGTAATGTATTATTATTCCCAACAATGAAACACAATAGCTAATAACTATTACTATATAGAGAGGCGCTTTCCTTAGTGAAGGCGTCTTTTTTAGTTTTTCTTAGCAATTAATCTTGCTTCAATCTATTAAAAATATAGGCTCTTTGTCAAATAGGGTTGATGGAGTGGAAATAGAGATCATACAGTATTATCTGTATGATTTCTTTTTTTACTTTTTTATTGTATATTTCCATCATTAAAAAAATTTAGTGCTCAAGTGAGTACAGTTCCTATAATTATCAGCTGAGTGTAGTAATGCATGTTTTTTGTTGTTTTAATTGCATAAATAGTTATTATGTTACGATAT
>NZ_FOGF01000070.1 GCF_900111135.1 Granulicatella balaenopterae | reverse complement strand
ATGAATATTTAGAAATTAAAGTAACCGCATCATTATCTATCTTCATTGTTACTTTATTAGTAATGCTATATTTGCGGGATCAGCAATTGAAATATGCTCATAAGGAAGCCATGCAACAAAAAGAACAAGAACTTATGCAATATAATCGGTTAATAGATGAATTGGAAATAGTATATGATGAAATTCGTGGTTTTCGTCATGATTATGCCGGTATCATAAGATCATTAGAACCAGCTATAAGGAGGAACAATATGGAAGAAATATCTCAAATTTATAAAGAAGCATTATGCCAGATGAATTATGATATTTCTCAAAAAGATTATAGTGGTTTTGAGCTTAGTTATATTAAAAATGTTGGTTTTCGAAACATATTTTCTCAAAAAATATTACAAGCTAAAGATGAAAAGATTCCATTTAAATTGGAAGTTACAGAATGTATTCCAGAAGTAGAAGTACCACTTTTGGCTACTATAAGAATTTTAACAATTGTATTAGATAATGCATTTGAAGCAACAGTTATGACGAATAATCCAAGTATAGTAGTTGGCGTAGTAGTGGAAAATGATAGAGTTATCGTAAGTGTTAAGAATACTTATGATTCATCAACTATGCAAAAAAGATATAAAATCTGGGAGAAAGGTTATTCCACAAAAATAGGTCACAAAGGGTTAGGTCTTGTTAATTTACAACAACTTGTTTGGGAGCTAGATTCATTAGGATTAAAGACAGAAATAAATCAAAATACTTTTACTCAAATTATATCATTTAGAACAAAGGAGTGATGAATATGATAAGTATTGCTATTGTTGAAGATAATCCATATCATTTATCAGAATTAGAAAATAGCATATTAAGGTATGGTATGAACCATTCTTATAAATTTGAAATAGATGCGTTTATGAGTCAAGAAGATTGTCAACAACAAGAATTAAAAGAAGGTATGTATGATTTATATTTTATAGATTTAGAAATTGAAAATGATAGACAATATGGGGTACAGTTAGCAAAAATGATTCGAGAAGATAATCCTAATACTACAATTGTTTTTATGACAACATTGTCAGAAGCGATGCCATTTATTTTTAAAAATCATATAGAGGCATATGATTTTATCGCCAAAGATATAGGTCAAGAGGCTATTACAGCACGTGTTAATGAAGCGTTAGAGTATGTAATCAAAAAAAGAAAAGGAAATTTAGGCAATAAAAAAAATATATTATCGTATTCTTATAACGGGCGCAAAGGTGTTAATATACCTTTTAAAGATATATGTGCAATTCAAACAGACTCGAATATCTCACATGGAATAATAATCATTGGGGAAGGATTTCGCGAGTGCATATATGGTTCGATTTCTGAAATATATGAGTTAGATAAAGATAAATGTTTAACTAAAGTAAATCGTTCTTTATTAGTTAATTTTGAAAAAATTGAATCAACAAATATTAAAGAAAAGGTAGTATACTTTTCTAATGGAGATAGCTGCCGAGTAACTTATGAACAAATAAAAAAAATAAACAGGAAACGCTAGCGTGTGTTAGTGGCAATATAAAACTAACCACTTCTGTCAATCAAAAATTACCACTTTGGTAGATGCCCCCTCAAAGTTAGACTTACAAATCTAGCTTTGTGGGGTATTTTTTGCAAAACACTACAATTTTTGACGTTTCAGGCAATTACGATTCAAAGGGGAAAAGATGATGTATACTGAATTTGAAAAATAATGATAAGTTAAATAACTATTGGGAGGTGTATGGTAAAGATTACTAACTTAGGATTATTGAATAAAATAAAAGGAAAGGTGATTCATTATGAAAATAAAAAAATATATTGCATTAGGATTGCTATCAGGAGTTTTATTTTCGACAGTAACCCCAACAGCTTTAGCAGCTGAATCTGTTGCTAAAAATGAATCTGAAAGAATGCTAAGAGCATGGCCAGGTAGACCAGGTGGTAATGGTGATGGTTCAGAAGAGTGGTTACAGGGTAGTTACGGACAAACTAATGGGCCGTATAAATGGATAGGGTCGTCTCAAGGTCTTACAGAAGATTTAAATAATAGAGATCGACGCTTAATAGAGATTACAACAGAGATATCATTGTATTTTATTACAAAAACTCCTTCTACATCAAAAAACTTAAAAAGAATACTTAAAATATTTGGAGTTAAAACTTTACTAAAGAATATATGGAAAAATCGTTACGAAGGTGCTTATTATAACTCGAATACTTATGTTTCTGGTAGATGCATGAAAACGGTAATTACAACATATAAAAATTCGGATTATACTGGGTATGTAAAAACTTATACTAGTTATTATAAATGGTAACTAATTATGAAGACAAAAAGAACTATTGTAGCTGGTATATATACTATCGTTTTGACATATCTTGTTTATGATATTAACCCTAAATTAGATTTGTTACCGTGTATTTTATTTTTAAGTTATGAAAAATTAAATATGTACGAGGATGTTCAAAAAAGTTGGCAATTAAAACTAGGAATAGATATTTTTTATTTTACCATATTAGTAATTTGTATATGGATAGCCTATTTTTGATAAACAGATTATACGAGGTGGAATATTTTGAAAAACAAAGAGATTATTAAAGATATAGGGTTAATTATATTTATCATAATTATATATGTGATTTTGAGCGCAAGCAAATATGACCTAAGCTGGATAGTTGGTTTACTGTGTATGGATTATGGATTCATTGAGTATAGTAAAGTAAATAATAAAACAAGGCATGAAAACATTAGAAATTTTATTCTTGTTAATATGGTTTTGATTGCTACGGCGTTCTTATAGTGATTGGTGAATGATGATCAAAATTTCTCCCTGTTTCTTTGTTAGCGTCAATTTAATTTCACCATTTATGTCAATATAAAAGTAATTACTTTTGGGAGGTGTAAGATAAAGATTACTAACTTATGATTATTGAATAAAATAAAAGGAAAGCTGATTCATTATGAAAACAAAAAAATATATTGCATTAGGATTGCTATCAGGAGTTTTATTTTCGACAGTAGCCCCAACAGCTTTAGCAGCTGAATCTGTTGCTAAAAATGAATCTGAAAGAATGCTAAGAGCATGGCCAGGTAGACCAGGTGGTAATGGTGATGGTTCAGAAGAGTGGTTACAGGGTAGTTACGGACAAACTAATGGGCCATATAAATGGATAGGGTCGTCTCGAGGTCTTACAGAAGATTTAAATAATAGTACCAAGAAATCTCCGAAGCTTTAGCTTCGTGGGATGAATTGTTGTATCAAGATATTTTTGATACAATCATTATTGAGGGATATAAAATGAATTGTTGGAAAAGTGGAAGCCATAATAAA
>NZ_FOGF01000010.1 GCF_900111135.1 Granulicatella balaenopterae | reverse complement strand
ATCCTGTATTCCCGATTTATGGGGGCTTAGCTCAGATGGGAGAGCGCCTGCTTTGCACGCAGGAGGTCAGCGGTTCGATCCCGCTAGTCTCCATTTTTTATTTTTAATAGTTTGGCGGTGTAGCTCAGCTGGCTAGAGCGTCCGGTTCATACCCGGGAGGTCGTGGGTTCGATTCCCTCCGCCGCTATTTTTTGTTTTTATAAAGCTATGGAGGATTACCCAAGTCCGGCTGAAGGGAACGGTCTTGAAAACCGTCAGACGTGTAAAAGCGTGCAAGGGTTCGAATCCCTTATCCTCCTTTTTTTTTTTGCTTTTTTTATGGTTCCGTGGTGTAGGGGTTAACATGCCTGCCTGTCACGCAGGAGATCGCGGGTTCGATTCCCGTCGGGACCGTTAAATTTTGCGGGTGTAGTTTAGTGGTAAAACTACAGCCTTCCAAGCTGTTGTCGCGAGTTCGATTCTCGTCACCCGCTTTAAAATATACTGGCCCGTTGGTCAAGCGGTTAAGACACCGCCCTTTCACGGCGGTAACACGGGTTCGATTCCCGTACGGGTCATTTATTAAAACTAGCAGTTGCTAGTTTTTTTATTTTTAGAAATTTTTGAATAGTATGTTACGCGGCATTTGTTGCCTTATTGTATAAAATTGTAGACTATTTTATATTAGGGAATAGATGCTTTTTTTGTATAAAAAATAAATGATGCTATTAAAGGATTTCTTTAACAACATCATTTATTCTAGTTAATGTGAAATTGGTGCTTTTGATAATTGTTTAGCTGTTTGTAGATTAGCTTCTACTTCTTTAGCAGGTTTTGTTTTAGCTGATAGATGTAGCTTATCTTTTAAGGTAATTAAAGTGATGGCGATAATGATGAAGATAATTCCTAGAACGTCAATTTTACCAAAACTTTCACCCATAATGGTCACAGCAAAAATAACTGCTGAAATAGGTTCAATGGATGCGATTAAACTACCATTGACAGGACCGATAATCATCATGCCACTTAAGAATAAAGTAAAGGCTAAGATTGTCCCTAAAAAAATGATTCCGAATAAAGTTAAGATAACCATTGGCGTCCAAACTACTTGGTATTGCCACGGTCTTGAGAAAAGGGTACAAACAATTCCTCCAATTAGAAGACCTAATCCAGTGATTGTAACGCTATCCCATTTGTGGATTAACTCATCAGGTAAAATCATATATAATGAGTAAGCAAATGCTGTTGTGATTCCCCAAGCTAGTCCTGATGGTGTGATTGCTAATTCATGAATACTACCATGAGTGGCTAATAGGAAAGTCCCCAAGATTGCTAGAGCGATGGCGCCTAGTTCAATTTTGGTTGGTAGACTTCTTTTTTTAATACTGGCGTAAAAGATAATGATGATGGGACATAAGTATTGCAAAACGGTCGCTGTTCCGGCATTAGTTTTTGATATGGTAATCAAATATGCTAATTGCGAGAATAACAATCCAAAAATTCCAAAGATGGTTAATTGCAGTAAATCTCTTTTTGAGTGCATTAATTCTTTAAATTTTTGTGGTCGTTTTTTTAAAGCGATCAGAGATAAGATTAATCCTCCACATAACATTCGTGTGGAAGTTAACCAAATCGGATTGACATTACCAACTGACATTAAATACTGTCCACAAGTACCAGATAAGCCCCATGTTATTGCTCCAGCAATTGTTAATAAAACGCCTTTTGTTGATTCTTTCAAAAAAACATCTCCTTTATTACTATTCTACAACGTATTCTATCGCAATTAATCGGATAATACAATCGAATTATAAAACGTTTTCAAATTCTAATCATATTCTTAGACTACAAAAAAAGATTCAAGATAATGTATCTTAAATCTGTCTAAATTAGGTATTCTTATGTAACTTTTTCCAATAAATTCTATCTTTTAAGGTGATGAGAATGACGGCTGATAAAATGGATGCCATTCCTAAAATGTCCATTAGTCCAAATACTTGATGAAGTAATAGTGCTGAGAAAAAGACGGCTGAGATTGGTTCAGTTGAGGCGATTAAGCTGCTTTTGATGGGGCCAATAAGCATCATACCACTTAAAAATAGGGTATAGGCTAAGACTGTTCCTGAAATAATGACACCACCTACTAATGCGATAATTAACATTGGTGTCCAGTTAATATGGTATTGCCAAGCTTGTGATCCTACGTAAAAGACGATGCCCCCAAATAATAAACCAAGTCCTGTGACGCTAATACTGCCCCAATTACGTACTAACTGTTCTGGTAAAAGCATATACAGCGAATAGGCGATTGCTGAGGTTAAGCCCCATGCTAAGCCTGTTGGTGTGATGGCTAATTCATGGATGTTTCCATGGGTGGTAATTAAAAATGTACCAAGTAAGGCTAGAGCGATTGAGCAAAATTCAATGACACTAGGTAAAGTTTTGCTTTTTAAGCTCATATAAAAAATAATAACGACGGGACATAGGTATTGTAAGACAGTCGCAGTACCGGCATTGGTATTTGAAATAGTTGTAATATATGTTAATTGTGAGAATAATAATCCAAAAATTGCAAATTTTAGTAATTGAATGCGATCTGTTTTATTTTTTAAGATGCCTGTCATTTTTTTAGGACATTGATAGAAGCCAATGATACTTAATAGAATTCCACCGCCAAGTAGTCTTTGTGATGTTAGCCAAACGGGGTCAATATGGCAAGTCGCCATTAAGTATTGGCTACTTGTTCCGGATAGTCCCCAAGCCATAGCACCAGCTAAGGTTAAAACAACTCCTTTTAATGATTTTTTCATTAATTTTCCTCCATAAAAATAGTATAAGAATAATTTTATCGTAATTAAAACGATGATACAATCTTTATTTTTATGTAAGCGGTACAAAAAACTTATTGACAATTTCGTGTTTTAAAATATAATAGAATTAATAAGAGAGAAGAGGAGACGACATCATGGAATTAAAAGCCGTTCAAATACAATTGAATATGCGCTGGCAAAGCCAATAGGTACAGGTTGTTTTCTTTGAAGTCTTTCATAGATACAGCCTTCATTTTGCATGAATGTATCTATGTGGCAATGACGTAAATTATATACCACGTAGAATAGATAAAGTCTACGTGGTTTTTTTGTACGATGAACCACACTTTAAGATAAGTTGTGGTTCTTTTTTTATAACTAACGATAAAAGGAGAAAATGGTAATGAGAAATGGTTCGATAAAAGTAAGAGGCTTTGGGATGATGTTATTGGTGGTGTTAGTTATTGGCTTTTTTACGATACCTCACAAAGCGAATTCTGAAGTGACTTTTCAAAACGATATAGAAAAAAAGCAAACGATTCATTTAGGTGTCTTGCAATTATTAAGTCACCCAGCTTTGGATCAGATTTATCAAGGATTAGAGGATGGTCTGGCTTTAGAAGGATTTAGTGAAGCAAAGGAAAATATAGTGATTGATGTACAAAATGCTCAAGGTGATCAAAGCAATCTTGTGACGATGAGCGAAAAATTAGTGACTGATGGGAATGATTTATTAGTGGCCATTACAACACCTTCAGCTTTAGCTTTAGCAAATACGACCACGGAGCTACCGATTGTTATGGCGGGGATTACTTATCCAGTTGAGGCGGGGTTGGTTGAATCAGAAGAACTTCCAGGTAAGAATATAACTGGTGTTAGTGATCGTACGCCGATTGCTGAGCAGTTACGCTTGATGAAAGAGTTGCTTCCTAATATGGTAAGTATGGGGATTTTGTATACTTCTAGTGAGGATAATGCTGTGAAACAAGCGGATGAAGCTAAAAAATTAGCATTAGAAGCAGGTTTGGTAGTTAAGGAAGCGAGTATCTTCAATTCGAATGATATTCAGCAAGTTACTGAAAATTTGGTAGCTCAAGTGGATTGTTTGTTTATTCCGATTGATAATGTTTTAGCAAGTTCGATGTCGATTGTTACTCAAGTCACTGATGCATATGGGATTCCAGTCTTCCCTTCATCAGATACGATGGTCAAAGATGGTGGTGTCTTAGCGGTTGGTGTGGATCAATATCAGATTGGCTTAGCAACTAGTCAGATGGTGGTTGATATTTTACAAGGAGATGAGCCGAGTCAGATGCCAGTTGTATTAGCCAATCAAGGTGTGGTTTATTTGAATGAGGCAAAAGCTAAGCAATTAGGACTAGAGATTCCAACAGCAATCAAAGCAGAAGCCATTACAGTTGATGAAATGCAAATGGAGAAAGGACGTGAGTAGATGGAATTAATTATTTCGGCAATTTCACAAGGAGTATTATGGGGAATATTATCTTTAGGGTTATTTATTAGTTTTCGTATTTTAAATATTGCAGATATGACAACAGAAGGCTGTTATCCGTTGGGGGGAGCTGTTTGTGTGGTGGCGATGCAACAAGGTGTCAATCCGGTGATGGCCATTTTTTTGGCGATGATAGCAGGTGGGATAGCTGGTGCTGTGACGGGCTTTTTAATGACTGTCTGTAAGATACCAAGTTTATTGGCGGGTATTTTAACGATGACCGCTTTAATGTCGGTTAATTTGAAGATAATGCAGCGTCCGAATTTGAGTTTATTGAACTATGAAACGATTTTTAGTGATTTGGCGCAATTTAATTTACCGAAATATTATGATGTATTATTAGTGGGCTTCATATTAGTGGCATTATTAATAGTTGTAATGGTCTGGTTTTTTAAGACGGAATGGGGTCAGGCGTTAATTGCTACGGGGGATAATCCGAAGATGGCGATTTCTTTAGGAATTTCTACTAATAAGATGATGGTTTTTGGCTTGATGGTATCGAATAGTTTGATTGCTTTGGCGGGGGCTGTTTTAGCGCAATATAATGGTTTTAGTGATGTGAATAGCGGAATTGGCACGATTGTAATTGCTTTGGCAGCGATTATTATTGGGGAAGTTATCTTTTTAGATGTGAGCTTTACTGAGCGATTAATTTGTATTGTTTTTGGATCAATTATTTATCGTTTATTAGTTGTAGCAGTCTTAAAATTAGAAATTATTAGTCCAAATGATTTTAAATTATTATCAGCAATGATGGTAGCTCTGTGTTTATCAATTCCACAAATTAAAAAAGGTTTCACACTAGTTTCAAAATGCCAGGGGGATGAGTAGATGATTACTATTAATAATATTAGCAAAATATTTTTTCCACATACTAACCGCGAACACCAAGCACTAAAATCAGTTAGTCTAACAATTGAAAAGGGTGACTTTATCACGATTGTTGGTGGCAATGGTGCTGGGAAATCAACCTTTTTAAACGCGATTGCTGGTAGCTTTCCAATTGATCAAGGGCAAATCATAATTGGCGATACTGATGTCACAAAATTATCAGAAGCAAAACGAGCCAAACTAATTAGTCGTGTCTACCAAAATCCTCTAGACGGAACGGCACCTCGTATGACTGTAGAGGAAAATATGGCGCTAGCTTTAAGACGAGGCAAACGCCGCACATTACGTAAAGCTAGTAAAAAAGCTGATGTGGAACTCTTTAAAGATAGCCTCAAACAAATGAATCTCGGCTTAGAAGAGCGACTAACAACAGAAATGGGCTTACTATCAGGGGGACAAAGACAGGCAATTGCTTTATTAATGGCCACTCTGCAAAAACCAGAATTACTCTTATTAGATGAGCATACTGCCGCTTTAGACCCAAAAACTGAACGAACAATTATGAAACTAACCAAAGAAAAAATCGAACAAGAAAACTTAACAGCGATGATGATTACGCATAATTTACAAGATGCCCTAGAATATGGCAATCGCTTAATCGTCTTACATCGTGGGAAAATTGTTAGGGACTTTAAACAAGAGGAAAAATCCCTTTTAACGACGACTAGTCTATATCAGTTGTTAGTTGATTTAGATGAACAAACTCTTCTATAACCCAAACAAAAAGCTTAGTATGGTCTAAAAGTAGGCTGGTATTAAGCTTTTTTCTATACTTAAGCGCTCGATGTTTAAAAAATCTCAATAATATGCTACAATTATTTGGTAAATAAGAAGGGGGATTTGAAAAGATGGTATTACCAAACTTTGAAAAAAATCTAGAAAAATATGCTAAATTATTAGTATCAAATGGCTTAAATGTACAACCAGGACATACATTAGTAGTAACAGTTGATGTTGACCAAGCAGAATTAGCTCGTTTAATCGTAAAAGAAGCTTACGCATTAGGTGCAGCGGAAGTTATGGTTCAATGGACTGATGATTTCTGTTCTCGTGAACGTTTAATGAATATGTCAGAAGAACGTTTAATGAATGTTCCAGAATACAAAATTCAAGAAATGCACTATATGTTAGATAATAAAGCAAGTCGTTTAAGCGTACGTTCAGCAGATCCAGATGCATTAAATGGAGTTGACCCAACTAAAATCTCAAACGTTTCACGTGCAACAAGCATAGCAATGAAACCAATGCGTACAGCTACACAATCAAATAAAGTGAGCTGGACAGTTGCAGCAGCAGCCGGAACAGCTTGGGCTAAAAAAGTATTCCCAAATGCAGCAACTGATGAAGAAGCAGTTGATTTATTATGGGATCAAATCTTCAAAACTTGCCGCGTTTACGAAGAAGATCCAGTAGCAGCATGGAAAGCTCACGAAGAAAAGTTAGATGCTAAAGCAAGCATTTTAAATAAAGAACAATTTGTAGCATTACACTACACTGCACCAGGAACAGATATGACTCTAGGAATGCCTAAAAACCATGTATGGGAAAGTGCTGGCAGTATCAATGCACAAGGCGAACACTTTATTGCTAACATGCCTACAGAAGAAGTATTTTCTGCACCAGATTTCCGTAAAGCAGAAGGTTATGTAACAAGCACAAAACCATTAAGCTTAAACGGTAACATCATCGAAGGCATTAAAGCAACCTTTAAAGATGGTCAAATCGTTGATATTTCAGCAGAAAAAGGCGATGAAGTCATCAAAAACTTAGTAGCCGACAATATGGGAGCTCGTGGATTAGGTGAAGTAGCCTTAGTTCCAGACCCATCTCCAATTTCACAATCAGGTATCACATTCTTTAACACTTTATACGATGAAAATGCATCAAACCACATTGCAATCGGTTCTGCATACGCAACAAGTGTTCAAGGTGGAGCTGACTTTGAAACAGAAGAACAATTAAAAGAAGCTGGCTTAAACCGTTCAGACGTACACGTGGACTTCATGATTGGTTCTAAAAATATGGATGTTGATGGTATCCGTGAAGACGGTTCAGTGGTACCAATCTTCCGTAATGGTGATTGGGCTATCTAATAAATCATAATGAACTACAAAAACTATCTAGTATATAGCTAGGTAGTTTTTTTGTGTTCGCAAGGAATAATGAAGTAAATAAATGTGTAAAAATAAGAAAAGTATAAAAATAATCAAAAAACTAAAGAAATATGGATAAAATAAAAAAATGTAAAAAATATGGTTATTTTAGTAGGAATGTTCGTAAAAATTATGTATAATCAAAAAAAAAGGGAAGTATTAATAATAATACTTCCTAAAAGATATAATGATTAATAGTAAAATAATAAAAATGTTAATGAATAGTACATGGACTAAGCGGTATAACTTGGCGCATTGGTAAATGAGATACAGCCATCTTTGGTTACAACAACGCAATCTTCCACACGGACACCAACTTTTCCAGGAATATAAATACCTGGTTCAATTGAAAAGCACATGCCTTCTTGTAAGACTAAGGTATTACCAGACATAATAGAAGGGAACTCATGGCAACTTTGACCAATCCCATGTCCTAGACGGTGGATAAAGTAGTCGCCATAACCTGCTTTTTCAATATGAGTTCGAGCAATGGCATCAATTTGTTCAGCAGTCATTCCTGGTTTGACAGCTTTCATTGCTAAATCATGAGCTTCCTGCACAATTTGATGAATTTCTTGGTCGAACGCTTTAATCTCATGGCCAAAATAAACAGTACGAGTCATATCGCTTGCATAACCTTTATACATAGTCCCTAAATCAAATAAGACTAATTCATTTTCTTTTAATGTACGAGTTCCTGGTTCACCATGAGGGTCCGCAGCATGATCACCGAACAAGACCATTGTGTCAAAGCTCATATGTGAGATACCAACTTTTTTCATTTCATATTCGATTTTAGCAACAACTTCAACTTCTGAAATGCCAACCTGTAAACTGTCAACACCGACTTTCATCGCTAAATCAGCAAATTTTCCTGATTCTTTTAATAATGCAATTTGTTCAGGCGTTTTAATAATGCGTTCCATATTAACAAAATCAGTTAAATCTGTTGCAAAAACTAATTCAGGTAAAAAGATTTTTAATTGTTCGGCAGTGAAAAGTGTGACATATTTTTTCTCGATAGCGCAAGTTTTTGGTGTGTTAAATTCACGAATAATAGCCTCTGTTAATAATTGATAGGGATTTTCGTGATCTTGATAAGAAACAATGGTAAAGTTTGGTTCTGCTTCTTTCGCCATTTTTGCTTCTAAGGAAGGCACAAATAGTAAAGGAGTCTTATCAGGAGCAACGACTAAGCTCACAACACGTTCATGTGGGTCAGTACTATAATTCGTGAAGAATCGAATCGTTGCTGGATCTTGAATAAAAGCAATATCTAATTGTTGGTCACTTAAAAAAGTGTTTAAGCGGGTTAATTTGTTCATAAAAATTCCTCCTAATGATTATCTTATATTAGTGTATCATAAAATAATAAAGGCGATGAAAGAAAATGAAAAGTAATTTTGAAAAAGATATGTAAAACGCTTGCAATGAGAATGTTAACGTGCTACATTTAATAATGATAACATAGGAAAACTATTGATTAGTGTATGTAAATAAAAAGTGTTTAGGAGTGGAAAAAATGGAGAAACAAACTGTTACAATTTACGATGTTGCCCGTGAAGCTGGGGTATCAATGGCAACTGTATCACGTGTTGTAAATGAAAATCAAAATGTGAAAGAGACAACAAAGAAAAAAGTATTAGAGGTTATCGACCGGTTGGATTATCGACCTAATGCAGTAGCTCGAGGGCTAGCAAGCAAAAGAACAACAACTGTAGGGGTAATTATTCCTGATGTCACTAATCTATATTTTTCAAGTTTAGCTCGTGGGATTGACGATATTGCAACAATGTACAAATATAATATTATTTTGGCTAATTCAGATCAAAGTACCAATCAAGAAGTAAAAGTTTTAAATAATTTGTTATCAAAACAAGTTGATGGAATTATTTATATGGGAACAACAATTACTGATGAATTATATGATGCAATGTTGCGTTCGAACACACCGGTTGTTTTAGCAGGTACTATGGATTCATCACATGAGATTGCTTCTGTTAATATTGATTACAAAACAGCAACTCAAGAAGCTACAGATATTATTATTGCTAATGGGCATAACAATATTGCTTTCATTACAGGAACATTAAAAAATACAGCCTTTAATGACTTACGTTTACAAGGATATCGTGCAGCCTTAGAAAAAGCTGGAATAACATATAATGAAAAAAATGTATATGAAATTCCATTAACTTATAAAGCTGGTGAACATGTTATTGAAAAATTATTAGCAGCAGACAATACAGCAGCTGTAGTAGTCGATGATGAAGTAGCTGTTGGAATGGTTAATGCCTTAAAAGATCAAGGTGTTTCAATACCAGAAGATTTTGAAATCATTACAAGTAATAATTCAAAATTAACGCAATTAACACGCCCATGTTTAACATCAATTGCACCACCATTATATGATATCGGTGCAGTTTCAATGCGTTTATTAACTAAAATTATGCTTAAAGAAGAAATTGCTCAAAATGAAATTACATTACCATACCGTATGGAACAACGACAATCAACAAAATAATTCAAAAAATCACCTTCATATCATAATGAGGGTGATTTTTTATTTTATTAAAAATATAGCCAATAAATCTCCTAAGCATTAACTTTATGAGTCTTTTAATCCGTGGAAAATAGTATACAAAAAAACTAGTAGTCGAAACTACTAGTCGCTATCTCATTATTGATTCATTAAGATAGATAAGCTTTAAAATGATCCACATCAACAAATGTGAACTTTTTACGCTCATATTTAATAAAACCGTCTTCTTTTAAGCTTTTAACGACTGTGCCGGCCGTTTCACGAGTGGTACCACTCATTTTTGCTAATTCAATAATGGTTAATGGGTAGGGGATAGTCATGCTACCATCTGCATTTTCCTCTGCTAAGTCAATCATCCAAATAGCTAAAGCTTGGACAATGCGTTCCGAAGCACTAGGTGTAATAGTATTTCTAATACGAATCTCATGATAAGATAACACACGAGATAAGTTTTTATAAATAAATAATAATTGCTGTTTATTACCTAAAACAACTTCTTCAAAAATATTCGCTGGTACATAATAAATCGTAATATTAGTTGCTGCATAAGCGGTATAAGCATAAGATTCATCTGTAAACAAACCACCATATGGGAAGAAGGTATTGTGTTTTACATAATCTATGTAACAGAAATTTGCGGAAGGGTCATTTTTTTCTAAACGAATTAGACCGTCCTGTAAATAAAATACACGATCACGTCTATCACCTTCGTAAAAGAGGATTTGACCTTTTTTGTATTTTCTTAAAAAGATATGTGAAGCGATACGTTGGAACTCTTCATCAGATAAGCAAGAAAATACTGGCTCATGGTGCAACTGCTCGATTGAATTCATATTTTTTCTAGTAGTCATAATAAAAATCAAAATCCTTTCTGCAAGTAAATTATACAACAGTTATTTAAAAAGTTCTTTAATACTAATAATAGCATGATATCCGAATTTTTTCACATATGAATTTACTAATAAATAGATTAAAAAATGATGATGTTATAGACTTTTTTATAAATAATGGTGAATTTTTACTGCTTTTGTATGAACGACACGCGAAGATAGTATTCGGTGCTGATTGCGTTATTTATGAATGACGATTAATGAAACATAAGATCATCTGCCAAATACCAAGTGTATTAGTTTTGGGGAGCACTTACCCTACTATAAAAGTGAATAGGGTGACATTAGGGAAATAATACCTTTTTTAACGACATTTGAAGCTAAACCTTTTTAACGACATTTGAAGCTAAACCTTTTTAACGACATTTGAAGCTAAACCTTTGTCGTGCTTGCTTTGGATAGCTATTAAGATTTTCTAGTAAAGAGCCTATCTCATAACAGTGATGATCGTAGTAGTAAAGATAGGTGACTTATCGGCTATAGACAGTTTATAGAGTTGTTCTTTAGGACATGTTCTTTCTGTTTGGAAGACAAGGCTTTCTAATCAGCAAATGCTATCTATTATGAGCAGTGCTAATAAAGGAATTACTTCTTACTAGTTATTGTATCAAATAGAAGGGATTGTGCCAAGGAATCTTGTTTTGCAAAAAGCCTAAGAGATTTCTTGGCATATTTACGTAAATTATGGTACAGTCAACATACAAAAAAGTAAAGTAATAAGCTAATGAACTTATTATCTTTGCTCAAAAAATGATTGATATCAGTAAAAAGGAGAAAATTATGAAAGATTATGATAATCATCCATATACAAGAACTAAAAGACATGAAAAAAATCCTAAGTGGCCAAATAATAGATTAAAAGATAATCAAGCGATAGCGCAATTTTTACAACAGTGGCGCAAATACCACATCACTAAATTATTATTAGCAATCATCATGACATGGATTAGTTTTTTTACGGTATTTCTTGTATATACTGCCAAAACAACGGATGTCAGTGGATTGAAAGCTGGCTTACAACAAGAAACACTTATCTATGATAAAGATGGCGACTTAGCTGGTAATTTAAATATTAGTAAAGGAAAATTTGTATCATTAGAAGAAATTTCTCCCAATATGGTAAATGCCTTACTGTCAACAGAGGATAAGAGGTTTTACAAACATCCCGGAATTGATCCAATTGGGTTAGCTAGAGCCTTAGTGGGTGTTGTGACACACTTTGGTAAGCCGGTTGGTGGAGGAAGCACAATTACGCAACAATTAGCTAAAAATGTCTTCTTAACCTTAGACCAAAATTTAATGAGAAAGGCCAAAGAATTATTTTTAAGTTTTGAATTAGAAAAGCGTTATACTAAAGATGAAATTTTAGAAATGTATTTAAATAATGTTTACTTTGGGAATGGTGCATATGGAATTGAAAATGCAGCAAATCGTTATTTTGGGAAACCTGCTAGTCAGTTATCTATTAGTGAGGCAGCTATTTTAGCGGGAGCCTTAAAAGCACCAAGTTATTACAATCCGATTGATAATATGGAAGCCACTGTTAATCGTCGAGCTACAGTTTTGCAATTGATGGTGAATAATGAGAAATTAGCGCAATCAGAAGCTGATACAATTGAAAATGAACCCATTCAATTAGCGAATAATTATGTTTCTGATAGTAATTATCGTTATCCTTATTATTTTGATGCGGTGATTAATGAAATTACCACTCAATATGGTATTTCTGAGGATGATTTATTGAATAAAGGCTATAAAATTTATACAGGAATGGATCAACTAATCCAGTCAAGCATGCAACGTACTTTCAAAGATGGCTCTTTATTCCCACAAGCAACAGATGGTACTAAAGCACAAGCCGGATCAATAGCCTTGAATCCAGAAAATGGTAATGTATTAGGCTTAGTAGGAGGACGTATTGAAGAGAACCATACCTTTAGAGGATTTAACCGCGCAACACAATTAAAAGCACAGCCTGCTTCAACCTTTAAGCCATTAGCTGTTTATACGTTGGCTTTAGAAGAAGGGTATACACCAGATTCTTTATTAGTAGATGAATTACGTTCATATGGTAAAGATAATTATACGCCTGAGAACTGGAATCACCAATATCAAGGTGAGGTAACGATGACAGAAGCTTTAAGTATGAGTTGGAATGCCCCAGCCGTTTGGTTATTAGATCAATTAGGTTTACAAAAAGGCATTGATAAAGTTCACCAATTTGGTATTCAAACTGTTCCAGATGACAATTATTTAGGAATAGCTTTAGGAGGGTTAACACAAGGGGTAGCTCCAATTGACATTGCTTCCGCTTATACCACTTTTGCTAATGAAGGAATTCGTGCGCAAGCAAGACTAGTGGTGAAAATTGTTGATGCTACCGGTGCGATTGTGGTGGATAATCAAACCCCTAAAACTAATCGTGTGACTACTGAAAAAGTCGCTAATGAGATGACCCAAATGTTATTAGCTGTCTTTGCACCAGGTGGAGGTAGTGCTCATATTGCGCCATATAATTATCAAATCGCTGGTAAATCAGGGACAACAGAAAGTGTGAATGGTGAAGATGGTTCTCGTAATCAATGGATGGTTGGGTATACACCAGATGTCGTTGTTGCAACTTGGATGGGCTTTGATGATCCAAGTAGTCATTTATTAAATGCAAGTAGTCGTGAAGGGATTGGGCCATTATTCCAAACTGAGATGAATAATCTTTTACCGAATACTCCGGGAACTGATTTTACAGTAAAAGCAGCATCCAATGAGAAAACTCCAGAATTACAACAGCATCTTGATAAGGCTCTTGAGGAATTAGGAGAAAAAGGGCAACAATTATGGCAAGATGTGAAAGATTGGGGAAAAGGTTTCTTAAAGGGAATTCAATAATAACATAGCTAATAAGCTTAAAATATGGTAATATAATAAGTGTAAAAAATAATTGTTAGGAGCGATAGAATGAATATTTATGATACAGCAAACCAATTAGAACGTGAACTACGTGAGTTAGATCAATACAAAAAAGTGACAGAATGCTTGGCGAATATTGAAGCTGATGAAGAAGCAAAAGCATTATTAGACGAATTCCGTCAAATCAATGTCGTATTACAACAAAAACAAATGAGTGGCCAAGAAATTACTGAAGAAGATATCGCTCATGCACAAGGCTTAGGTCAACGTGCTAGTGAAAACGAATTAGTGAAAGAGTTAATGACTGCAGAACAAATGTTAAATATGGTTGTTCAAGAAATTAATCAAATTATTACTAAACCATTACAAGAAATGTATGCACAAAAATAAAGTGAATGAGATAGTTAAGTAAGGAGCGTGTGCCCTAGTGCATGGGCTCCTTATTTTTTTGAGAAGAGGTGAAGAACATGGTTAGATTTATCCATACAGCGGATAATCACTTAGGCACGCCATTTGTAGGCTTAGGAACTAAGAATAAGCAAATGGCCAAGAAAGCTATGGAAGCTAGTTACGAGGCATTTGAGACGGTCATCACAACCGCTATTAACGAGCAGGTTGATTTTGTGATTATTGCGGGGGATTTATATGATTCCAGTCAGCAACATATTAAAGAATTAGTCTTTGTGAATCAGCAATTTAGCCGATTAGAAGAAGCAGGGATTCCAGTCTATCTTAGTCAAGGGAATCATGACTTTGAGCAAAGTTTCCAACTACAATTACCCCAAAATGTGTATTTATATGATAAAAAAGTAGCATCAATCACTCACACAACCTCAAAAGGTGAAGTAGTGACAATAACTGGTTTTAGCTATCCAACTCGTTGGGTAATGGAACGCATGGTCGAACAATTCCCTACTCGTAATCCAGAAGCCGATTATCATATTGGGATGTATCATGGCTATTATGATGGTTCAACGGCTGATACGGGTCATTATGCGCCGTTTAGTATTCGTGAGATGCAAGAAAAAAATTATGATTACTGGGCATTAGGTCACATTCATAAGCGTCAAGTGCTAAGCCAAACACCACCGATTGTCTATTCGGGTAATACACAAGGATTTAAACGAAGTGAATTAGGTGAAAAAGGTGCTTATTTGGTGACTTTAAGGAAAGAACAAGCACCAGAATTAGAATTTTTTAAAACAAGTAGTATTGAGTGGATGGAAGTAACTTGTTCTTTAAAAGAACAAGTTACTTTGGATGATGTACTTCATACAATGGCAGAAGCCTTACAAAATGCATTAATAGGTAAGAAGGATATACAATTAATTTCCTTAACGATAAAAGATTATCATCTTGTTGAGCAGAATGTCTTAAAAAGTATGGCGGAATCTGATTTTATTGAGGCAATTACTCCACAGTTACGCAATGTTTTAGGTCAACACTACATCTATAAAGTTCGCTTATTACCCTTAACAGCCAAGAAATTATGGCCCAAACAAGAGAGCCTTGAACAAAGCTTTGAAGATAGTTTAGCATATTTTAGCCAGAAAGAGCATTACCAAAAAGCATTAGATGATTTATTTATGCAGGCTAAGTTTACGCAAGAATTTTCAGATTGGCGCAATCAACAAGAATTAATGGATGATATTATGATGCAAGCAAAAGTATTGATTCAACAAGAGTTTACTGGAAAGGGGGATTAGGTAGATGAAGATTAAAAAGCTTGAGATAGTAAGTTATGGAAAATGGTTCCAAAAAACATTTGATATTCACCAAGAATTACAAGTATTTACCGGTCCTAATGAATCTGGTAAATCAAGTGTGATGAATGTTGTTAGTGGGATTTTTTATGGTTTTCCAAAGCGTAAAAGTGGTAAATATAGTTTTGAGTCGGAACTATCAGCTGTTAGTGGTGGTAAATTAACAATTGACTCAGAACGTTTTGGTGAATTAGTGATTGAACGGACTGTCGGAAAAACAAAACAGACCTTAACGATTACTAAGCCAAATGGGGAAGAAGTAACGGATTTAACCATGGATGAATTGTTATATAATGTGTCAAAAGAAAATTTTGAGAAGACATATGCCTTTAATTTACAGCAATTACAAGATGTTAAAACCATTAGTCCAGATGATTTACATCGTTATTTCTTAAGTATTGGTTTATCTGGAAGTGAACAATTATTAGAAGTATCCGAACAATTTAAAAAAGAAGCGGATAGTATGTATACTAAAAGTTCATCCACACGTGAATTAGATAAAAAGATAAAGTTATTAAACCAAGAAGCCCAAAAAGTTCGTGCTAGTAAGAGTCAAGATGAAGAGTATCAACAATTATTATTAGAAAAACAACAATTAATGCAAGAACTAGCAGTCGAAAAGAATCACTTAGAACAATTACAACAAACCAAAGATCAATTAAGTAATTTAGTTTATTTATGGCCAAGTTATCAACAATGGCAAATGGTAAAAGAACAAATTACGATAGCTGATTATCAAGATTTTGATGGAGGGTTGGCTGATGAATATCAATCGCTCAAAGCAAAAGAACAACAATTACAAGAGCGTTTAAAAAAAGTGGAAGAGCAACTTTTCGAATTATCCACTAGCCAAGAAAAAACAGCAGAACAAGTCTGGTTTATGGAGAATCAAGCATCAATAGAAGAGATTATCCATCATCAAGAAGAGATTACTAATCTAGTATATGATTTACAAGAAGCTAAAAAGCAGTTACCCTTAGCAGCCGAACAGATTACGATATTAAAGCAACAACTAGGGATTGAAAGCGGAGAAGAATTGCCGCTTGCTTTTACGATTGAGGAACAAAATGAATTACACAATGCTTTACAAAAAATTGACCATTTAACCCAAACGAAACTAGTTAGCGTTACTAATCGAGCAGCAGTAAGTGAACAAATCGACCAATATCAAGAAAAGATTGCTGAAATGAAAGAACAATTATTACCGGATAAAGATGTGGTAGAGATGCAGTCTTATCTGAATCAAGCAATCACTATAAGTACACCAAAGCAAAATTTTGTACCAATTATTTTAGCCGTTGCGTTTATGATATTAGCCTTTTTATTACCGCAATATAAATGGTTACTGATAGCTGCAGCAAGCATGTCGGCAGCAACATTTATATGGATGGCTCAAAAACCTAAGACGATTGATGATAGTCAAAGAGATAGTTTTACCAAACTATTGAACCGTCAAGCCAACTTAGAAACAGAAATCGGTATTGCAGAAGGAATGAAGCAGGTATCAGAACAAGAATTGGCCAATTTAGCTCAAAAGCAATGCCAATTAGATGAACAAATTATCGCCCTAGAAGCTACTTTAAAACAAGCCTTTGAAGAAAAGCAGTATCGTAAAAACGGCTTACCAATCGAAACATTAATTAAGGATAATCCTGTCAAAAAATTAGAACGTTTAATAACTAATTATACGACTTTAAAAGCAAGTATTCATGATTTAGAAGTCGCAAAAAGTAATTGGTTAACAAAAGTCACTTTATGGCATAAAGAAGAGCCAAGAGACTTATTTGATTATTTAAAACAAATGCAAGATAGCTATCACCGTTTATCGCTTAGGTTAAAAGAGCAAGAATTAAAAGCGCAACAATTAACTGAATTAACGCAAGAAAAAAGTCAATTAACAACTGAGTTAGAGACGATTTCAACAAGAATAACTGCTATTTATCAAGCAACAGAAACAAGTGATTATGATAGTTTTATTGCATTTTGGCAAGAAAAAACTAATCAAGAAGAATTACGCAAACAAGAATTATTCTTACGTGAAATGGTCGCTTCCTTAGCCGCTGATTATCAAGAATTTGCGGATGAGGAAGAACTACAACAAGCCTCACAAATCAGTCAACAAGATTTCCAGACTAGTCAAGAAAAAACAATGGATATAACTGAAACTTTAGCAAATTGTGCCCAAAAAATTACTGCAATGGAAGAATCCGGTATCTATCAAGAACAAGTAGCAAGCTTTTATCAAGATACTCAAGATATGCGTGAATTAGTTGTGACATGGGGAGCTAATCGTTTGGCTTCAGAGATATTAGAGCGCACCTTATTAACCGGTAAGGAAGATAAGCTTGAAGACGTCGTGCGAGATGCATCCACTTATTTTAAACGATTGACAAATGAGCGCTATCAAGCACTACAACTATCCAAAACAACAGCCAAAGTAAAACGCTTTGATGGAAAAAATTTTACATTAGACCAACTATCACGGGGAACCTTGGATCAATTATATGTGGCAATGCGTTTAGCCTTTGTAAAAAATAGTGCAGAATTTGCGCCACTACCAATGATTATTGATGATGGTTTTGTTAACTTTGATATAGAACGTAAAAAAGTGATGCTTGAATTATTAAAAGAAATTAGTCAAAGTGTTCAAATCATTTATTTTACTTTTGATACTGATATGGCAGAATATGTTAAAAAAGAACAAATCACCACTCTAACAAGACAATAACTAATGGAGGAAATTATGACAAAAAAATTATATGAACTAGCAATAGATGAAACTTTCGAAATGTTTTTATTAATTAAAAATGCAGATGTCAGAACTGCTAAAAACGGTAAACCATTTATCGCTTTTACCTTTCAAGATAAATCAGGACAAATGGATGGAAAATACTGGTCAGCAACTCCTGAAGAAATTGAAAGATACCAATCTGGACGTATTGTTTTCTTAGCAGGGAAGCGTGAGATTTACAATGGGAATGCCCAAGTGAAAATTTCAGGGATGCGACTAGCACGTGATGGTGAGCCAAATGAACCTGGATTATTTATGGAACAAGCTCCCTTAACAAAAGAAGAAATGGTTGATGAAATTAATCAAACCCTATTTGAAATTACTAGTGCACCAATGAATCGCGTTGTGCGTTTTATTTTAAATAAATTCTCGCAAGAAGTTTTTGAATATCCAGCAGCTAAACGCCACCACCATGCTTTTACCGGGGGATTAGGTTTCCATACAGTTTCGATGTTACGAATTGCCAAATCATTAGCTAATCAATATGAAGTCTTAAACAAACCATTATTATATTCAGGGGTTATCTTACATGATTTAGGTAAAACAATGGAATTGACCGGAGCAGTAGGAACAGAATACACATTAAAAGGTAATTTATTAGGTCATATTGTAATGATGGAAGAAGAAATTTCAAAAGCTTGTATCGAATTACAAATTGATGAAGATTGTGAAGAAATCATTGCCCTAAAACATGTCGTCCTAGCTCACCACGGTAAATTAGAATACGGTTCACCAGTTAGACCGCATTTACTCGAAGCAGAAATCCTACACCAAATTGATTTAATGGATGCAAGTATTAATATGATCACGCAAGCATTACAAAAAACAACACCAGGCGAATTTAGTGAACGTATTTTTGGGATGGATAATCGTAGCTTTTATAAACCAACTTTTACTGAATAATCAAAAAACTGTTAGAAATAGGAATATTTCACGAAAAAATGATGAAGATTTTTATAAGATTTAATTGTATTTTTGTGGAAATAGTTGAATTACTAAGAACTTATGGTATATTTATACAGTGAAACAAATTAACGAATAGGAAGTGTAATAAATGAAAAAACGTATCGTAGGAACACTAGCATTAGCATCAACAATGATGTTAGCAGCTTGTTCAAACTCAGAAGATGTAGCAACATCTAACGTAGGTTCAGTAACAAAAGATGAATTATATACAGCATTAAAACAAGATGCCGGATCAATGACATTACAACGCTTGCTTTTAGTGAAAGTTTTAGAAAATAATGTGGATGACACAAAAGCACTTAAAGAAGAAGCAGATAAAGATGTCTTAGCACAAGTAGAACAAAATGGTGGTCAAGAAGCTTTTGAAGGTTTATTAATGCAAAGTGGTATGGGGTCAATCGCTCAATACAAAGAACGTGTATACTTAAATAAATTAATTACAGAAGCTGTTAAAAAAGCTACACCATTTACAGATGAAGAAATCCAAGCCGCTTATGATGCATGGGAACCATCAATCACTGTACAACATATCTTAATTAAAAATGATAAAGACGATGCTGCTGCTAAACAAAAAGCAGAAGACTTAATCAAACAAATTAATGATGGTGCAGACTTTGCTGAATTAGCAAAAGAAAACTCAGAAGATTCAGCTAGTGCTGTAAACGGCGGAACAATTGGACCATTCAAACGTGAAGAAATGGTACCAGAATTCTCAGAAGCAGCTTACGGCTTAGCTAATGTTGGTGATGTAACACAAGAACCAGTTAAGACACAATTTGGCTACCACATTATCAAATTAACTGACAAACCTGAAAAAGGTGATTTGGAAAGTGTTCGTCCACAACTAGAAGATGAAATGATTCAAGGTAAATTACAAGATTCAGGATATATCCATGACGTTCTTTCAGACTTAATGCAAAAAGCAGACATTAAGATTGAAGATAAAGACTTGCAAGATGCTATTAAAGAATTTATGCCAGTAGAAGATAAGGATGCTTCATCTGATAAAGATAGCAACAACCAATCAGAATCAGCTCCAACAGAAGATAGTGAAGCTCCAGCAGAATCATCATCATCAGCTGAATAACACTGTAACAAATAAAAGGTAATATTTTTTGTTAAAGAATTAAAGAGCCCTCTTATGTAAAACATAGAGGGTTCTTTTTTTCAAAAATAAATTTTAAGAAAAAGGAGTGAGTGAATGTATAAACAATTATTGCCCTATATTAAAAAATATAAAAAGTATCCCATCTTAGCATTTTTAACGATGATGATTGAGGTGGTTTGTGAAGTAACCCAACCATTAGTAATGTTAAAAATTATCGATATCGGTATCCCAAATAAAGATAGCTCATTGATTATTCATCAAGGTTTGGTGATGGTCTTGATTGCTTGTGTCTCCTTAACGGCTGGTACAATGAGTGCTAGATTTGCCTCGATTGGTGGGACTGGGATTGCAGCTGAATTACGTCAAGCAGAAATGAAGAAAATCCAGCAATTATCATTTCATAATATTGATTATTTTTCTAATTCATCACTAATTACTAGAATGACTTCCGATATTACTAGTGTGCAAAATACCGCTATTATGACGATGCGATTACTTGCAAGAGCGCCATTATTATTAATTTTTGCCTTAATATTTGCGATTCGTTTAAATATGCAGTTATCATTAGTCTTTGTGATTGCAATTCCTATTTTGACATTATCATTAGGATTAATTATTGCGATTGCTTTCCCAAGATTCCATCAATTACAACAAGCAGTCGACCGCATTAATCGTACATTACAAGAAAATTTTGTCGGGATTCGCGTGGTAAAATCATTTGTTCGTGAAGATTATGAGCGTGAAAAATTCCATCAAGAAAACGAAAACTATAAACAACGAGCGCTCCATGCTATGAATGTTGTTGTCTATAATAATCCCGTGATGCAATTAACAATTTATGCTTGTATTATTGCGGTAATGTGGTTTGGTGGTAATATGGTAATGACTGGTTCCATGACTACTGGTGAATTAATTGGTTTCTTATCGTATATTACCCAAATTTTAGTATCGTTGATGATGATTTCTTTTATTTTTATTATGTTGACAATTACAAAAGCTTCATTAGAACGTATTTTTGAAGTGATGAATACTGAGATTGATGTGAAAGAACCAATGAATCCTAAAAATCATTGTGCTGTTAGTGGTAGTGTTCGATTTGAAGATGTTCATTTTTCATATGGTAAAGATCCAGAAGCAGAAGTATTGAGTGATTTAAATTTTGAAGTTGGAGTGGGTGAAGTTTTTGGGATTATTGGTTCAACAGGTTCAGGTAAGACTTCACTAGTACAATTAATTCCTCGTTTGTATGATACAACTGAAGGAGCTGTCTATGTTGGTGGCGTAAATGTTCGAGACTTTTCATTTAAAGATTTGCGTAATAATGTCGCCATGGTCTTACAACAGAACACTTTATTCTCAGGGACGATTCGTGAAAATCTTTTATGGGGCAATCAATTTGCAACAGATGAAGAATTAATACAAGCTGCTAAAAACGCCCAAGCTCACGACTTTATTATGGCAATGCCTGAAGGATATGACACTAAGTTAGAACAAGGTGGCGGTAACTTATCAGGTGGTCAAAAGCAACGTTTATGTATTGCGCGTGCCCTAGTGAAAGATCCAGCCGTATTAATTTTAGATGACTCAACTTCAGCTGTCGATGCCGAAACAGACGCCAAAATCCGAGAAGCCTTCTTTACAGACTTACCGAATACAACGGTCATTATTATTGCCCAAAGAATTTCATCGATTCAAGGAGCCGATAAGATATTAGTGCTAGAAGATGGCAAAATGCATGGCTTAGGAACGCATGAAGAATTGTTAGAGAGTAATGAGTTATACCGTGAAATTTACCACACGCAAACGGAAGGGGTGGAAGCATAATGAGTGAAGTTAATAAACGCCGCCCACAAAATATGAAGCAAACTTTAAAAGATTTATTAGCCTATTTGTGGCATAGTAAGTATTTATTACTGGTTGTCGTTATCTGTTTAATTATTAGCAGTTCAGCCGGAGTACTGGGAACTTATTTTATTCGTCCCTTGATTAATGATTTTATCTTAACAAAGGATGTTTACGGTTTAGCGAAAATGTTGGGCTTAATTGGTCTGATTTATTTATTTGGAGTGGTAGCGAGTTATACAGCAGCTCGTTTGATGATTAATATCGGCCAAAAAACCATTGAGCGTATGCGTCGCGAATTATTTGATCATATGCAAAAATTACCAATTAAATTCTTTGATACCAATAAGACTGGAGATTTGATGTCACGCTTTACAAATGACTTTGAAAGTATTCAAAATGCTTTTAATAATAGTCTATTAATGATTATCACCTCAACTTTACAATTAGTCCTAACTTTTGTGATGATGCTTATTTTATCACCAATCTTAACAGCTTTATTAGTGCTAATGGTTATTATGATGATCTTTATCGTTAAAAAGATTGGATGGATATCTGCCCAACATTTCGGTAAGCAACAACGCCAACTAGGAATTGTGAATGCTTATGTAGCTGAACATATTGATGGCCAAAAAGTGATTAAAGTCTTTCATCATGAAGACAAAATTTTATCGGACTTTGAAAAAATTAATGATGATTTACGCCAAACAAGTAGTAAAGCGCAATTTTATTCAAATATTATGTTCCCAGTATTAGGTAATATTAGTTATATGAATTATGCCTTAACAGCGGTAGTAGGGAGTTATTTAACGATTATTGGACGCTTAGACGTTGGGGCATTAGCGTCATTTTTACAATATTCACGTACCTTTGCCCAACCCTTAACTCAATTAGCTCAACAATCGAATATCTTATTAGCAGCGTTAGCGGGTGCCGAACGTATCTTTACGATTTTAAGGGAAGAACCTGAAGTCGATCAAGGAACAGTCACATTAGAACAAAGAGGCTCAACTTGGCACTGGATCGATGAAGATAGACGCATCCCAGTTGTTGGCAATATTCAACTAAC
Source organism: Granulicatella balaenopterae (assembly GCF_900111135.1). Classification (GTDB taxonomy): domain Bacteria; phylum Bacillota; class Bacilli; order Lactobacillales; family Aerococcaceae; genus Granulicatella; species Granulicatella balaenopterae. The sequence continues at coordinate 35,046 of NZ_FOGF01000010.1, read as the reverse complement.
TGATGTTGACTTTAGTTATAAACCGGAAGTCCCAATCTTAAAAGAAATCAATGTCTGGGCAAAACCAGGATTGAAAGTTGCCTTCGTTGGCGCGACTGGTGCTGGTAAAACAACGATTACTAATTTAATTAATCGCTTCTACGAGATTGATAAGGGGGAGATTACTTTTGACGGTATCCCTATTACGAAGATTAAAAAAGCTGATTTACGTAAGACAATTTCAATAGTACTTCAAGATACCCATTTATTTAGTGGAACGATTGCCGATAATATCCGCTATGGACGCTTGGATGCCAGTGATAGTGAAGTGATTTCCGCAGCCAAATTAGCCAATGCACATAGCTTTATCAAGCGCCTACCGCATGCCTACCAAACAGAGATTACTGGAGATGGTGCGAGCCTGTCACAAGGACAACGCCAACTGTTAGCCATTGCCCGTGCAGCAGTTGCTAATCCAAAAGTGTTAATCCTAGATGAAGCAACCAGCTCGATTGATAGTCATACCGAATTACTAATTAGTGAAGGTATGGATCAGTTAATGAATGGTCGTACTTCATTTGTGATTGCCCACCGTCTATCAACAATTCGTAATGCTGATGTGATTATGGTCATGGAAAAAGGTCAAATTATTGAGCGTGGTAATCATGACTCGTTAATGGCTAAAAAAGGCATGTATTATAAATTATATACCGGCCAAATTGAATTAGATTAATGAACTATGAACGAAATGTATGAATAGTATAAACTGAATATTTTTTAGTTATCACTCACAAAAGTTAGTGCCAATACACTAGTCTTTGTGAGTGATTTTATTTATAATAAAGAAAAGGTTTTCAACAGATAGAGGCTGTATATTATATAGGAAATATAGGCAGCCAAGATATTAAATTGGAATAGTTTAGAAAGGATAAAATTATGTGGAAAAAAATATATTTCAAAGCTAAAAATATCGAATCAATCAGCGAAAAAGCTGTGTTAATTAGATTTCCTAAAGAAAGTGAGTTAAGAGATTATCTAATGTGGTATCCTAAAAAATTTATTACGGTAGAATCTGATGATGGATTTACATTATCATTTGTCTATCGAGAAGATTTTACCTTTAAAATTTTTCATAAAGACTGGAATTATAAAAAAAGAACAAAAAAATATAGTGAAATTACACTTGATGAATTGATTGCGGCATTTGGTGTAGATGAATTTTAAATTTGTATAATAGTTTTCGCCAATTTGGCGAGAAGTTAGGAGGAAAACATTGTGAATGCAAAAAAATTATTACTAACAACTGCAACATTATCTTTAGGTTTAGTGGCAACAACCAGCACACCATAAGTAACGAATTCAACTGTCTATGCTACTGAAAATGGTTGGCAAGGTAAAAATTTTATTAAAGCTGATGGCACACAAGCTAAATCTGAATGGATCCATGATAATGGTTTATGGTTTTATATCAAAGACAATGGAGAATACGCAAGTGATGAATGGGTTGGAAATTATTATTTTAAACATTGGGGATATATGGCACAAAATGAGTGGGTTGAATCTAACGGAAATTGGTATTATTTAAAAGCAGATGGACAATATGCTTGGCAAGAATGGATTGGTAATTACTATTTTAATTATTGGGGCGATATGGCACATAATAGTTGGGTTGAATCTAATGGTAACTGGTACTACATGAATCAAAATGGTGTTATGCAAACAGGTTGGCAAGAAATAAATGGTAATTGGTACTACATGAATGGTAGTGGCGCAATGGCAACTAATCAATGGGTTGGAGATTATTATATGGGGTCAAACGGTATTATGTTAGAAAACACAATCACTCCAGATGGTTATTTAGTGGGGTATGATGGTAAATGGGTAAAAGGTGAACAAATAGTATTTCCAATTTCAGAAAGTCCAACAAACCAACAAAATCAACAAACAAGCCAACAAGAACCTGTTGAAAACAACCATGACAATAAACCGGTTAAATCACTTGAAGAGATGGAAGAATACTTAAATAATAATATCGATCAACAACATATCAATGATGAATTTATCAAATTATTAAATGAAGAACGTGAAGCACATGGAATTACAACAGTAACATATAGTCCAATCTTATTTAAGGGAGTTGATATTCGTTCTGAAGAATTAGAAATTAGTTTCAGTCATACAAGACCTAATGGCGAATTATATTATTCCGCTTTACCTACAAAAGAAAGTAATCAATTTAGAACCATGTTAGAAAATGCAACTGCTCCAATAATTTATTTAGATTCTGATAAAACATTAAAACAAGTAGAAAAAGAAGCTGCAAAAAAAATATTTAATAGATGGAAAAATAGTCCAAAACATTATAAGGCTATGATGGTTAATGGGGACTTACAAGCTGCGGTTTCTGTACATTTTAGTGGGAATAAACTTTTTGGAAAACAATATGTAATAAGATGTTATTCTTCTTTATTAATTGGTGGGGATGCTTATAATTAAATACAATTATGAATTAAAACACAGATGTCAATTTATCTGTGTTTTTTATTTTTTCTAAAGCCATTTGAAAGGAGGTGATCCATTAAATCGTCATTAAACTAATTAAAAGGAGGATTGTTGATGAATCAAATAAAAATTAAATACTGTATTTCGTATAACTTCTCGCCAATTTGACGAGAAGTTATTTTATTTAGAAAGGAGAAATAGAAATGGAAATAGCTCAAAAAAATAAATTTCAAGAGTTAGTAACTAAAATATAGACACAAATATTAGCAAGATTCATTGACAAACCGCATATGTTTTGGTAATATCTTTTTATGTGGAAAAATCGTTATTAAATGATTTTAAATAGACATTAAACTAAAAGAGGTGTAGAACATGAGAATCAATATTTTATTAGAATGTGCTGAAACTGGTGAACGTATCTACTTAACATCTAAAAACAAACGTAACAACCCAGAACGTTTAGAATTAAAAAAATATTCACCAAAATTACGTAAACGTGTAGTTTTCAAAGAAACTAAATAATTTACGCTAAGTATGCCGAGGAATTTTCCTCGGTTTTTTTTGTAGCCAAAAAGACGATAAATATGTGGATAAGTAAAAATCTAAAAGAGCAAGTTCAAAAGACATGTGGAAAACTAAGTAAGAAAAGCACTTATCAACAAGTAGTAAATAGACTGGCTCAAACTTATCAACAACCAATAGAATGATGAAATAGCAGTAGTTTTTTGCTATGATAGGTATGAATAAGGTTTATAAAAAGGAGGAAAGATATTGAAAAAATATATAATGATAGGAATAGCGATGGCTGGTTTAGCTTTTAGTATCGATCCATCTCCAGTAGAGGGTGCATCAACACCTACTTGGCAACAACTTGGAACGGAATGGGTTGCTAAAAAAGATGGTCAAATCTTAACGGATCAGTGGCTAGGGAGTTATTATTTAAAACATGATGGGATAATGGCTCATAATGAATGGATATGGGATTCAAATTATAATAGTTGGTTTTATATAAATGAAGACGGTTCATATGCTCATGATACTTGGAAGGGCGCTTATTACTTAAAAGACTGGGGCTATATGGCTCATAATGAATGGATATGGGATTCAAATTATAATAGTTGGTTTTATATAAATAAAGACGGCTCATATGCCTATGATACTTGGAAGGGCGCTTATTACTTAAAAGACTGGGGCTATATGGCTCATAATGAATGGGTCTATAATGCTAATACAGGTTGGCATTATATCAATCAAGATGGTCAATATGTCCAAAATCAGTGGGTTGGCGCTTATTACTTAAAAGATTGGGGCTATATGGCTCATAATGAATGGGTCTATAATGCTAATACAGGTTGGCATTATATCAATCAAGATGGTCAATATGTCCAAAATCAGTGGGTTGGCGCTTATTACTTAAAAGATTGGGGTTATATGGCTCATAATGAATGGATATGGGATTCAAAGTATAATAGTTGGTTTTATATAAATGAAGACGGCTCATATGCCTATGATACTTGGAAGGGCGCTTATTACTTAAAAGACTGGGGCTATATGGCTCATAATGAATGGATATGGGATTCAAATTATAATAGTTGGTTTTATCTAAAAGCAGACGGTTCATATGCTCATCATGAATGGATTAATGGTTATTATTTAGCTAGTGATGGACAATTAAGTGAAGCTCGAGCTAATCAAGAAATTTTAGCTAGTTTTAACCAACAGTTTAATATTTCAGGGAATCATGCTTATTACTATCAAGATTTAAGTGGTAAAACAAGTGAAGCATTTGGTGCTAATCAAGATACACCTATCCGTTCAGCAAGTATTATTAAATTAATGATTTTAGCAGCTCTATATCAAGAAGTAGCAGATGGTCAGATTGATTTGACGGATAGTTATTATTTAAAAGCCGAAGATATCGTTGGCGGAACAGGTCAATTACAATACCAAACGCTTGGAACAAGATATAGTTATTATGATTTAGCTTATCAAATGATTTATAGTAGTGATAATACCGCTTCAAATGTTATTATCGATAAATTAGGTGGCTTAGCTAAAACAAATCAACTATTTAAACAATTAGGCTTTAAGAAATCTAATTTACAACGAAAATTCGTTGATACGAATGCTTTATATCAAGGCTTGGATAATTATGTAACAGCTTTTGAATTAGCAGATTTATTAAGTCGATTGTATCAACATCAATTAGTAACACCAGCAAGTGATCGAGCGATGCTAGCTATTTTAAAAGAAAATCCTAATCGTGATATTATCTTAAAAAAATTACCAAGGAATATTACTAGCTATCATAAAACTGGTAACTATTCTAATTATGGGACTTGGAATGATGCAGGGATTTTTGTGACAGATAAGGGAGCGTTTATTTTAGTGAGCTTAACATCTGGTGGACAATTTCAACAAAAGAAAACAGCAACAGCGAATTTTGCGTATGATGTGTATCGAGTATTTCAACAACAATAATTCAAAAGGAAGTATCTAAATGGTTAAACGATTTTTCAATTATTTCAAACCGTATAAACGCTTATTCTTAATTGATTTTGGTTGTGCGGTATTAGTGGCTTTACTGGAGATGGCTTTTCCAGTTCTAGTAAGGCAAGTAATTAATAAAGTATTGCCAGTTGGGAGTTTGCGTCAGATTTTCTTAATTGGCTTAGCTTTAGTATTGCTATATTTAGTAACAACTGGTTTACATTATATTGTGGTGGCTTTAGGTCATCGTTTAGGGATTAATATTGAAACTGATATGCGTCGCCAATTATTTGCCAAGATTCAAAAGCAATCCTATTCCTACTTTGATAAGGTGAAGACGGGTGAATTAATGAGTCGTTTATCAAGTGATTTGTGGGATATTAGTGAATTGAGTCATCATGGACCAGAAGAAATCTTTATTGCGATTATGACTTTAGTGGGATCATTTTTATTAATGTATCGTGTGCAACCAACCTTGGCGTTAATGACGGTGGTGTTTGTACCGGTTTTAGCGATTGTGATTCGTTATTATAATCGTAAGATGACCGTGATTAATAAGGGAATTTATCAAGGATTAGCGGAATATACAGCAGGATTAGAAAATGTCTTATCAGGCATGCGTGTGGTGAAAGCTTTTGCTAATGAAGATCATGAAAAGTTAGCCTTTGAGGATTTGAACCAACAATATCGTAGTAATAAGATTAAGTTTTATCAGGCAATGGGTCAAAGTTCATCATTTAACTATATGATGATTAAGTCAATTAATTTATTTTCATTAATGGTTGGTTCGTATTTTACCGTAAGAGGGAATTTAACACCAGGGGATTTAGTCGGTTATATTTTATTAGTGAATGTCTTTGTGCGTCCAATTGAGCGGATGAATGTGATGATTGAACTCTATCCAAAAGGTATTGCAGGTTTTAGACGTTTTTGTGAGGTTTTGGATCAGCCGGTCGATATAGAAGATGCAGCGGGGGCGGTTTGTGCACCACATTTTAATGGGTTAATCGAATATCGTGATGTAAGCTTTTCTTATGATGAAGGTGCTAGTGTCTTTGAGGATGTATCTGTCGTGATTGAGCCTGGGCAAAAAGTGGCTTTAGTCGGGCCATCTGGAGTTGGTAAGACTACTTTAGTTAATTTATTGCCAAGATTTTATGAGGCAACAAGGGGTGAGATTTTGATTGATAAGCATTCGATTAAAGAATACACCCTAGAATCCCTACGCAAGCAAATCGGTATTGTGCAACAAGATGTCTTTTTATTTAATGGTACTTTGCGTGAAAATGTTTTGTATGGCAAATTGGATGCCACAGAAAGAGAAGTTGAAGAAGCCATTAAAAAAGCCAAACTAGCCGAAGTCGTTAAGGATTTACCAGAAGGATTGGATACGGTAGTCGGTCAGCGTGGTGTGCGTTTATCAGGTGGACAAAAACAACGCTTAGCGATTGCCAGAATTTTTTTGAAGAATCCATCAATTTTAATCCTAGATGAAGCAACGAGCGCTTTAGATAGTAAGACGGAACAATTTATTCAACGTTCATTTGATGAATTAGCAGTCGGGCGAACCACTTTAATTGTTGCCCATCGTTTAGCGACGATTAAGGATTGCGACCGTATTTTAGTGGTAACCGAAGAAGGTATCACTGAAGATGGCACTCATCAAGAATTATTAGCAATAAATGGGATGTATGCTGAATTGTATCATGCGCAGTTCGGTAAGAAAGAGGAAAGTCATCAAGAATAGCATAACTAAGATAGAAAAGGTTCAGTCTTATGATGCAAAAATTTCAAAAAATAATATTTTAGAGCGAGCATTAAGTTCGTTCTATTTTTTTTAAAAAGTATGGTAATATAGAGAAGAATGAATTAAACAATAAAGGGGTAGACAATGAGTATTTTAAATGTAGAACGCTTAACACACGGATTTGGTGAACGAGCAATTTTTAATGATGTTAGTTTCCGATTATTAAAAGGGGAACATATTGGTTTAGTCGGAGCAAATGGTGAAGGTAAATCAACTTTCATGAATATTGTCACGGGCCAATTGCAGCCTGATGAAGGCAAAATTGAATGGTCTAAAAATGTTAAGGCTGGTTATTTAGATCAACATACCGTATTAGAAGAAGGAATGACTGTACGTGATGTTTTACAAAAAGCCTTTGATGATTTATTTGTAACAGAAGCCCGCATTAATGAAATTTATATGCAAATGGGTGAAGCTGATGAAGACCAAATGAATCAATTACTAGCTGAAGTTGGTGATTTACAAGACCGTCTAGAAAGTCATGATTTTTATATTTTAGATGCTAAAATTGATGAAGTTGCCCGAGCGTTAGGTGTGACGGCTTTTGGTTTGGACTCACAAGTATCAGAATTAAGTGGTGGTCAACGTACAAAAGTATTACTAGCTAAATTATTACTAGAAAAACCAGATATCTTATTACTAGATGAACCAACCAACTATTTAGACGTTGAACATATTGAATGGTTACGTCGCTATTTACAAGAATATGAAAATGCCTTTATCTTAATTTCGCATGATATTCCATTCCTAAATAGTGTGGTTAACTTAATTTATCATATGGATAATCAAGAATTGAACCGTTATGTTGGGGACTATCACCAATTTGAAGAAGTTTATGCTATGAAGAAAGCTCAATTAGAAGCCGCTTATAATCGCCAACAAAAAGAGATTGCTGATTTAAAAGATTTCGTAAACCGCAATAAAGCCCGTGTAGCTACCCGTAATATGGCCATGTCTCGTCAGAAAAAGTTAGATAAAATGGATATGATAGAATTAGCTGGCGAAAAACCAAAACCAAAATTTGATTTCCATTATTCACGTGCAACAAGCCGTTATATTTTCCAAGCAGAAGATTTAGTGATCGGTTATGATCGTCCATTGACTAAACCACTAAACTTAGAAATGCAACGTGGCCAAAAAATTGCGATTGTCGGTGCAAATGGTATCGGTAAAACAACTCTACTAAAAAGTTTATTAGGTGTGATTGAACCACTTGAAGGGCAAGCTTTCCGTGGTGACTATCTAGACTTAGGTTACTTTGAACAAGAATCACCAAAAGGTAATCGTAAGAGCGCTTTAGAAGAGATTTGGGATACTTTCCCATCAATGACCCAACCAGAAGTTCGTGCTGCTTTAGCAAGATGTGGATTAACGTCAAAACATATCGAAAGTCAAGTACAAGTATTAAGTGGTGGGGAACAAGCTAAAGTACGTTTTTGTAAATTAATGAATGAAGAAAGCAATGTATTAGTACTAGATGAACCAACTAACCATTTAGACATCGATGCTAAAGATGAATTAAAACGTGCCCTACAAGAATATAAAGGTAGCATTTTAATGGTTTGTCACGAACCAGAATTCTATGATGGCTTAGCAACGGATATTTGGGATTTTTCAGACTTACAATAAATAATACAATTATGGAGGGAAACGAATGATTGAATTAATTGCAACGGATATGGATGGAACTTTTTTAAAAGATCATACAACGATTCATGAAGATAATGTTACAGCAGTCAAACGCATTCAAGCGAAAGGTGTACCATTCATCGTTTGTACGGGGCGCGACTTTGAACAAGCTAAGATGTGTTTAGAACCAGCTGGAATTACTTGTCCATTGATCGCATTAAATGGCGCTAAAACCTATGATAGTGACGGCCGCTTAATTGAGACTAATAGCATACCTGCTGAGGAAGTGCGCATTGTTTTACAAAAATTTGCTGAAAATGGCTTATACGCTGAAATTATGACAACAAGTGGCGTCTATTCAACACATTATGAGACACGTATGGCAGAGTTAAGTGATTGGTTACAAGAACAAGAGCCTGGAATCACTGAGGAAGAATTAGCCAAAAGCATGGATGATTTCAAAAAAATCCTACGCATTCAAGCCATTGAAGACTACGAAGAAATTTTAACTGATGGCAGTCAAGAATTCCTAAAAATTACAGCATTTAGTAAAGAAGGTCAACCAGCCTTTACCGCAGTTCGTGAATTTGTTACACAAGAAATGACGGATTTAGCCATTACTTCATCGTTTTATAATAATATTGAAGTGAATCATATTGATGCGCAAAAGGGTGTTGCCTTAAAAAAATATGCCAAAGCCCATGGATATGATTTAGAAAAGACATTGGCATTTGGCGATAATGGTAATGATATCTCTATGTTAGAAGAAGTTGGTTATGGTTATGTGATGGCCAATGCTGAAGATTATGTTAAAGCCATTTCAACATTCCACACTGGAGCTAATACAGAAGGTGGCGTAGCACAAATTATTAATCAATATTTTCCTGAAAACTAATAAGTGGAACAGCTGTCTCTTTCGCAACGCTATTAAGGTAGAATGGTGCCCCACAAAAAGGAGTGTTTCTAATGGAAGAGACTTTACTAAATCAAATGGTCGATATAATTGGTAATACAGGTTTTCCGATTGTAGTTTCTGTATACTTATTGAATCGTATGGAGAAAAAACTAGATATTATGATTAGCTTATTGCAACAATTAACGACCACTATAAAGCAATAAATTAGATAGGTTACTACAAGTATGTGTAGTAGCCTATTTTTGTTCATACAAATTTAATAAAAATTTTACATAAAAATCCACTGTTTTCAGGAAATAAAAACAACAACTGTTATATTCATACGATAAATGTATTGTAACAGAAAATGTGCTGATTGTGAAAAGTGTTGAAAATATCATAAATAGACTGTTATTTTATTCATAAAAGTTGTATCATAATAGTAACAAAAGGAAACGGAGTGAAGAAAGTGAATAATGTGTCATTATTTGAAGAATTATCAGAAAAAATTGTCAACAAAGGTATCAAAATTGTCTTTCCAGAAGGTACAGAACCACGTATTTTAGGAGCAGCAGTACGTTTGCATGCTGAAAACTTATGTGAACCAATCTTATTAGGGAATATTTCAGAAATCCAACGCATCGCAGCAGAACGTGGCTTTAACTTAACAGGTATCCAATTAATCGATCCAAACAATTACTACGCCTACGATGAAATGGTTGATAGCTTTGTTGAACGTCGTAAAGGCAAAACAACAAGAACAGATGCCGAAAAATTATTACGTGATGTAACTTATTTTGGCACAATGCTTGTCTATATGGACCGTGCAGCAGGATTAGTATCAGGTGCCGTACACTCAACAGGAGATACAGTACGTCCAGCACTACAAATCATTAAAACAAAACCAGGAGTATCACGTACAAGTGGTGCTTTCATCATGATTCACAGCAATATGCGTGAAAAATATATCTTCAGTGATTGCGCAATCAATGTCAATCCTAATGCACAAGAATTAGCAGAAATCGCTGTAGAATCAGCTAAGACTGCTGAATTATTTGGTATCGAACCAAATGTTGCTTTATTAAGTTTCTCAACAAAAGGATCAGCTAAATCTCCAGAAGTTGATAAAGTAAGAGAAGCAGCAACTATCGCTAAAGAATTAGCACCACAATATAATATTGATGGCGAATTACAATTTGACGCAGCTTTCGTACCAACAGTTGGTAAGCAAAAAGCTCCAGACTCACCAGTAGCTGGACAAGCAAGTGTCTTTGTCTTCCCAGAAATTCAATCAGGAAACATTGGCTACAAGATTGCGCAACGTTTCGGTGGATTTGAAGCGATTGGACCAATCTTACAAGGATTAAACAAACCAATTTCAGATTTATCTCGTGGATGTAATGAAGAAGACGTTTATAAAATTTCAATCATTACAGCTAACCAATCATTAATGGGATAATTCAGGTTCAGAATCAATAAGAGGAGTAGCATCAAGCTATTCCTTTTTTTGTTTGGAAAAAATACTTATTTATGACAAAAAATGCTGTTTCAAAAAATAATTATAGTTTTCCTTATTGCAATTTTAAGATATTAAGGTATGATAAGTTAGAAGATACTTTAGACCGAAATATAAGAACGGTACTTAATATATAAATAATTGATGAATGTCATAGTTGAAAGGATATACATAAATGAAAAAATTAGTGATAAATGGCGGTAAAAAATTAAGCGGAGAAGTCTTAATTAGTGGCGCTAAAAATAGTACAGTTGCGTTAATTCCAGCAGCAATTTTAGCCAATGAACCCGTTATATTAGAAGGTGTACCGGAGATTCAAGATGTTGAAGCTTTAATTTCTATTTTGAAAGATTTTAACGTAGCAGTTGAATTTAAGGATGGTGTAATGACCATTGACCCAACAAATATGGTCTCAATTCCAATGCCAACAGGAAAGATTCAAAGTATGCGTGCTTCATATTACTTTATGGGAGTATTACTTGCTAAGTTTGGCGAAGGAGTAGTTGGTTTACCAGGAGGGTGCTTTTTAGGCCCTCGCCCAATTGACCAACATATTAAAGGATTTGAAGCATTAGGTGCAAGTGTTAAAAATGAACATGGCGCAATTTATTTAAAAGCACAAGAAAAAGGTTTGGAAGGCACACGTATCTATATGGACGTGGTATCAGTTGGCGCTACTATCAATGTCTTATTAGCATCTGTTCGTGCAAAAGGTAAGACAATTATTGAAAATGCTGCACGTGAACCAGAAATCATTGATATTGCTAACCTATTAAATAAAATGGGTGCCAATATTAAAGGTGCTGGTACAAATGAAATTCGTATTACTGGTGTAGAAGAATTACATGGTTGTCGCCACACAATTATTCCTGACCGTATTGAAGCAGGAACTTATTTATCAATCGCTGCAGCAATGGGTGATAATGTTGTCGTTAAAAATGTTATTTGTGAACATATCGAAGGCTTATTAGCTAAGATGAACGAAATGGGCGTAAATATGGAAGTTGGCGAAGAAGATATCTTAGTGAAGAAATCAGATGATTTAAGAGCAGTAAACATTAAAACATTACCATATCCAGGATTTGCAACTGATTTACAACAAACCATTACACCATTATTAGTAAAAGCACAAGGCGAAGCACGTATTATGGATACAATTTACCCTAAACGTGTTAACCACATTCCAGAATTAAATCGTATGGGCGCATCAGGACGTGTAGAAAATGATGTGATTTATATTAAAGGACCAAGCAAGTTACAAGGCTGTGAAGTAGCTGCAAGTGATTTACGAGCAGGCGCATGTTTAGTAGCTGCTGGTTTAATGGCAGAAGGCACAACAACAATTTCTAATGTAGGACATATCTTAAGAGGATACTCAAATATCGTTGAAAAACTTCAAGCATTGGGTGCTGATATTCAAATGATTGAAGTTCCTGGAGAAGAGTAAGATGTCTGAGACAGTAACGCTTGAAAGCTTAGAAAAGAAAACCTTAAAAGAAATTTATGCCTATGCCAAAGAATATAAAATTCCCTACTATAGTCAAATGAATAAAAAAGAATTATCACTTGCCGTTATTAGAGCGCAAGAAGAAGCAACTGGATTTTTCCGAGTATCAGGTGTTTTAGATATTAATCATAATGAAGGTTATGGATTTTTAAGACCAATTAACTATAGCCCAAGTCAAGAAGATATCTATATTTCTAATTCGCAAATTCGCCGTTTTGACTTAAGAAATGGTGACTTAGTATCAGGAACAGCTAGACCACCAAAACAATCAGAACGCTATAATGGCTTAATGCAAGTTGGTTTAGTTAATGGTAAAAACCCAGAAGATGCTAAAGAACGTGAACACTTTCCAGGACTAACACCTTTATATCCTGATACACAAATCACATTAGAAACAACTCGTGGACGTATGGCGTCTCGTACAATGGATTTAATTGCGCCGATTGGATTTGGTCAACGTGGCTTAATCGTTGCACCGCCAAAAGCCGGAAAGACCAGCCTATTAAAAGAAATCGCTAATGGTATCTCTGAAAATTATCCAGATGCAGAATTATTGATTTTATTAATTGATGAACGCCCTGAGGAAGTAACGGATATTGAAAGAACGGTTAACGCTGAAGTAATCTCATCAACATTTGATCAAAAGCCAGAAAGTCATGTACGTGTTAGTGAATTAGTCTTAGAACGAGCAATGCGTTTAGTGGAAGATGGACGAGATGTGATTATCTTAATGGATAGTATCACTCGTCTAGCAAGAGCTTATAACTTAACGATTCCACCATCAGGACGTACATTAAGCGGAGGGATTGACCCAGCAGCATTGTATCGCCCTAAAAAATTCTTTGGGGCAGCACGTAATATCGAACATGGAGGTAGTCTAACCATTTTAGCAACAGCTTTAGTTGAGACAGGAAGCCGCATGGATGATGTGATTTACGAAGAGTTCAAAGGGACAGGTAATGCAGAAATTCATCTATCACGTGAAATGGCCGAAAGAAGAATTTTCCCAGCAATCGATATTAAACGATCAGGTACTCGTAAAGAAGAATTATTATTACCAAAAGATACCCTAGAAGCAATCTGGAAAGTTCGCCGTATTATGAAAGGTGACGGCCTAGAAGTTAGTGAACAATTCATGAAAGAACTAAAAGATAGCCGTACAAATCAAGACTTCATCAAAAGAATAAAATTAATGAAATAAAGTATAAAAAATGACAAAAACAGTTTGCATTTTAACTATCTGCATGTTATGATACGACTGTCGCATTTATATAAATGCAAAAATAAAAATAACTCTGAATTAGCAAATAGTTCAGGGCAGGAGGAATAGCATTATGAAACCAGGAATTCACCCAAATTACCGTCCAGTAGTATTCATGGACACAACAACAGGATTTAAATTCTTAACAGGTTCTACTAAACAATCTAGTGAAACTGTTGAATGGGAAGACGGCAACGAATACCCATTAATCCGTGTAGAAATCTCATCAGATTCACACCCATTCTACACAGGACGTCAAAAATTCACACAAGCAGATGGTCGTGTGGATCGTTTCAACAAGAAATACGGTTTTGCAGACAAAAACGCACAACCAAAATAAGCAGATTGCTAAAGGGAATGTCGCTATTGACATATCCCTTTTTTTGTTATATAATTACAAAATGAAATGAATGCAATTAGGTTATTAATTTGCTATTGAAATATTGTCCAATAGCGAGTTTACTGCAAAATCAAAGGGATTAGAACATATTTCAAGTATGGAACTTCTAAAAAACTTTGGCTTTTTTTTTGTCAAAAAACTAAGTAAGATTCATTTTGATATACAGTTTTAATAATTGTAATATAAATGTAACATTTATAAAACGCACCTAATCATTCGTGACTTAAGTCGTAAGAGAAAAGGTGTTATTAAAAAAGGTTTTGAAACGAGCCTATCGGTATATGATAGAGGTGATAGCTGTTAATACCAATAAAGTCTGTAATAAAAGATTTGCGATTAGGCATACTAATGGCAATCGCTGTTACAGAACCTTATGACTTTGGTTGTGAGAGTTTCAGTAAATATTAAATAATAGGGGTGGAAAAAGTTGGCTAGTCATCATAATGTGAATTACGGTAAACACCGTGTGCGTAGAAGTTATGCACGAATCAGTGAAGTTTTAGAATTACCAAACTTAATCGAAATTCAAACAGACTCATACAAATGGTTCTTAGATCAAGGTATCCGCGAAATGTTCAAAGATATCTCACCAATCGAAGACCATACTGGAAACTTAATGTTAGAATTTTTAGATTATGAACTTCATGCACCAAAATATACAATCGGAGAAGCAAGAAGTCATGATTCAAACTATTCAGCACCAATCTACGTAAAATTACGTTTGATTAATAAAGAAACTGGAGAAGTTAAAGATCAAGAGGTATTCTTTGGAGACTTCCCATTAATGACAGATATGGGAACATTCGTTATTAATGGAGCTGAACGTGTTATTGTTTCTCAATTAGTACGTTCACCAGGTGTCTACTTCCATGATAAAGCAGACAAAAACGGAAAACCAATGTATGGTTCTACATTAATCCCTAACCGTGGCGCATGGTTAGAATATGAAACAGATGCAAAAGATGTTTCATATGTACGTATTGACCGTACACGTAAAATTCCTTTAACAGTTTTAGTACGTGCATTAGGTTTTGAATCTGATGAAGTTATTACTGAAATCTTTGGTGATAGCGAAACATTACGTTTAACATTAGATAAAGATGTACACAAACGTATGGATGAATCTCGTACTGAAGAAGCATTAAAAGATATTTATGATCGTTTACGTCCAGGAGAACCAAAAACAGCAGACAGCTCTCGTAATTTACTGACAGCTCGTTTCTTCGACCCAAGAAGATATGATTTTGCCCCTGTAGGACGTTACAAAGTAAACAAAAAATTAAACTTAAAACAACGCTTATTAAACTTAACATTAGCAGAACCACTTGTTGATGAAGAAACAGGTGAAATTATTGCAGCAGCAGGAACAGTGTTAACTCGTGAAGTAATGGAAGAAACAGTTGGACCTAAATTAGATGAAGGAATCAACACATACACATTACACCCATCAACTGAAGGTGTTATCCAAGAACCTGTAACTGTACAAATCGTTAAAGTTATTTCACCAATGGATTCAGAACGTGTGGTCAATGTAATTGGTAACAATAACATTGCTGATGATATTAAATGTGTAACAGCTTCAGATGTATTAGCATCTATGAGTTACTTCTTAAACTTATATGAAGGAATCGGCTCAACAGACGATATCGACCACTTAGGTAACCGTCGTATTCGTTCAGTTGGTGAATTATTACAAAACCAATTCCGTATCGGATTATCACGTATGGAACGTGTTGTTCGTGAACGTATGTCAATTCAAGATGTATCAACTGTTACACCACAACAATTAATTAATATTCGTCCAGTAGTTGCGGCAATTAAAGAGTTCTTTGGCTCTTCTCAATTATCACAATTCATGGACCAAACTAACCCACTAGGGGAATTAACTCACAAACGTCGTCTATCAGCCTTAGGACC
Source organism: Granulicatella balaenopterae (assembly GCF_900111135.1). Classification (GTDB taxonomy): domain Bacteria; phylum Bacillota; class Bacilli; order Lactobacillales; family Aerococcaceae; genus Granulicatella; species Granulicatella balaenopterae. The sequence goes on along the minus strand of NZ_FOGF01000010.1, from coordinate 19,143 downwards.
TGGTGGGTTAACTCGTGACCGTGCTGGTTATGAAGTTCGAGACGTTCACTATTCTCACTATGGGCGTATGTGTCCGATTGAAACTCCAGAGGGACCAAATATCGGTCTGATCAACAGTTTATCAACATATGCGAAAATTAATGAATATGGATTTATTGCAACTCCATATCGTCGTGTAGACTGGAAAACACATAAAGTAACAGATAAAATTGATTATTTAACAGCGGATGAAGAAGATAATTTCACTGTTGCCCAAGCAAACTCTGTATTAAATGAAGATGGAAGCTTTGCAAGTGATGTTGTCATGGCTCGTCGCGTGTCAGAAAACTTAGAAGTATCAATTGATCAAGTGGATTACATGGATGTATCACCAAAACAAGTAGTTGCGGTAGCCACAGCATGTATTCCTTTCTTAGAAAACGATGACTCAAACCGTGCCTTAATGGGTGCCAACATGCAGCGTCAAGCTGTTCCGTTGATTAACCCTAAAGCTCCTTGGATTGGTACTGGTATGGAATATGTAGCAGCACATGACTCAGGTACAGCTTTAATTTGTCGCCGTGAAGGTATTGTAGAATTCGTTGATGCTAAATCAGTTCGTGTTCGTACAGCTGATGGCACATTAGATAACTATGAATTAATGAAATTCCACGGTTCAAATGCAGGTATGTGTTATAATCAACGTCCAATCGTCGCTAAAGGCGATAAAGTAGATAAAGGTGAAATCTTAGCTGATGGACCATCTATGGAAGACGGCGAAATGGCTCTAGGACAAAACGTTGTAGTTGCCTTTATGACATGGGAAGGTTATAACTATGAAGATGCGATCATTATGAGTGAACGTTTAGTTAAAGATGATGTATACACATCTCTACATATTGACGAATACGATTCAGAAGCTCGTGATACTAAATTAGGACCTGAAGAAATCACTCGTGAAATCCCTAATGTTGGGGAAGAAGCATTAAAAGACTTAGACGAAGACGGTGTTATCCGTATTGGTGCTGAAGTTGTTGATGGAGATATCTTAGTAGGTAAAGTAACACCTAAAGGATTAACAGAACAATCACCAGAAGAACGTTTATTACACGCAATCTTTGGTGAAAAAGCTCGTGAAGTACGTGATACATCATTACGTGTTCCTCATGGCGGTGGCGGTATCGTTCAAGATGTTAAAATCTTTACACGTTCAGCTGGGGATGAATTACCACCAGGTGTTAACAAATTAGTTCGTGTATTTATCGCTCAAAAACGTAAAATCAATGAAGGGGATAAAATGGCCGGACGTCACGGTAACAAGGGTGTTGTTTCTCGCATTATGCCAGAAGAAGATATGCCATTCTTACCAGATGGTACGCCAGTTGATATCATGTTAAACCCATTAGGGGTACCTTCACGTATGAATATTGGACAAGTATTAGAAGTTCACTTAGGAATGGCAGCTCGTGCATTAGGCATCTATATTGCAACACCAGTATTTGATGGAGCGCAAGATGACGATGTATGGGGAACAGTAGCTGAAGCTGGAATGGCTAAAGATGCTAAGACTATCCTTTATGATGGACGTACTGGTGAAGCCTTTGATAACCGTGTAACAGTTGGGGTTATGTATATGATTAAACTTGCTCACATGGTTGATGACAAACTTCACGCACGTTCAATTGGACCATACTCATTAGTAACTCAACAACCACTTGGAGGTAAAGCTCAATTTGGTGGACAAAGATTCGGTGAGATGGAAGTATGGGCCTTAGAAGCTTACGGTGCAGCATACACATTACAAGAAATCTTAACATATAAATCAGATGACGTTGTAGGACGTGTTAAAACATATGAAGCAATCGTTAAAGGCCAACAAATTTCTCGTCCTGGTGTTCCAGAATCATTCCGTGTACTTGTTAAAGAATTACAAGCATTAGGATTAGATATGAAAGTTCTAGATAAGAACGACGAAGAAATCGAATTACGTGATATGGATGAAGATGAAGACCGTATCAACTATAGCGACGTTGAACGTTACACTCCAGAAGAGAAGAAACAACCAGCTAAAAAAGAAGAAACAACTGTCGAAGAATCAGTAGAAGAATCAGTAGAAGAAGCGACTGAAGAATCAGTAGAAGAAGTTGAAGTAGTAGTCGAAGAAGAAACAACAACAGAAGAATAATCAATTAATATAAAATAAGGAACATATTGGGCAGTTCCAAAAATAAGGGAGGTTAGCCCCTTGATAGATGTAAATAATTTTGAAAGCATGCAAATTGGTTTAGCATCTCCAGAAAAGATCCGCAATTGGTCTAATGGTGAAGTAACTAAACCGGAAACAATCAACTATCGTACATTAAAACCTGAGCGTGATGGATTATTTTGTGAACGAATTTTCGGACCAACAAAAGATTTAGAATGTTCATGTGGTAAATTGAAAAAAATCAACAACAAAGGTAAAGTTTGTGAACGTTGTGGCGTAGAAGTCACACGTTCAAAAGTTAGACGTGAACGTATGGGACATATTGAATTAGCAGCTCCTGTATCACACGTTTGGTATTTCAAAGGTATCCCTAGCCGAATGGGACTTGTGTTAGACATGAGTCCTCGTTCTCTAGAGGAAATCATCTACTTTGCAAGCTATGTTGTCATTGATCCAGGTGAAACAAAACTTGTTTCAAAACAATTATTAAGTGAAGCAGAATACCGTGAAAAACGCCGAGAATATGGGAATCAATTCCGTGCGGCAATGGGTGCAGAAGCAGTCAAAGAATTATTAGATCGCGTTGACTTAGAAGAAGAAGTTGCAATCTTAAAAGAAGAATTAAAAACTTCTCAAGGTCAAAAAAGAACTCGTGCAATTCGCCGTTTAGATATCTTAGATGCATTTAGAGAATCAGGAAACAAACCTAGCTGGATGGTTATGGATGTTATTCCTGTTATTCCTCCAGATATTCGTCCAATGGTACAATTAGAAGGTGGCCGTTTTGCAACAAGTGACTTAAATGACTTATACCGTCGTGTAATTAACCGTAATAACCGTCTGAAACGTTTATTAGAATTACACGCTCCAAACATCATTGTTCAAAATGAAAAACGTATGTTACAAGAAGCTGTCGATGCTTTAATTGATAATGGTCGTCGTGGCCGTCCAGTAGTTGGACCAGGTAACCGTCCATTGAAATCTCTTTCTCATATGTTAAAAGGTAAACAAGGTCGTTTCCGTCAAAACTTACTTGGTAAACGTGTTGACTACTCTGGACGTTCAGTTATCGTAGTTGGACCAAACCTAAAAATGTATCAATGTGGATTACCAAAAGAAATGGCAATTGAATTATTCAAACCATTCGTAATGAAAGAATTAGTTGAACGTGAAATCGCTGGAAACATTAAATCAGCTAAACGTAAAATTGAACGTTTAGACGATGATATCTGGGATGTATTAAAAGACGTTATTCGTGAACACCCAGTATTACTTAACCGCGCACCGACACTTCACAGATTAGGTATTCAAGCATTTGAACCGACATTAGTGGAAGGTCGCGCAATTCGTCTTCACCCATTAGTATGTGAAGCGTATAATGCCGATTTCGATGGAGACCAAATGGCCGTTCACGTTCCTTTATCACAAGAAGCACAAGCTGAAGCTCGTCTATTAATGTTAGCAGCACAAAATATCCTTAACCCTAAAGATGGTAAACCAGTTGTTACACCATCTCAAGATATGGTTTTAGGTAACTACTACATTACAATGGAACAAGCAGGTCGTGTTGGGGAAGGTATGATCTTCTCTGATATTAACGAAGCAATGATTGCATTCCAAAATGGTTATGTTCACTTACATACACGTATTGCAATTCACGCTAAATCATTACCAAACAAACCATTTACTGAATGGCAACGTGAAAGAATGTTAATCACAACAGTTGGTAAATTATTATTTAACGAAATTATGCCTGATGAATTCCCTTACTTAAATGAACCAACAATGGAAAACTTAGAAGTACAAACACCAGATAAATACTTCTTAGAACCAGGAGCGAATATCTTAGAAGAAATTCAAGCTCGTGACGTTGTTGCACCATTCAAGAAGAAAAACTTAGGACAAATTATCGCTGAAGTATTCAAAAAATTCCACATTACTGAAACATCAATGATGCTTGACCGTATGAAAGATTTAGGATACAAATATTCAACTAAAGCCGGTATTACAGTAGGTATTGCCGACATTACAGTTGCAGCGAATAAATATGACATTTTAGATAGTGCTCATAAACAAGTTGAAAATATTTCTAAATTATTCCGTCGTGGTTTAATTACAGATGATGAACGATATGAACGTGTTATTGAAACATGGAATAACGCTAAAGACTTAATTCAAAAAGCCTTAATGGAATCATTAGATAATAATAACCACATCTTCATGATGAGTGACTCTGGAGCCCGTGGTAACATTTCCAACTTTACACAATTAGCCGGTATGCGTGGTTTGATGGCATCTCCATCAGGTAAAATCATGGAATTACCAGTTACATCTAACTTCCGTGAAGGATTAACAGTCTTAGAAATGTTCTCAAGTACTCACGGTGCTCGTAAAGGTATGACCGATACAGCCCTTAAGACTGCCGATTCAGGTTACTTAACTCGTCGTTTAGTAGACGTAGCACAAGACGTTATCATTCGTGAAACAGACTGTGGTTCTGATCGTGGATTAACAATCCGCTCAATTCGTGAAGGAAATGAAATTATTGAATCACTAGAAGAACGTATGATTGGTCGTTACGCACAACGCTCAATTAAACATCCTGAAACAGGTGAAGTTCTTGTAGGTCATAATGAATTAATTACTGAAGATGCTGCTCGTAAGATTACAGAATTAGGCATTGAAGAAGTAACAATCCGTTCAGCATTTACATGTGATACTCGTCACGGTGTATGTAAACACTGTTATGGACGTAACTTAGCAACAGGTTCAGAAGTAGAAGTTGGGGAAGCAGTTGGTACAATTGCCGCTCAATCTATCGGTGAACCAGGTACACAATTAACAATGCGTACATTCCATACGGGTGGGGTTGCCGGAGACGATATTACTCAAGGTTTACCACGTATCCAAGAAATCTTTGAAGCACGTAATCCAAAAGGGGTTGCGACAATTTCAGAAGTTACTGGTGAAGTTGTATCTATCGATGAAAATGCAGCAAGCCGTACAAAAGAAATTACTATCAAAGGTATAACAGATACTCGTACATATACTGTACCATTCACTGCACGCTTAAAAGTTGAAGAAGGTCAAAGAATTCACCGTGGATCTCCATTCACAGAAGGTTCAATTGATCCGAAAGAATTATTACGTGTTCGTGATGTATTATCAGTTGAAAACTACTTATTACGTGAAGTACAAAAAGTATACCGTATGCAAGGGGTAGAAATCGGCGATAAACATATCGAAGTAATGGTACGTCAAATGTTACGTAAAGTACGTGTAATGGATCCAGGTTCAACAGATATCTTACCAGGTACATTAATGGATATTAGCGACTTTACAGATCGCAACCGCTCAGCAATTATGGCTGGCGATGTTCCTGCAACAGCACGTCCAGTATTGCTTGGTATTACTAAAGCCTCACTAGAAACTAACAGCTTCTTATCAGCTGCATCATTCCAAGAAACTACTCGTGTTCTTACAGATGCTGCTATCCGTGGTAAACGTGATAACTTACTAGGACTTAAAGAAAATGTTATTATCGGTAAGATTATTCCTGCCGGTACTGGTATGGCACGTTATAGAAATATGGAAACAAGTACAAGTGCTGAAGAAGTGATTGAAGTTCCTGTAGAAGTTAAAGACGAAGCAGAAGAAATTCTTTCAAAAATCGTTGATCAAACAACTTTATAAAATTACACAAAAAGGCTAGGTTTATACCTAGTCTTTTTTGTGTAAAAATGATGAAAATCTGAACATCTAATTTGAAAAATACCAATTTTTGTAAAATATTATCTAATATATCGGGCTAAGTCAGTTGACATAATGACAGAAGAACTATAAAATAAAAGATGTGCAATAATGTACACCGAATATATTTACAATAACAATTCAACAATAATTAAATAGAAACGGAGGTGACTCAATGGACTCAGGACTAATTATCATCCTCGCGATTCTAACCTTAATCATTGGTGTTGTAATTGGATATTTCAGTTTCAAAATTCAATCTGAAAAGAAACTAGCAGCAGCTAGACAATCTGCCGATGCAATCTTAGAAGATGCACAAAAAGACGCAGAACGATTAAAAAAAGAAGTTTTGCTAGAAGCAAGGGATGAAAACCATAAATATCGTACTGAAGTTGAAAGTGAGTTAAAAGAAAGACGTAATGAAGTAATCGCTCAAGAAAAGCGTATCATCCAACGTGAACAAACGCTAGATCGTAAAGATGAAACATTAGAAAAAAGAGAGCGTACAATTGAAGCAAAAGAAGAGAAAATTCAAAATCGCATGGAGAACTTAGTAGTAAAAGAACGCCAAGCGGAAGAACTTGTTGAACAACAACAAGCAGAATTAGAACGAATTGCAACAATTTCACGTGAAGATGCACAAAAAATCATCATGAAGGAAACTGAACATCAGTTAGATCATGAAATTGCTGTAATGATTAAAGAATCAGAACAAAAAGCAAAAGACGAAGCAGACCGTAATGCTAAAGATATTATCTTACAAGCCATTCAACGCTCTGCCGCTGATTTAGTATCAGAAAATACAGTAACCGTAGTAAACTTACCTAATGATGAGATGAAAGGTCGTATTATCGGACGTGAAGGACGTAATATCCGTACTCTTGAAACCTTAACAGGAATCGATTTAATTATCGATGACACACCAGAAGCAGTCGTATTAAGTGGATTTGATCCAATTAGACGCGAAATAGCAAAAATGACACTTGAAAAATTAATTTCAGATGGACGTATTCACCCAGCTCGAATTGAAGAGATGGTTGAAAAATCTCGTAAAGAAATGGATGCTCGTATTCGTGAAATCGGGGAACAAGCAACATTTGAAGTCGGAATTCACTCATTACATCCAGATTTAATTAAGATTTTAGGACGCCTACATTTCAGAACAAGTTATGGTCAAAATGTATTGAACCACAGTATTGAAGTAGCTAAACTTGCAGGAGTAATGGCCGGAGAACTAGGCGAAGATGTTAACCTAGCTAAACGTGCCGGATTACTTCACGATATGGGTAAAGCACTTGATCATGAAATCGAAGGCTCTCACGTTGAGATTGGCGCAGAAATTGCTCAAAAATACAAAGAGAATAGTATTGTTATTAATGCAATTGCATCCCACCATGGAGATGTCGAAGCAACATCAACAATTGCTGTTTTAGTAGCAGCAGCCGATGCTTTATCAGCAGCAAGACCAGGAGCAAGAAGTGAATCTTTAGAAAACTACATTAGACGATTAGAAAGACTTGAAACAATCGCTACTGAACATGAAGGCGTTGAACGAAGCTTTGCTATTCAAGCAGGTCGTGAAATCCGAGTAATGGTTAAACCAGACCAAATTGACGATTCGCAATCTATTCTTGTAGCACGCGACATTCGTAAACAAATTGAAGAAGAACTACAATATCCGGGACACATTAAAGTTACGGTTATTCGTGAAACTCGTGCTGTAGAGTACGCAAAATAAATAAAATTACACCCCAATAGTCATTTGATTATTGGGGATTTTTAATTTATAATTTTTTTGTTTGATGATTGCCAAAATGTGATAGAATAGAACTATTATTGAGTATTAAATTTAAGGAGAATATACGCATGGAAAAATATAATGAGTATCGACCAGGAATTCTTGTTAGTATTGTTTTAGCAGGGGTTAGTGTCTCAATTGAAAAACAATATCCGATATTATGGAGTGTGGCGGTAGCTTTCATCTTGGGTTTCACCTTAAATAACATATATAAAGTGGAAGAATCTTGGGTACCTGGATTACAAATTTGTGGAAAATCATTATTCAAATATGGTTTTGCGGTGATTGGATTTGGATTGAAATTTAGTCAAATTATGGCGATTAATATACAAACAATCGAATTAGCATTGGTGATGGCTATCTTGATTATTCAAGTTGAAAAAATTAAGCAAACAGATTTAAAATTATTCCCCGCAGTTAAGCAGAATGTAGTGATGTTTATTGGGATATTTTTAATTGGCTTATGTATCAATAGTTTAGCGTTAATTCCAGAAGAAGTGATGTATTTTGCTAGAGTTTTAGCGAAGTGGTTATTTGCAATTGCAGCTGTAGGGATGGGTGTTAATCTATCGGTAAAAGAAGATATAAAATAAGATTAAAAAAGTCATTTGATACTTACCATATTTTCGGTAAGCGTCAAATGACTTTATTTGTTTACTAAAGATTAATCGCGTGTTAATTTTTCAATAATTTCTTGATGATCAGGATATTGGTCTAATAGTTCTTGACGTTTGAATAGGGTAAAGTCTTCAAATTCGAATCCTGGTGCAACCATACAACTAACTAGTGCATAGCCTTCTTCAACGCTAGAACCAAAGATTACGCCACGAGGGACAACAGCTTGTAAGACTTCACCATTTAAGATATCTTTACCAAGTTTGATTTGTTCGTATGTACCATCTGGGTGAATCATATGAACTGTTAATGGTGAGCCGTCGTGATAATACCAAATTTCGTCAGCTGTTAAGCGGTGGAAGTTTGAAGGATTATCGTGTTCTAATAAGAATAAAATACTTGTATATAGAGCGCGGTCGTGATCATTGTGGTGAATTGTTTGATCAGATTTTAATTGCTCCTTGAAGTAACCACCTTCGACATGGCTGATCATTTCTAATTCGTTAATCCATTGTTGTGCTGTTTTCATGTAAACCAACTCCTTAAATTATTTTAGTTTATTTTTTGAACGATTGGCATAATGCTTCCAATCGATTTGACGGGCATGACACCAATTTTGAACATTAGCTGATAATACTAAATCCGTCTGCTGTAAATCCGTAATGTTTTGACAATCTAGTAAACACATCATAGTCTGTAATTGCTCTTGCCATTCTTTAACAATGCGAATAGCGCTTGGCAGGCTGTCTTCTTGATGAACTAATTGTAAAATGGTTCCTGACAAACCAACTGCTTTAGCGCCCATTGCAAGACACTTCACCATATCAAGTGGAGATTTCACGCCACCGGAAGCAATAATTTCTGGACGATTTACTTTTGGAATACTATTGGCTTCTACCAGTGAAACAATAGTTGATTGCCCCCAATCGCCTAATTCATGATAAGAGATACGAGTACGACGAGCATTTTCAATCGTGGCAAAATTAGTTCCACCATTACCAGCCACATCAACGACTTGAACACCGATTGAATGTAATTGTTGGATAGTTTCACGACTCATTCCAAAACCTACTTCTTTAACAATTACTGGGACTGCTAAATGAGCGACAATCTGTTCGATATTTTGTAGCCAATTAGAAAAATCACGATCTCCTTCAGGCATAATTAATTCTTGTGGTGTATTAATATGGATTTGTAAGGCATCAGCTTCAATCATATCAACGACTCTTTTAGCATTTTCAAGCGTATGGTGGGCGCCTAAATTGGCAAATATCAGATTATCGGGTGCTTCTTGGCGTAAAATTTTAAAGCTATCAATGGTAGAAGCATCTTTAGTGGCAATACTCATCGAACCACTTGCTAGTGCTAGACCAGTTTCGTGGGCTAATATGGCTAAACGTTGATTGACCTCTTTTGTTTTTGCACTACCACCAGTCATAGCGTTAATAAAGAATGGACAGCTAAGTTTTAAATCTAATAGCTTAGTTTCTAGTGAGACTTCTTCAAAAGGAACACTAGAAAATGATTGATGAACAAAGCGTGTCTCTTGAAAATCTGGGTGACTTTCAGATTGATATTGATTTAAGGCATGTAAAAGGTGTTCATCTTTACGATTCATTTGTTGGAATTCACTCATTTATTAACTCCTCCTTGATAGTCTAATTGTGGTGCGATGGAAATAGGTAGGGCTTCGATATTTTCAGCTGCCCAATGTTCAATAATGTCTTGGCGTTGCTTTTGGGAACTAACCAAACAAATACCACAATCACCGCCACCAGCACCTGAAGACTTAGCGACTGCTTGATAGTTGTAGCAGATATCGCACATCTTCGCTAACTCAGGCGTTTCTAAGGTGAAATTCATCGTTTTAGCAAAGTCTTGTAATAATACTCGGTTGCGATAAATACATTCTGTAAGGCGTCTAATATCCTGTTTGTAAGATGCTTGCACCAATTCTTTCACAACTGATTTACTATTTTTCAAAAAACTTTTGTAATAGTCTTTATGGTGTAACTTTTCTTGTTGGGTATACTTGACCAAATGATCAGTTGAGGCAGGAGATTTGGTCCAGCCAACTAATAAACTTAACGGATTAGGTAATTCTAAACGTTCAATTACCAAACCAGGCCAATCTTTTGTTACTAATTGTTGAATTGATAGTTTTTGTAATTGTTGTGCTAACCATTTCTTATCAGTTGAAGCGTAATGCAGCAATCCGCCAAAGCTTGAGGCTGCTAAATCACCAAATGAGCCATTACAATTTAACCGTAATTGTGCTAAAACCGCTAATTTATAGACTAATAAAGCCGTCGCCGGATACTGATAAAAGCTTAGTAAACTCCGAATCGTCGCCACCGTTACAGCGCCACTTGAACCTAGGCCGTATTTTTTGTTGGAATTAACATCATCCAAATCACTTGCCACTACTAGATGATAGTTGAGTACAGGATAATCTTGTTCCGCCAAAAACTCTTCCGTAATCCTCATCGCCGCCAACATTTGTGGATAAGCTTCTTTTGAAAACATGATTTTTTCATTAGTTCTATGCCAATTAATGGTTACATCAGGATCTAATGAAGAACGAATTGTGCCACCATTTGTTGAAGACTGTTCAATCGTTACCGTTAAATAGTGATCAATTGCTGCTACAATTGCTGGTTGGCCGGCTTCCACAACAGCATATTCACCAGCTAAGAATAATTTACCGGGAATCTTTTTACTTACCGAAAAACTCATTTTTTGACGCCTCCCAATCCGCTTCACTTAGGCTAATGACACCTTCGCCAGGTAATGAAGTGATTAAGCGACTTTCATCAAAAACCTTACTTAATTCACCTTTAATACGTGGCATATCACTTGCACGGCACAATACTTTAACATTTGGCCCAGCATCCATTGTCATATAAGCCGGAATACCTAATTCACGTAACTGACGAACTTGTTGTTGAGCAAGAATGCTTTCCGGTTCAAAATAACAAATCGGTGGATTAGCTCCTAACATGGTCGCATGCATCTTCATTCCATTAGTTTCTGTAATTTCTCCTAATGTTTTAAAATCCTTAGCTTGAATGGCTTGTTTCATTTGTGCTAAATCTGTTTTAGCTGTTTCTACCCAGGCAGGATAGAAGGGTGAAGTTGCCACAGTTTGTTCCATACCTAGACGGCTTGAGACAGTTTTCTTTTGATTGTTGACAACGATAATGACCATACCAATATCCCAAGAAGCGTCATCAATAAAATGCGCTCTACTTGAACTAGCATCAGAATCACTTCCCATATCCCATTCGACAAAACCGCCAAATAAACTTCGCGTAGAACTACCGCTACCACGACGCGCGTAAGTCGACAATTCATCTATTGGCAAGTTCAAGCCACTCGCCAAATTACAAGCACCTGCCAAAGCTGCAAAAGCCGAAGCCGAACTTGCTAAACCAGCAGCAGTCGGTACAAAATTCAAACTTTCCACTTTAGCATAATAGTATTCAGGCATTTGTTGACGGAATAAATCTAAAAATTTCGCAATCTTATTTGTTTCCTCAACAGCTTGTGCTTCACCATTTAATAAAAAGCTATCTTCTGTTAAAGCATCATCAAACGTCACTTTCGTATCTGTATAAAAAGCGTCTAATGTTAATGACAAACTACTATTCATTGGTAAAAATAATTCTTTATTACGTTTACCCCAATATTTAATCAGCGCAATATTTGTATGTGCGCGTGCTATTCCAATTAATTTCATCTATTATTCTCCTAATTGTTGCTGCCAAATGTGACTGGCACCTTGATTTTTTAATGCTTGTGCTATCTTTTGAGCGCTCGTAGTATCTTGTGCTAGGGCAATCATGCAACCGCCAAGGCCACCACCTGTTAATTTGGCACCTAATGCACCTGATGATTGAGCTGCTTTTACTAAACGATCCAAATCTTGATTTGAAATATGTAGCTTTTGCAGATTACTGTGAGCTTGATTCATTAATTCACCCATCCGACTGGCATCTTGTGTCTGTAGGGCATCTCTAGCTTCAACTGTTAAGTCACCTAAAGTCTCAATCGCTTGAAGTGCCACTTTTCCTTCAGGGGTATCGCTTGTAACTAAAGCCTTAACCATATTGACCGCTTGTAAAGTATGTCCCGTCTGCCCAGTATCTGCCACGATTAAAATAGCTTTCATCTTAATCTCAAAAGGCGTAATTGGCTGAAACTTTTTGAAAATAATCGGACAAGTACCGCTAGTTGTTGCTGTATCTACACCACTCGGATTCCCATGCGCAATCGTCTCACTAGCTTGGACAATCTCCCATAAAGTTTCCTTACTTAAAGGCACTTGATAATAATCAAACAATGCTCGTACAACCGCCACGCTAACCGCTGCACTTGACCCCATTCCACGTTCTGCCGGGATAGTCGAGTCAATCTTAATGGTTAAATGTGGACTATGAGTAAATGGCACTTCAGACTGTACCAATTGATTATTCTTTAAAGCTTTAATCCAGAAAGTCTTTTCAAACTCATCAGAAATTCCTTCATCATTAATCTTTTTTAAAGCATAATAAATGGTATGCTTCAAACTCTCCAACACTTCAGGCATCTTCGTATATAACCCACGATAAAATTCACAATGCACATTCAAAGGGTCACTACTTTCAATAATTTTAGCAGTTACTTTAACCGCACAAAAAGGCATCGCAATAGCTGGCTTTTGGTAGACTACTGAATGTTCACCCATTAAGATGACTTTACCACTTGCTTCACCAAAACCAGTCCGTTTAGCTTGTTTCCTTGATATTTTTTTCATAATTATTCCTCTATCTTTAGTATCAAATTTATAAAATTGTAAAATTATTCATTATTATTTTACTAAAAAGCTACTAAAAAGGGAAATCAAGATGACAATTTTTAAGGAAAGTTTAGAATATTAGACTATGATAGGTGAAAAAGTTTATGGTACAATAAAAAAAGAGACTAAGGGGGCAGAATTTTGGACGATAAAAAAACGTATTATAAAATCGAACGTGAAACATTGAAGACTTATCAATTAAATAATTCGTTACGTATGACAAACCAAGAATTACAATCGTTAAAAGCATTAAACGACCGAGTATCCTTAATAGACGTAGAAGAAGTATATGTGCCAATCGTAAAGGTATTTGAATTATATTATCAAAAACATATTGAATTACATCAAAAAAAACAAGAACTATTAGAACAAAAAAAGCGAACAATTCCATTTATTGTAGGGATTTCAGGAAGCGTGGCAGTCGGAAAAAGCACTACTGCACGTTTAGTTCAAACCTTATTAGAACAAAAATACCCAGATAAAAAGATTGACCTCATGACAACGGACGGCTTTTTATACCCAACAAAAGTCTTACAAGAAAAAGGCATCTTAGATAAAAAAGGCTTCCCAGAAAGCTATGATATGGAGCGCTTGATTGACTTCTTAATCAGCGTCAAAACCGAAACAAAACCAGCTACAGCACCAATTTATTCACATGAAATTTATGATATTTTGCCTAATATCACACAAACCATCGATTCACCAGATATCTTAATTGTCGAAGGAATCAATGTCTTACAATTACCACCAAACTGGGATATCTATGTGAGTGATTTCTTTGATTGGTCGATTTATGTTGATGCAGATGAGGAAAATATTGAGCACTGGTTTTTAGAACGCTTTGAATTAATTTTAGACAAAGCAAAGTTCCAACCCGAAAACTATTACTATCAATTAGCAAACGATGACCGCCAAAAAGCAGTCAAAATGGCTAAAAATGTATGGAAGACTATCAATCTAAAAAATTTACATGAATATATCTTGCCAACTCGTCAAAGAGCAGATTTAATCATTCATAAGTCTGAAAATCATTATATAGATAAAGTATTTTTGAAAAAATATTAAAAATTTTAGTAATAATGAAGTAATTTGTGTGAAAATTTGGTACAATACTAAAAATAGAAATGACAAATAGGAGGAAATTATGACTGATCAGATTAAACAAATGGAAAAAATCATCGTATTAGACTTTGGTAGCCAGTACAACCAATTAATCACAAGACGTATTCGTGAATTTGGTGTATTTAGTGAATTATTACCAAATGATGTCACTGCAGAAGAGATCAAAGAACAAGGGAATGTTATTGGGATCGTATTCTCAGGAGGACCACATAGCGTATATGCAGAAGATGCATTCTCTGTTGATCCAGCAATTTTTGAAATGGGAGTACCTGTTTTAGGAGTATGTTATGGTATGCAATTAATTACTCACATGTTAGGTGGTAAAGTAGAACCAGCTGATACACGTGAATATGGACGCGCAATGATTGACGTTCACGAAACAGCATCAGGTATGTTCAAAGGCCTATCAAGTGAAGAAGAAGTTTGGATGAGTCATGGTGACCGTATTACTGCAATTCCAGCAGGTTTTGAAGTAACAGCTTCAAACGCCCACACACCATTTGCAGCATTTGAAAACAAAGAACGTCGCTTATTCGGATTACAATTCCACCCAGAAGTACGTCATAGTGTACACGGAAACGACATGTTACATAATTTCGTATTTGATGTCTGTCAAGCAAAAGGCGACTGGACAATGGACAACTTCATTGACCTTGAAATTGCAAAAATCCGCGAAAAAGTTGGCGATAAAAAAGTATTACTTGGCTTATCAGGTGGGGTAGACTCATCAGTAGTTGGAGTATTATTACAAAAAGCAATCGGCGACCAATTAACATGTATCTTCGTTGACCACGGTTTATTACGTAAAAACGAAGGCGATCAAGTAATGGATAGCTTATCAGGTAAATTTGGCTTAAATATTATTCGTGTTAATGCACAAGAACGTTTCATGAGCAAATTAGCTGGCGTTAGCGATCCAGAACAAAAACGTAAAATCATTGGTAATGAATTCGTTTATGTATTTGACGATGAAGCATCAAAATTAGAAGGTGTTGACTTCTTAGCGCAAGGAACACTTTATACAGATATTATTGAATCAGGAACTAAAACAGCTGAAACAATTAAATCTCACCATAATGTTGGTGGCTTACCAGAGGATATGCAATTTGAATTAATCGAACCATTAAACACATTATTTAAAGATGAAGTTCGTGCATTAGGAATTGCTTTAGGAATGCCAGAAAGCCTAGTATGGCGTCAACCATTCCCTGGACCAGGATTAGGAATTCGTGTTATTGGCGAAATTACTGAAGAAAAATTAGAAATCGTACGTGAATCAGATGCAATCTTACGTGAAGAAATCGCCAACCACGGTTTAGATCGTGATGTATGGCAATATTTCACAGTATTACCAGGCTTTAGAAGTGTTGGTGTAATGGGAGATGGCCGTACATATGATTACACAATCGGAATCCGTGCTGTAACATCAATCGATGGCATGACAAGTGACTTCGCTCGTATCCCTTGGGAAGTATTACAAGTTATTAGTGCACGTATCGTAAATGAAGTAGGGCACGTTAACCGCGTAGTCTACGATATTACAAGTAAACCACCTTCAACAATCGAATGGGAATAGTTGAATTTCGTTTAAAAACGTTGATTTGACGCTATATTCTAACGGTGCAAGTGGTTAGCTGAAGTACTTTTGAAGTACTTTTTAGAGTGGTTAGCCACTTCGGGAATAAAAATGGTTTAAATAAGAAAAAAGCCTCCGTGTTAAATGGAGGCTTTTTTCTATTGCACTAATAAATCTGCTTGGACAATAAACTGATTAATAATTCTATTTCAGGTACACTTTTTGTACCAGAGTACAAAAAGTAAGGAATTATAGTACATTAATTCAGAAAATAAAAAAACTTTTTATAATATAGTTGTAGGAGATGAATATATTATAAGAGGTGATTTATATGAGTTATATTTGCCAAGAACAATATTGTATGTTAGTGGTAATATAACTTCAACCATTTCTTTTAGTCAAAAATCACTACTTTTAATAATTGAATCTCAAAAATTTAGACTTATAAATTTAGCATTAGGCAGTATTTTTTTACAAACCACTACAAATTTTGACGTTTTAGGCAATTACGATTTAAAAAGGAAAAGACGAAGTATACTGAATTCAAGTACAAAAATCAAGAATTCAGGTACACTAACACAATATGAAATAATCGTATGTTAAACTAATACTATAAATCATAGAAAGGGGATAGTTATGGGAAATATAGTTGAATTCAAAAATGTTAATAAAAAATTTGGTAAATCTACAATCATAAAAAATGCAAGTTTTTGTATAAAAAGAAATGCAATTTGTGGCTTTATTGGACCTAATGGAGCAGGGAAAACCACAATAATTAAGTTGCTTCTTGGTATTATTCCCAAAACAGATGGTGAGATTAAAATTATGATAGATGATAATAAGACCAATCAAACGGATTCGTTAAGTTCGATTGGGACAATTGTAAGTGGACCAGCTTATTATGGGAATCTTAATGCTTATCAAAACATAAAAATAGTTGCCAATATGAAGAATATAGATCTTACGGACAAACAAATTGAGGATTATTTGGAATTAGTTGGTTTAGATAATATAGCTAATAAGAAAGTTAGCCATTTTTCAATGGGGATGAAACAAAGATTGGCTATAGCATGTTCACTAATTGGTGATCCTCAATTTTTAATTTGGGATGAACCAATTAATGGTTTAGACCCTACAGGAATTATTGAAATAAGAAATTTAATGACAAAACTACATCAAACAAGAAATGTAACTTTTTTAATTTCAAGTCATATCTTGAGTGAATTAGATAAAATTGTCGATAAAATTATTTTAATCAATAAAGGATCAATTGTCTATAATGGCACAGCAGAAGAACTTTTGGAAAAATATCAATGTGCTACTCTAGAAGAAGCGTATATGAATTGTATGCAGAATGTGGAGGGCTAGAAGATGAAGCTACTTAAAATTGAATTATTGAAACAGAAAAAGTTTTTATTTATTTTATGTGTATTATTTCCTTTGTTACTTAATATATTACTGTATATTGATTTAACGTATCGATATGAATCATATTTACTAGTGCATCAGAGTCGACTAGGATTATCGAATTGGCAATTAATTTTTAAAGAGCAGACTGTTTTTAATTTTTCAGAATTATGCCAATTGATAATAGCGACTGTTGTTTATGAAGTTTTTTCTGTGGAATTGAAGAATAATGGCTGGAGTTTAGTGTCTACTTCAAATTATCGTAATAAGGTCGTATATGGAAAGTATTTAATTGCGATGTTAGCGATGTTGGTATTCTTTTTAACGGATTATGCTTGCCTTGTAATCATTGGGAACGTAATTGGTGTTAGTGGCAATATTGAGTGGGTTATGATTATTAAATCATTTATCATTCAACTGTTATCTGCGAGTATGATGGTTGCTGCATATATTTTAATTGTGAGTTTGGTTAAAAGAGTGATGTTTTTACTGCCAATTGGGATTATTGTTATGATTCAGAATGCTTCTTTATATTATCCTGATCAACAATTTTTATTACAATATCCATTTACGTATATTTCGCATGGTTTTAGAGCAACAGGGAACGAATTTTTGATTAGTATAGCTATATTGTCTATTTTAACCGCATTATTTTTATTGCTTTCAAAACGTATATTAGAAAGAAATAGAGATATTCGACAATAAAGGAGTGAGTATATGGTTAGATTAATTAAAAGCGAGTTGATAAAAAATAAAATATGGCAATATAGTATTTTAGCGTGTTTACTTCCAGTATTTACAGGGGTATTTATAAAAACACAAATTGTTAATCGAACAGTGAATTATATTGATGTTCCAGTTGATACGTATACCTTTGCATTAGTTTGTAATACATTTTTGATATTTGTATTACCAATATTTGTGTTATTAACGAGTATTGTCTTTGCTCAAAATGAAAGTAATGATAATGGATGGATGCTTGTCTTATCAACAGTTAAAGATGGTAAAAAAACAATCATAGCAAAATGTATTACACAGATAATCATAATCTTCATATCATATATTAGTTTTACAGCTGTTAATGGCTATTTATTACAAGATTGGGGTATGAAAATTATACTTGAAGTTGTTGTAATTCCATTATTTTATTCGTTTATTTGCTTTATTCCAATTATGATTGTTGTCCAACTATTGTGTATTATTTTACCGCATGTGATTGAAAAAGTATTTTTAGGCATGTTTTTAATTATTGTGAATTTTTTGATCGCGCAGACAGATTATAATACATATTTCTATCCAAATTTTTATTATACAATAGCACAAGATAGTAGCAATGCAGTAGTTCAAGTGAGTATTAGTATTTTATTAGTAATAACTTTATTATATTTTGGGACAAAACTAACTACAAAGTACATTCAAAATCATTATGTATAAATTTGATACTAAGTTATAAATTTGCGGCGAAAACCCACGGTCTTGCCCGTGGGAGCAGTCAGTTTCCGTATAATATATATAATTCAATTACATGAAGTGCTTACCGCTAAAATATCTTTTAAATAGGGGATTAATAGTAGATATATTATAAAAAGATACAGTTAAAGAACAAAAAGTACAATTTAAAACTATTATTAAAAAAGTGAAGTTTGGTATAATACTGTAAGTAAAAATAATAATTATATAATTAGGAGGAGTTATTATGAAAAAAATATTTATAACAATGCTTTTAATAGCAGGAGTAGGGATTAGTTCACCAACAGCACAAGCCGCAACAAATGAGATAGATAAAATTGAATATAATGCAAAAGACAGAAGTATCCCACAAGTACGAGGAATTATACACGATATATTTTCTA
>NZ_FOGF01000003.1 GCF_900111135.1 Granulicatella balaenopterae | reverse complement strand
ACTGAATGATTAACTCTTTATTTTTTTAAAAGCCAATAAGCACATAAAAAATAGGATCAATGATTTTACTCATCAACCCTATAAATTATAGAACCAAAATATACAAAAACTGTTGAACAATTAGCATAATCAGTTTATGATTGGTATTCAAGAGTAGTTAAAGTAAAAGGCTTGGAGGGAATCATGGTTACAATTAAAGATATTGCTAAAATTGCTGGGGTATCGCATGGGACAGTATCAAATGTCTTAAACCACCGTGGTAATGTTAGTTCCGAAAAAATCAAAATTGTTGAAGAAACTGCCAAAAAATTAGGTTATCAATTGAATATTCAAGCACAATCATTAAGAAAAGGTAGTTCACCACGAATTTGTGTATTTATTCCATTTAATTTACGCTCTACGTATAAAGAGTTTTATGCAGGAATTTATAACACATTAGTTGATTCAAGATATGATTTGGAATTAATCTATGTACAAGATGTATTGGATTGTAAAAGTCAATTAGAAAAAGAATTTGCCACTAAACCGGTAGCTACATTATTTTTAGGATTTTTACCAGAACATCATGTATTAGATTTTGTACCGAATGAGATTATATTAATGGTCATTGACTATTATCAAGAAATAGCGAACCCTAAAGTCATTCCGTTGAATTTTAATATGGAACAAATTAAAACAGACATCAGAGATTATTTAAAACAGCATCAATTAGAACATGTTTTAATTATTTCACATAAACAACCTCAAAAAGGCGTATTTGCTAAAAAATTAGCGACAGCCTTAGCCAATAATTGTCAGATAAGTACCTATACACTAGAACAAGAGCATAGTATTTTACGTTTATTCCAACAAATGAATAATATTCATCATTTTGATTTAATTATTTGTATGGAATATGAGATTAAAAGTGAATTACTAAAAATTTTTCGTTGGTTTGAATCAGAGCAAATCCCAAACATATTAACATTTGATTCAAAACAATTTTTCCGAGACACCAATGATTATTATGAATTAGACTATAAGAATCTAGGATTTAAAATTGGCAAAAAAATTATTCAAAAGAAATTAAAAAGAATGAAACCCCAAGTGATAACACCAGATGGTATTATCCAACCAATTCAAATAGGTGTTGTTGATGAGGCAAAAGAAATCAAAATTCTCTCGCTAAAATCTCCAACTAGTGCGGCTATTAAAATGGTGTCTAATAAATTTTCAACAGAAACAAATATTAAAGTTATAGTGGATGAACTGGATGCCAAAGACTTATATTATAAATTATTAAACCAAGAAGAAGTTATTGAGGAATATGATCTTATTCGAGTAGATGTATCGTCTCTACCGCAAGTTGCAGCTGATTTATTTATCGCTTTAGATCAAGAACCAAGCATTACTGAGATATTAAATAATATTGAAGAAGAAGTATTAGAAGAATATATTAAGGTCAATCAATCTGTTTATGCTTTGCCATTTGATGTTAGTGTGCAGATGTTATTTTATCGCTTGGATTTATTTGAAGATAAATGGATTCAGCGTCGTTTTTATGAAAAATATAAAGAAAAGTTAGTTGTGCCAAAAACTTTTGCGGAATTTGATAAAATCTCTCAGTTCTTCTCAGATAGTAAAAATTCATTAGGAAAAGTAAAATACGGGCATAGTCTGGCAAATAATACCCCAGTGGTTGCGACTTGTGATTTAATGCCTAGATACCGTGAACAATTAAAAATGACCCATGATGAGCAGTTGGCATTTGATTTGGCATTAGAACAATATGTTACAAGTTGCGTATCAACCGATTGTAAGGAAGATAAATGGTGGGGAACTTTAGCGGATGAGTTCGCAACGGGGGAAACAGCGATGGCAATCATCTTTTCAAGTTATGCTTCACGGATTACTAATAGAATTCATGAATGTCATAATTTTGAGATGGGAGTAGCAGATGTTCCAGGTCAACAACCCTTAATTGGTGGAGGGAGCTTAGGTATTACAAAAGGCTGTAAAAATATTAAAAATGTACTATCTTACTTAGAGTGGTTATATTCTGATGAGATTTCACAATTAGTCGTTTGTCTAGGGGGAATTATCCTTAATAAAAAAGTTATTAGTAATCGGAATTTACAAGAACTTTTTCCTTGGTTATCTCAAATTGAGTCATCGATTAAATTAGGGAATCGTTTGAATTTTGAAGGGTATAAATATGCTAAAGAATATGAAGAAGAATTAGGTTTATCGATTATTAATTATGTAAAAAACAGGTAATAGTAATAGTGCTATTACCTGTTTTTTTATAGTTAAAAATATTTTTTTAGGAAAAAAATTACTCGTAATAAGAATGTGCTTGATATTAGTTGACACGTTCTAAAAGGTGTATTACTATTACTTAAGACATTGACACGTTCCAAAACAGTTTTTTTATTTTAACAAGGCGTAAAAGCTTACAAAAATAAGATTATCTCACAAATAATGATAAAAATCCTGTTTTGGAAGATGTCAGTTATGGAAGTTTTCGTTAAAATTGTAGTGAAAAAGGAGAAATAGACATGAAAAAAGTATTAGCAGGATTAGCTTTAGTATCAGTAGCAGGATTGACGGCAGGGTGTTCATCACAAAATGAAAAAATCGTTATTTATTCAAATGCAGTTGATGGTGGACACGGAGAATGGTTAACAGAACAAGCAAAAGAAGCCGGTTTTGATATTGAATGTGTAAGCGTACCTGGTGGAGAATTAGGAGAACGTTTAATTGCAGAAAAAAACAATGCAACTGCTGATATGGTATTTGGTCTAAATGCAATTGAATTCTCACGTTTAAAAGATGAAGAATTATTAACTAAATATAAACCAACATGGGCAAGTGATGTTGATATGACAATTGGAGACGTTGAAGGATACTTCTATCCAATTACAGTTGTTCCATTAACATTAGCAGGAAATGATCGCGTTGAAATGCCAAGTGATTGGACTGATTTAACACAAGATCAATATAAAGATCGTTATGCAATCTTTAAATTAAGTGGTAATACAGCTAAAACAATCTTAGCAAGTATCGCTTGTCGCTATCCAGATGAAAATGGTGAATTTGGCGTTTCTGATGAAGGTTGGGAAGTTGTTAAAAAATATATCCAAAATGGTGTAGTAGTAGATGGTAAAGAGCGTGATTTCGTAGGGGACGTTATTAGTGAAGATGATCCATTAGATTACATGATGATTTGGGGACAAGGATTATTCCAATTCGGTGAGCAACGTGATTATACATTCCAATATATGAAACCTGAAATCGGTGTACCATATGTAACAGAACAAGTAGGTATTTTAAATACAACTGATAAAGAAGAAAAAGTGAAAGAATTTATTGACTGGTTCGGTTCAGCAGAAGTACAAGGTGGATGGAGTAAAGAATTTGGTTCAATTCCGGCTAACCAAGTAGCATTAGAAGGCATTAAACCAGAAATTAGAGAATTCGAAGCGTCATTACACCCACAAGAAATTGATTGGGATTTCGTTTCAAAACATTTAGCTGATTGGGTTGAAAAAGTTGAATTAGAATTTATGCAATAAAAGATTAAGATGAAAAGAATCGGGGAAAAATAATGATTAAATTTAGTGATATACAAATTAGCTATGGCGATTTTGTTGCTGTAGATAACTTGAATCTAACGATTGAAGAGGGTGAGTTTTTTACGTTCTTAGGACCAAGTGGATGTGGGAAATCAACAACGCTTCGTACCTTGGTAGGTTTTATTGAACCAACACGTGGAGACATTTTTATTGGTGAAAATAATATTACGCATTTAGTTCCGGAAAAAAGAGAAATCGGGATTGTATTCCAAAGTTATGCTCTTTTCCCAACAATGACTGTCTATGATAATATCGCTTATGGCTTAAAAGTCAAAAAAGAGAAAAAAGACATTATTGAACAAAAAGTTACTGAAATTGCTAAGAAAATTAAGATTTCAGATGAACAATTATATCGCAATGTTTCAGAATTATCTGGTGGACAACAACAACGTGTCGCTTTAGCTAGAGCATTAGTATTAGAACCAAAAATTTTGTGTTTAGATGAACCTTTATCGAACTTAGATGCAAAATTACGTGTTGATTTACGATTAGAATTAAAACGTCTACAAAAAGAATTAGGAATTACGACTTTATATGTCACTCATGACCAAGAAGAAGCCTTAACCCTATCAGATAGAATCGCTGTCTTTAATAATGGCTATATCGAACAAGTAGGCACTCCACAAGAAATTTATAATGAATCTAAAACTGAATTTGTATGTGACTTCATTGGAGAAATTAATAAATTAACACCTGAGACAATTTCATATTTAAATGGTTTAGGTAGTTTAGCAGATAAAAAAGGGTATATTCGTCTAGAAAGAATTAGATTTGATAAATTATCAGAAAATGATCAAAAAATCGCTGCGAAAATTATTGATAGTGAATTTAATGGAACATTTGTAAAATATACTGTAGAGACAGTGACAAATCAAGAATTAAAGATTATTGATAAAAATGATGGTTGCTCACTTCGCGAAATGGGCACCGAGATTGATTTATTCATTAATGCAGCTGATATTATGCAGTATTAGTAGGTGAACCTTATGAAAAAGAAAAAAGTAACACTCCAGCAAATTCTTATTCGCGTACTATTAGCATGGTTTATAATTGGATTTATTGTTTACCCAAATATACATTTATTACAGAGTATTTTTTGGCAGAATGGTACTTTCTCATTTAGAGCAGTAGAAAAAGTATTAAGTTCACCAAGAGCAGTTCAAAGTATTAAAAATAGTTTTATTTTAGCCATTTCCCTTGTATGTTCGGTTAATATTGTGGGAACATTAGTGGTGTTATTAACAGAATATTGGGATATTAAAGGTGCTAAGTTTTTACGTTTAGGTTATATGACATCATTAATTTATGGCGGGGTTGTTTTAGCAACCGGTTATAAGTTTGTTTATGGTTCAACAGGTTATGTAACTCAAGTTTTACAATATTTTATGCCGAATTTAGATGTTAATTGGTTTTCTGGTTATGGAGCGGTGTTGTTTATTATGACATTTGCTTGTACATCTAACCATATTATGTTTTTAACGAATGCAGTTCGTTCAGTGGATTATCATACGATTGAAGCTGCAAAAAATATGGGTGCCAAACCATTTAATGTTTTACGAGAAATTGTATTACCAACATTGAAACCAACTATTTTTGCATTAACCATTATGATTTTCCTAACTGGTTTATCTGCAGTATCAGCACCATTAATTGTTGGGGGAAGCGAATTCCAAACGATTAATCCAATGATCATTACTTTTGCAAAATCGACTAGTTCAAAAGATTTAGCTGCTTTTATGGCAAGTTTCTTAGGGCTTGCAACCATTATTATGATTATGATTATGAATAGAGTTGAACGTGGTGGAAATTATATTTCTGTGTCTAAGACAAAAGCACGTCTTAAAAAACAAAAAATTCAATCTAAAGTAATGAATGTTATTATGCATATTATTGCCTATGTATTATTTATTATTTATATGATGCCGATTATTTTAATCATTCTATTCTCATTCTCAAATTCATTAGCAGTTTCAACAGGTAAATTATCATGGAGCAGTTTTACCTTAGAAAATTATCAACAATTATTTACAAGTGCAGATGCTTTCAAACCATATTTAGTCAGTGTGACATATGCCTTGTTAGCAGCCATTCTTGTAACAATTTTATCAATTTTAATTGTTCGTATTATTAAAAAACCAATCTTTAAATTCGATTTCTTATATGAATATGGAGCATTATTACCATGGGTGTTACCAGGTACATTAATTGCCTTAAGTTTCTTATATACATTTGATGTGCCAGTTATCTATATTGGCAATAAAATCTTAGTAGGAACCGTTGTTATTATGTTACTAGCCTATGTCGTTATCAAATTACCATTTTCATTCCGTATGATCCGTGCTGTATTCTTCAGTGTTGATGACAATATGGAAGAAGCTTCACGTAGTATGGGGGCATCATCATTTTATACAATGACTCGTGTAATTATTCCGTTTATCTTACCAACTGTATTATCAGTAATGGTCTTAAACTTTAATTCACTATTAGCAGACTATGATTTATCTGTCTTCTTATACCAACCCTTATTCAAACCATTAGGGATTGTTATTAAGGCAGCCAGTGATGAGACGGCATCCGTTAATGCGCGTGCTATGTCATTTGTCTATACGGTCATTTTAATGATTATGTCATCGACAGCACTATATCTTACTCGCTCAAGAACACCGAAGAAAAAGAAAAAATAATGAATCGTTAAGCACCTAGAGTTACAAAGCTCTGGGTGTTTTTTGTTGGTAAATTAAGGAAACGCTTACTAAAATATAAGGTGAAAAAGTCATTAAAATATGAAAAAAGAAATAGATTTTATTGCATTTTTTAATAGATTCATGTAAGATGAAAGGTGCAAAAAGGGTATGATGATCACCCTTGTAATTCAGTTACTAAACCGCCCCTAGGCTAATGACATCTATGGCTTTTTTGTCATGGAACATTAACTTAGAGGCTTTTTTTGTAACTAAGAATAAAAGAATGGAGTGTGGAAAAATGTTAGCAAGTTTAGGGATGTTGATTATTGCTGGATGGGCACTTAGTCAACTAAGTAAAAAAGTAGGATTACCGCCTTTAGTAGGGATGATTCTTGCAGGTATTATTTTAGGGCCATCAATTATGAATGTGATTAGTGATCCAATGATTGCGGTGGCACCAGATTTACGTACAATCGCTTTAGTAATTATTTTAGTTCGTGCAGGTTTAACATTAAAATTAGATGACTTAAAACAAGCAGGTCGTCCAGCTGTCATGTTATGTTGTGTGCCAGCAATTTTTGAAATTGGAGGATTCTTATTATTAGCGCCATTATTATTTGGCATTCCATTTGCAGAGGCAGGGGTTATGGGGACTGTATTAGCAGCTGTATCACCAGCCGTAATTGTACCAGCCATGATTCAAATTATCGATAAAGGTTATGGTCAAGCAAAAAAAATCCCACAAATGATTTTAGCGGGAGCTTCAGTTGATGATGTGTTTGTTATTGTATGTTTTAGTTTCTTTACACAGTTATCATTAACTGGTGAAAGCAATCTATTAAGTTTACTAAAAATTCCAGTATCAATTATTTTAGGAATTTTATTTGGATATTTAATTGGTAAAGCATTCGTAGCATTCTTCAAAACAGTTCATGTTAATGATACTTTAAAAGTTGGTTTTATCTTAAGTGTGGCATTTATTTTATTAGCTTTACAAGATATGATGACTTATGTACCATTCTCAGCTTTATTAGCAGTAATGTGTATGGCAATGGTGATTGGTAAAGATGACTTTGAAGTTGCTGAACGTTTAGCTCCTCGTTTTCAAAAATTATGGACCATCGCTGAAATCGTTCTATTCACATTAGTAGGAGTTGCGGTTCAATTATCTGCTGTATCAACAGTTTGGTTACCAGCAATCTTAGTGATTTTAGGAGCTTTAGTAATTCGTATGCTAGGCGTATTAGTATCAGTAGCAGGCAGCCCATTAACTTGGAAAGAACGCTTCTTTACAGCAGGAGCTTATACTCCTAAAGCAACCGTTCAAGCAGCAATTGGTACATTACCATTACAAATGGGCATCGCTTCAGGAGAAATTATCTTATCAGTAGCAGTTATGGCAATTTTAATCACTGCACCATTAGGATCAATTTGGATTGAACGCTCATACAAAAAATTATTACAAAATTAATAAATACAAAAGAGTGGCCTTGTGTCGCTCTTTTTTTACAGCAAAAAAGTTTAGATATACCGAAAAGATTAAAAAAACATGAAAATAAGGGTTGCCAAATTTAAAAAGAGTAGTATAATCGACTATAACAGGATGAAAGAAAGGTGGAAAATTAATGGAATTAGAAAAAGAAATGACAAAAGAATTTAGAAATGGCTTTACACAAGATAAGAAAAATCTTGCTGTTCAAAAAAGTGCCGTACGAAATGGGATTCATGAAAGTTGCCAAACAGTAGAAGCGGCAGTAAGTAATGTACCAGTATTCTCAGTAGATGTGGAAGTAGGAGCAGTTGCTAACCAAAAAGCTTCTGGACGTTGTTGGATGTTTGCGGCGTTAAATACTTTCCGTCATAAATTATTAAAATCTCATAACTTAAAAGAATTTGAGTTATCACAAAGTTATACATTTTTCTGGGATAAATATGAAAAAGCTAATTATTTCCATGAAAATATTTTAAAAACAGCTAATCAAGAAGTAACAAGTCGTGAGGTAAGTTTCTTATTACAAACACCACAACAAGATGGTGGACAATGGGATATGATCGTCTCAATTTTCGATAAATATGGCGTTGTTCCAAAAACAGTTATGCCTGAAAGCGTAAGTAGTTCAGCTAGCTCTGTTTTAAACTCATATTTAAACAAAAAATTACGTAAAGATGCAATGATTTTACGTCGCTTAGTAAAAGATAATGCGACTGAAGAAGAAATCGCTGCAACACGTAAACAAATGATGGAAGAAATTTACCAAATTTTATCAGTATCATTAGGTACACCTCCAGAAACATTTGATTTTGAATATCGTGATAGTGAAAAAGAATATCACTGTGTTAAAGATTTAACACCACAAACATTCTTTAAACAATTTGTAGGAATTAACTTAGATGATTATGTTTCAGTAATTAATGCTCCAACAAAAGACAAACCATTTAATCGCTCATTTACAGTAGATATGTTAGGGAATGTCGTTGGTGGACGTGAAGTGAAATACTTAAACGTTGATATGGAAACTTTCAAAGATTTAGCCATCAAACAATTAAAAGATGGCGAATCAATTTGGTATGGTTGTGATGTAGGTCAATCATCAGATCGTAAAGCTGGTATTATGGCAATGGATACATTCGATGTTGAAAACTTATTCGATGTAGACTTCACAACTACTAAAGCTGAACGTTTAGAATTCGGTGAAAGCTTAATGACTCACGCAATGGTATTAACTGGTGTTGATATTGTTGACGGCAAATCAACTAAATGGAAAGTTGAAAATAGTTGGGGAGATAAGATTGGTGATAAAGGATTCTTCGTCATGTCAGACGAATGGATGGATGAATACACTTACCAAATCGTTATTAAAAAAGACTATTTAACAGAAGAACAATTAAAAGCGTTTAACGAAGAACCAATCGTATTAGCACCATGGGATCCAATGGGCTCATTAGCTTAATACATTTATTAAATTTGTTTATGGAAAGCATCGTACAACCGTGTCCCCGTGCGATGCTTTTTTATATTAAAAATCGCTAGTGAACAGTAAGAATCAGTTTACTAGCGATTTTTTGTATTAGATAAAGGCTAGGATAATAAAATTAAGAATAAATAAGAAGGTTGCTAACCAAAGAATCGGGTGGATATCATGTCTTTTACCGGTAATTACTTTAATTAAACAATAGAAAATAAACCCTGCTGCAATCCCATATGAAATACTATAACATAAAGCCATAAAGATACCAGCGAAAAAGGCAGGAACAGCTTCTTCTAAGTTATCCCATTGAACATCAGTAAATGACGATAGCATCATAATACCAACTATGATTAAGGCTGGTGCTGTTGCTGCTGCAGGTACAATACTAACAATAGGTGCTAATAAAGTGGATAGTAAAAATAATCCTGCTGTTACGACTGCTGTTAAACCAGTTCTTCCTCCCGCTGCAATACCGGCTGCACTTTCGACATAGGTGGTTGTATTAGAAGTACCAAAGATAGCACCAATTGAAGTACCGATTGCATCGGCGAATAAAGCTTTATCCATTTTAGAGCTGAATCCTGAACCATTTTCTAACATACGCTCATCTTCTGCTGAAAAGATACCTGTCTTCCGTCCAGTTCCAATAAACGTTCCCAATGTATCAAAAGTATCTGATAAGCTAAAAGCAAAAATAGTCATTAAAACTAAGGGAAGTTTGGCAACGTCTGAGAATAAGGAGCCCATCCCTTCAGAACCAAAAGCAGCTAAGAAAGTTACTTTCAAATCGCTAAAGGCACTTCCAAGAGAGTTATTGGTCCAATCAATTGTCGATACATCCACCACTCCCATTGGTATCCCTAGTAAAGTGGTTAATAGAATACCAATTAAAATGGCCCCCTTCACATTTTTTATCAGTAAGAT
Organism: Granulicatella balaenopterae; assembly: GCF_900111135.1. Classification (GTDB taxonomy): domain Bacteria; phylum Bacillota; class Bacilli; order Lactobacillales; family Aerococcaceae; genus Granulicatella; species Granulicatella balaenopterae. Next base: position 82,822 of record NZ_FOGF01000003.1, on the reverse strand, counting down.
TACTGTTAAGAATAAACCAATAATAGCAAGCAATGTATCAGGTTGCGTAAAATTCACTAATGACGGAACAATCCCTCCATTTGATACAACTGAGAAGACACCATCAGGATAAGGGGTAGTAGCAGTATAACTAGCATTATTAATAGAGATAATAGAGGCATCATTTGATAAAAAGTTTAATAGATTCGCATTTTTAATCCCGATATAAGCTACGAAAATACCAATCCCACCACCAATCGCATGTTGTAAACTAAGGGGGATGGCTTTAATAATCATTTTACGAACTTTTGTAACTGTAATAAAAACATTGAACATACCGCAAATAAAAACCATTGCTAAAGCTTCTTGCCAACTAAATCCTAATCCAAAAACAACTGTAAAAGTAAAGAAAGCATTTAAACCCATTCCAGGCGCTAAAGCATAAGGTACATTGGCAAATAACCCCATAATCAGTGTACTAACGACTGTTGCGATGATGGTGGATAAAAAGACTGCTTGAAAAGGCATGCCAGTTAAACTTAAAATACTTGGATTAACAAAAATAATATAAGACATGGCGAAAAAGGTCGTTAACCCAGCCATTACCTCGGTAGAAACAGTAGTATTATGTTTTTTTAGTTCGAAAAACTTGTCCATTATAAATAAATCTCTCCTTTTTAATAAAAAATAGATTACTTTCGGTTATTCATTTGTCGACACCTACAGTATACGTATAAAACAATGATAAATCAATATAAAAATGAACGTTAAATAAATAAAATTTATAATCGTTCGTGAATAAGGTTAAAACAGATGGGCATTTTACAACTTTGGAGGTTTTAGGATGAAGATTAGGGAGAATAGTGGTAAAATAAATAGGAATTTGAAAAAAGGAGCGATTTTATGACAGAAAATAATCAACTAACAGAGCGTCAACGTTCAATAGTGTTGGTAAAAAAAGAATTAACACAATTTTCACCAAAACAAATTGACACTGTATTAAGCTTATTACAAGAAGGCAATACCGTACCTTTTATTGCTCGATACCGTAAAGACCAAACCAATTCTTTAAATGAAGTGCACATTAGACAAATTGAAGAGCGACAACAATATTTAGAAAATTTAGTGAAGCGTAAAGATGAAGTTATTCGTAAAATTTTAGAACAAGATAAATTAACTGACCAATTAGAACAAGAGATTCAAAAAGCAACAACTTTAACACGCCTAGAAGATTTATATCGTCCTTATAAACAAAAACGTCGCACTAAAGCAACGATAGCTAAGGAAAAAGGCTTAGAACCTTTAGCAAATTGGCTACTAACTACACCTCACCATGCAGATATCATGGAAAAAGCAGCTGAATTTATAAATGAAGAAAAAGACGTCAAATCATTAGAAGATGCCTTAGATGGCGTACATGAAATTATTGCCGAAATGATTAGTGATAATGCAAATTACCGTACAAAACTAAGGAATTACACACGTCAATATGGCCGTATAGTATCAACAGTTAAGAATAGTAATGATGATCAAACGAATATTTATGAGATGTATTATGAGTATGAAGAGCCAGTTAAATCAATTGTTCCGCACCGTGTTTTAGCATTAAATCGTGCAGAAAAAGAGGAGATTATACGTGTAGGGATTGTAATTGATGTTAGTGGTGTATTAGAAACAATTAAAGCAGAAGTCATTAAAGAAAGAACGTCACCTGCTGCACCATATATTGAAAAAGCCATTGAAGATAGCTATAAACGCTTTATTGGTCCAGCTATTGAGCGTGAAATCCGTAATGAATTATCAGAAAAAGCCGAACAACAAGCTATTCATATATTTGGTGAGAACTTAAAAAATCTTTTATTACAAGCGCCAATGAAAGAACAAATTATTTTAGGCTTAGACCCAGCTTATCGTACCGGTTGTAAATTAGCTGTCATTGATGAAACAGGGAAAGTATTAGGAAAAACAGTTATCTACCCACATAAAGGTGGAAAACCACATCAACGTCAACAAGCAGCAGCGTTATTCCAAGAGTTTGTTAAAAAATATGGGGTAACAATGATTGCAATTGGGAATGGAACCGCAAGTCGAGAATCAGAACAATTTGTTGCCAAACAAATTAAAGAAATGAACGTACCGATTGTCTATACAATTGTTAGTGAAGCAGGAGCATCAGTCTATTCAGCTAGTGAGGTTGCTCGCTTAGAATTTCCTGACTATCAAGTAGAAGAACGTTCCGCAGTTAGTATCGCTCGTCGATTACAAGACCCTTTAGCTGAATTAGTAAAAATTGATCCAAAAGCAGTTGGAGTTGGACAATACCAACATGATGTCTCACAAAAAGAATTAGATCATCAATTAGATTTTGTTGTTGAAACGGCTGTAAACCAAGTTGGGGTAGATGTGAATACTGCTAGTGCCATCTTATTAGCTCATATTGCTGGTTTAACAAAGACAACCGCTAACAATATTGTGACTTATCGCGATGAGAATGGTAAATTTACCAAACGTCAAGAATTGAAAAAAGTTCCACGTTTAGGACCGAAAGCCTATGAACAAGCAATAGGATTTTTACGCATTCTAGATGGCGATAATATTTTAGATAGTACGGAAATTCATCCAGAATCTTACCAAGAAGCAAAAGCAATATTAGAGAAGGCTTCGGTTGGTTTAAGAGAAGTAGGTACTCAAAAAGCACAAGAGGCACTACAACAATTAGATAGAGCTTCAGTTGTAGAAGAGTTAGCTATTGGGAAGGAAACGTATGAATTATTATTACAAGGACTAACCAAACCAGGACGTGACCCTAGAGATGAAGTAGCGGGACCAATTTTACGAAATGATGTCTTAACAATGGATGATTTACAAGTCGGTATGGAATTAGAAGGAACTGTTCGCAATGTAGTTGATTTTGGAGCATTTGTTGATATTGGCGTAAAACAAGATGGTTTAGTCCATATTTCTCGCTTAACAAAATCTTTTGTCAAACACCCATCAGATATTGTTGCTGTTGGGGATATTGTCAAAGTGTGGGTAGTAGATATTGATACTGCAAAAAATCGTATTGCTTTAACAATGATTCAACCAGAAGAAAAATAATCAATAGAAAAAGCACACTAGTAATTCACAAAATGTGACTGCTAATGTGCTTTTTTGAAAACAGGATGCGGCTAAGAAGACTCGAACTTCCACGGGATTACTCCCACTACCCCCTCAAGATAGTGCGTCTGCCATTCCGCCATAGCCGCAAGTTCACCATTAGAATAGCATTCTTCATTGATTATTGTCAATTGCTAAATCTGAAATACTTATAAGAAAAAGAAAATAACATGACGAATGATGTCTTAAGTAATGATAAGCTTCTCAGAATGAATTGAGTATTACTAGTATAAAGGCTATAATAATAATACAGAATCTCATTAAAAAGAGAAGGAAGGAGGATGTATATGAATTTTGTAACACTACAGGTTGCCAGTGCCTATTCATTATTAAAAAGTACCATTGCGATTGATGAATATGTAAAGTTGGGAAAAAAGCTTGGGTATGATGCACTAGCGTTAAGTGACCAAGGGATGATGCATGGGGCTTTAGAATTTTATCAAACATGTCAACGCCATCAAATTAGACCCATTATCGGTTGTGAATTTGCGATACCGGGAGTCTTACATCAAGAATTTTTGCAACCAATTATGGTCTATGCTAAAAATAAAGCTGGATATCATAGTTTAATAAAATTATCTACTATTTATCAAGAAAAAGGTTGTCATGCGGAATTTATCGAAGAAATAAACCAGCAAAACAGTAACTTAAAAGTGTTACTAGCCTATAAAGATTCTGAATGGCTTCGCTATATTGACCAACCAGAATTATTAGTCCAGTATTTTGCAACAATAAGAGAGATGTTTCCTACCATTGAACTAGCATTAGGAATAGGCATTCAACAAGTAGATAGTAAAGCTTATCAAGTGGTTGCGCCAATTGCCAAACAACTGGCTATTACACCAATTGCCCATCAAGTTACTTTTTATTTGTATACAGAAGATGATTTTAGTTGGCGTGTATTAGAGGCTATTGATCAAGGACAACAATTGCAAAATTATGCCTCAGAAATAACTGGTCCATATTATTTACATGAAACACATGCCATGAAGCGAATGTTTGTGGAAAGAAAAGCTAAAGAATTAATCACGAACCATCTAGCCTTTATTGAGGATTTAGCAGTCGAGATTGATATGGATAAACATTTATTACCAAAATACCAAGTACCAAATGATGCTCCAAGTAATAGTTATTTAAAAGAAGTCTGTCAAAAAGGTTTACTACAGCGAGGAGTGGCGAATAATTCAGTATATCAAGAGCGCTTGAACTATGAATTAACCGTGATTGAGGATATGGGTTTTTCGGATTACTTTTTAATTGTTTGGGACATTATGGCTTATGCGCATAAAGCAGATATTCAAACAGGTCCGGGGCGTGGTTCAGCAGCCGGCTCATTAGTAGCTTATGCATTAGATATTACGCAGGTAGACCCAATAGAACATGGCTTGATTTTTGAACGATTCCTTAATCGTGAACGATTTACCATGCCGGATATTGATTTGGATTTTCCTGATAATAAACGTGAATTAGTTTTACAATATGTTTTAGAAAAATACGGGAAAGCCCATGTCGCACAGATTGCTACTTTTGGAACTCTAGCAGCTAAACAAGCCTTGCGTGATGTTGGTCGTGTGATGGGGTTATCAGTGACAGAAATGGCACAGTGGTCAAAAGCTGTACCAAATCAATTGAAAATAAAATTAACTACAGCTTATCAACAATCACGTGCTTTACGAGAAATTGTTGAGCGTTCACCTAGAAATCAATTAATCTATCAAACAGCATTGAAAATAGAAGGCCTGCCACGTCATATGTCAACGCATGCGGCTGGAGTAGTGATTAGTGATCGTCCATTAGTTGACCATATTCCATTAGTCTATCGTGAAGGGGAATTACCAATTACGCAATATACAATGAATGATGTTGAAAAAATTGGCTTATTAAAAATGGATTTCTTAGGCTTAAAAAATTTAACGATTCTTTATGATGCATTACAATTTGTAAAAAAAATAAATCATGAAGCGATTGATATTTACCAAATTAATCCTCAAGATGAAAAGACACTCAAATTATTTGGGGAGGCTTACACGAATGGCATTTTCCAATTTGAATCAGATGGGATTAAACAAGTCTTAAGACGCTTAAAACCGTCTAGTTTAGAAGATATAGCAGCAGTTAATGCCTTGTATAGACCAGGACCAATGGAGCAAATCGATACTTTTATCAAGCGTAAAAATCATAAAGAAACTATTCGCTATATTAATTCTGATTTAGCACCAATTTTAGAAAGCACTTATGGCATTATGGTATATCAAGAACAAGTCTTACAAGTTGCTTGTAAATTTGCTGGTTTCTCATTAGGGGAAGCGGATATTTTGCGCCGAGCAATCGGTAAGAAAAAATTAGCCGTTATTGAACAGGAAAAAGTACACTTTATTGAAGGGGCTAAAAACTTAGGTTATGAAGAACAAACAGCTATAGAAGTATATCGTTATATTGAACGCTTTGCAAATTATGGTTTTAATAAATCACATGCTTATGCTTATTCATTGTTAGCTTATCAATTAGCCTATTTAAAAGCGAATTATCCAAGCGCATTTTTTGCCGCCTTATTAAAATCGATGAATGCTAGTTCTAAAAAAGCTCAAGATTATTTAACAGAAGCCAAACGAGCGGGTGTTAGAGTCTTACCACCATCTATTCAAACTAGTGTGATGGACTTTACAGTAAGTGATACAGGGATTATAACCGGATTGGGGGCCATTAAAGGCTTAAGGAAAGATGTAATGATGTATATTATTCAAAATCGTGCCAATTATGGTGAATACCGCGGATTTATGGATTTCTGTTTTAGATTAGGGAAAAAATATTGTCGTGAAGAAGTGATTAGTGCTTTAGTGTATGTTGGCGCCTTAGATTCATTTGGCGAGACACGAGCTAGTTTGATTGCAACTATCCCAGGTGTAGTTGAAAGTGTGAACTTACATGGAGATAACCTTGTTTTAGATGTGAATGATGAACTGTTCCCTAAAATGGAAGTTAAGCCCGAAATTTCGTTATTAGAAAAGCTCGACAAAGAAATTGAATTCTTAGGTTACCCCATATCAGCTCATCCAACAGAAGAGTACCAAGAAGCTTATGATGCAGGAATAGTTCAAACAATTAATGATATTTTTGAAGCCAAAATAGTCAGTGTCTTAGGGGTGATTACATCAGTCAAAAGAATTCGTACTAAAAAAGGAGAACCAATGGCATTTGCAACACTTCAAGATGCGACAGGAACAATTGATTTAGTATTATTCCAAAGAGATTATCCCAAATACTATCAATTACTTGAGGAAAAAGCTCTTGTTCAGATTACTGGGAAAGTTTCAAAAAATAGAATGAATGATTGGCAAATTCAAATCCAAAAAGTACACCCTATTGAAATTATTGCCGAGATGTTGAAAGAAAGTAAAAAGAAATGTTATTTGAAAATTGATGAAAACCATTATAATCAACAAACAATGGATAAAATCAGTCGAATCGTTCAACAACACTCAGGATTCACACCTGTATTTATCTATCTTAATAGAGAAAAAAAAGTTGTAAAACCTAATTTTATCAGAGGTATTAAAATAAGTAATAATTCAACTTATGAATTGGAAAAAATAGTTGGTCAAGAAAATGTTAGAATTGTTGAATAAATACGTTTTCCGAAATCGTTTACAGAGTCAAAAGTGAAGACATTTTCAAAAAAAAGTGGTAATATTACAGTGGATATGGATGAAAGTCCGTTAGAAATAAATTTGAAGAGGTGAATTCTATGAAACGTATCGCAGTGTTAACAAGTGGTGGTGATGCACCAGGTATGAATGCGGCAATTCGCGCAATCGTTCGTAAAGGGATTTATGAAGGTTTTGAAGTTTATGGCATTAATTATGGATATGCTGGTCTAGTTGCAGGAGATATCCGTCGTTTATCAGCAGAAGATGTGGGGGATATTGTAGGTCGTGGAGGTACATGCTTATATTCAGCACGTTATCCAGAATTTGCAAACCGTGAAGGTCAAGAAAAAGGAATCGAACAATTGAAAAAATTCGGTATCGAAGGCTTAGTAGTAATCGGTGGAGATGGAAGTTATCAAGGAGCAGTAGCCTTAACAAAATTAGGGTTCCCAACTGTTGGTGTTCCAGGAACAATTGATAATGATATTCCAGGAACTGATTATACAATTGGATTTGATACAGCTATTAATACTGTATTAGAATCAATTGACCGTTTACGTGATACTGCCTCAAGTCACATGCGTACATTTATTGTTGAAGTTATGGGACGTAATGCAGGAGATATCGCTTTATGGACTGGTATTGGTACTGGTGCCGAACAAATCATTATCCCAGAACACGGATTCCATTTAGATGAAATCGGTGAAGCTATTAAAGAAGGTCGTAAAAATGGTAAAAAACATACGATTATCGTTTTAGCAGAAGGAGTAATGACAGGTGCTGAATTAAAAGAAGAATTATGTCAATTCGACCCAGAATCAGATACCCGTGTAACAGTTTTAGGTCACGTACAACGTGGTGGTGCTCCAACAGCTCGCGACCGTGTATTAGCAAGTAGATTCGGTGCAAAAGCAATTGACTTACTTAAAGAAGATATCGGTGGCGTATGTGTAGGTATTCGTAATGGCGAAATTATTTATAATGATATTGTTGATACATTGGAAAATGGAAAACATGTTCCAAACTTAGATTTATACACTTTAAATAAAGAAATTTCATTCTAATAAATAGAGTGAAAGCAATAGATAATTAAACTAAAAATAAAAGGGGATTTTACCGTAATGAAAAGAACAAAAATTGTTTGTACTATCGGACCAGCAAGTGAAAAAAAAGAGGTTTTATCACAATTAGTTGAAGAAGGTATGAACGTTGCTCGTTTAAACTTCTCTCATGGTGATTTTGAAGAACATGCAGCACGTATTAAAACAATTCGTGAAATTGCTGAAGAAACAGGTAAAGTAATTGCAGTGCTATTAGATACTAAAGGACCAGAAATTCGTACACATGATATGACAGATGGCAAGTTAGAATTCGAAACTGGTGATGTTGTTCGTGTAGCAATGAATGAAGTATTAGGAACAAAAGAAAGATTCTCAATTACATACCCACAATTAATTGAGGATGTAGAAGTTGGATCAAGCATCTTATTAGATGATGGCTTAATCGGCTTAGAAGTTACTGATATCGATTTAGAAAACCAAGATATCGTTACTGTTGTTAAAAACAGCGGTATCTTAAAAAACAAAAAAGGTGTTAACGTTCCAGGCGTAAGCACAAACTTACCAGGAATCACTGAAAAAGATAAAAATGATATTATCTTCGGTATTGAACAAGATGTTGATTATATTGCAGCAAGTTTTGTTCGTCGCCCTTCAGATGTACAAGAAATCAAAGAATTATTAGCTGCACATAATGCAGAACATATTCAAATTATTCCAAAAATCGAAAACCAAGAAGGTATCGACAATATTGATGAAATCTTAGCATTAGCTGATGGTTTAATGATTGCTCGTGGTGACATGGGTGTTGAAATTCCAGCTGAGGAAGTTCCAATTGTTCAAAAATCATTAATCGCTAAATGTAATGCTTTAGGTAAACCAGTTATTACTGCTACTCAAATGTTAGATTCTATGCAACGCAACCCACGTCCTACACGTGCAGAAGCTGGTGACGTAGCTAACGCTATCTTTGATGGAACAGACGCAGTAATGTTATCTGGTGAATCAGCAGCAGGGGATTACCCAGTAGAAGCTGTTAGAACAATGGCTAATATCTGTACTCGTACAGAACGCGAATTAAAACCAAACGAAAGATTCAAATTAGAAACATCAGACGCAAGTGATGTAGCTGAAGCAATCGCTCGTTCAGTAGCTCATACAGCTAAAAACTTAAATGTTAAAACAATTATTGCAGCAACTGAATCAGGACATACTGCAAAAATGATTGCTAAATTCCGTCCAAATGCTGATATTTTAACATTAACATTTAAACCTCGTTCAGCTCGTGGATTAGCATTAGTATCAGGTGTTCACCCAATCGTTGTTGAAAAATTACCTTCAACAGATGCTATTTTTGAATGCGCTCAAGAAGAAGCTTTAAAACATGGTTTTGGTAAAGAAGGCGATTTAACAATCGTAACTGCTGGTGTTCCAATTGGTAAAAAAGGTTCGACTAATATGATGAAAGTTCAGAGCTTATAATTATATTTTTAACTAGATTCAATGAGACTCAAAAACACTGTTAAAACAATGTTCTTGAGTCTTTTTGTTTACTTTCGAGTCTATATGATTATCATCGCTTTCCTAAATTGCACACACTATTTGAAAACCTCATTAAAAAGTCATAAAATAAAAATGAATACTTAAAGGGAAGAGTTGATAATATAGATTTGCTACTTGATAAGTTAATAAAACAATTTGGTGGAGAAAAAATAGAACGCACATAGTCCCTGCAAAGGAGGATTAAAAAATGTTCACTAATGATCTTTATGATAAAAAAATTAAAATTATAGATATTGATGACAAGGTTCATGTAGGAACTGTAGCATACATAACGCCCAAAGGAGATGATGATGAAGTAAACAGAGATAGTATAACAATAAAAATAAACGGAAATTATGTGTGTATTTATGATTTTGAAATAAAAAAGATAGAGGTTTTACAATAAGTACACCAACAGGCCTATTGGGGTACTTTTTTCTGCACAAAATTAGAAATAAGAAAAATAATGAACGCACTACAATAATTAATTTTAGAAATCGTAAAAGTTAGATATACACATAAGAAAGAATTTTACAAAATGTATAATTTAAAAGTGGATGATGGGAAGAATGTAAAATAATTACCAAGAAATCACCTGTGCTTTTGCTTTGTGTGTAGTTTTTAATTAGAAGAATTTGACAAATTTGATGGTAAATGACATTTTTCAAAACTTGTCAAAAAACATGTCATAATATTGTATATTAACAACATAATGATGTTAGAATAAGCTTAGAAACTTAGGGATAAGTTTGTTGCCTATAGGATAGTATGTTATACTTTATGTTCAAAGGAAGCAATGTTCTATTAGAAAATAGATTAATTATTACAACAAAATAGCTTAAAAAAGCATAAACACTAAGAATATAACTTAAAAGATGGAAAAATTTTTACATTTTTAGTCTTATAAACCGTACAATTAGTTTAATTTTATAATAAATATGATAAAATGGAAGAGTATATATGTTTATAGAAATGAAAGGAGGATTTTATGAAGAGTGATTTAGCAACAGTTATTCAAGCAATGGTCACTGATGAGAATGAAAAAGCCTTTTTTGTTCAAAAAAATGGTCAGACATATCAATTGCCAAAAGCTGAAAACACATCAGAACTTACGATAGGATCCGTAGTAAAAGGATTTGTATATGAAAATAGTTCAAAAAGAAAGATGATGACTCTTGATATTCCTCAGGTGAATCAAGATCATTACGGGTGGGTGAGGGTTACCGAAGTACGAAAAGATTTAGGTGTTTTTGTAGATATCGGATTGCCGGATAAGGATATTGTGGTTTCTTTAGACGAGTTACCAACAATTACTTCTTTATGGCCTAAAAAAGGCAACCAATTGTACACAACATTAATTATGGATAAAAAGGACCGTATGTGGGCTACTTTAGCCGAAGATTCACGTATAAAAGCTTTATCACATCGTGCAACGGAATATGAATTAAATAAAGATAAAAAAGCAACAGTATTCCGCTTAAAATTAGCTGGTACACAATTAATTACAGAAGATGGGTTTATTTGTTTCTTACATCCATCAGAACGTTTTTATGAACCAACATTAGGAGAACAATTATCAGTTCGTGTTATCGGTGTCAAACCCGATGGAACATTAAACGTTTCAGCTCGCCCTCGAGCGCATGAAGCTATTTCTGATGATGCGCAGATGATTTTAATGATGCTTAAAAATTCACCAACGCATATTATGCCATATGGTGATAAATCTAGTCCTGAAGCTATTAAGGAAGCGTTTGGAATTAGTAAAGGCCAATTTAAACGTGCATTAGGCTCATTATTAAAAGCTAGACAAATTGAACAAATTGATGGCTGCATTTCAATGACAGAAACCGCTTTAGCACAAGCAGCTGAGGAAGAACGTACCGCTCAAGAAAGAGCACAACAAGAATTAATTGATTCTCAAGAAGTAACTGAATCAGAATAAAGTACGATGAGGGTGGTTAAGGTGAGTAATTTAACAATTGAAGATATTAGAAGTAACTTGCAAAAGGCAGGATACAAATTAACACCTCAAAGAGAAGCAACCGTCAGTATATTATTAGATAGAGATGATGAACATTTAAGTGCTGAAGAAATCTATATTCTCGTAAAGCAAAAAGCACCAGAAATTGGTTTAGCAACAGTTTATCGAACATTAGAGATTTTAACAGATTTACATTTGACGCATAAGGTTGTTTTTGAAGATGGTTTATCACGATATGATTTGCAAAAGAATCGAGGCCATCACTTCCATCATCATTTAGAATGCGTAGAATGTGGCAAGATTGAAGAGATTGAAGAAGATTTATTAGATGAAGTTGAACAAGAAATCGAGCAAAGATTTGGTTTTCTTGTTCAAGATCATCAATTGACTTTCCAAGGAATTTGTAAAAAATGCCAACAAAATCGTAAGGAATGAGGATGATGACAAAGCAATTATTAGAAGAATTTGGTTATTCCTTATTAGTGGAAGGTTTAAGTAAAAATACTGTCCAAAGTTATGAGAGAGACCTAGCAAAATATTTTGATTTTTTAAAGAGTCAAGGTATTACTGATGTTTCAACAACATCATCAGAGACCGTTATTTTATATTTGCAACAGTTAAAAAATGATGATTATGCTAGTTCATCGGTTAGTCGGATGATTAGTTGTTTAAGACATTTTTATCAGTATTTATTGGATGAAAACCAGATTACTATTAATCCAATGCTTAGTGTAAAATTACCTAAAAAGAAAAAAATATTACCAAAAGCATTATCAATAGAAGAAATTGACACCTTACTTGATTCAAAGTCGCCAACAGATGCGCCATCATTACGAAACAAAACTATGTTAGAAGTAATGTATGCGACGGGTTTGCGGGTAACGGAATTAGTAGAATTACGATTATCGGATATTCATTTAGAAATAGGTTTTATTCAAACAATAGGTAAAGGGAATAAACAACGCATGATTCCAATTGGTGATGAAGCTAGTTATTGGTTAGATATGTATTTAACTTATGCTAGACCATTATTAGAAAAGGAAACCATTGAAGATACACATGTCTTTTTAAACCAAAGAGGAACAAAATTTACTAGACAAGGTGTTTGGAAAATTTTAAAGAAAATGGTAAAAGAAGCAGGCATTACAGAAAATGTTTCACCACATACGTTGCGGCATTCATTTGCAACGCATATTTTAGAAAAAGGGGCAGATTTAAGAGTGGTTCAAGAATTATTAGGACATTCTAATATTACAACAACTGAAATCTATACCCACATTACTGGTGAACGTAAAAAAGAAATTTATAACCAAACTCATCCAAGAGCTAAAAAATAAATTTAGGGGGACACAGAAATGAAATTTAATAGAATACATGTAGTAGTAATGGACTCAGTAGGAATCGGAGAAGCGCCAGATGCAGCAAAATTTAATGATGCTGGATCACACACTTTAGGACATATTTCAGAACGCGTAGGCTTAGATGTACCAAACATGCAAGCATATGGTTTAGGAAATATTGCACCTTTAAAAACAGTAACGCCTGTTGAAGAAGCTAAAGGATACTATACTAAACTAGAAGAAGTATCAGTTGGTAAAGATACAATGACAGGACACTGGGAATTAATGGGATTAAATATTCAAACACCATTCCGCGTATTCCCAGAAGGATTCCCTAAAGAATTATTAGATAAAATTAGTGAATTCTCAGGACGTAATATCGTATGTAACTTACCATATAGTGGTACAAAAGTTATTGATGATTATGGTAAACACCAAATGGAAACAGGAGATTTAATCGTTTATACTTCAGCTGACCCTGTATTACAAATTGCGGCTCACGAAGATATTATTCCATTAGAAGAATTATACCGTATTTGTGAATATACTCGTGAAATCACTAAAGATGATCCATATATGATTGGTCGTATTATTGCACGTCCGTACGTAGGGGAACCAGGAGCATTCGTTCGTACATCAAACCGTCATGACTATGCACTAGATCCGTTTGGTAAAACTACTTTAGATTTCCTAAAAGAAGATGGAAAAGATGTTATCGCTATTGGTAAAATCAATGATATCTTCAATGGACAAGGAATCACTTCATTTGTTAGAACTGCTAATAATATGGATGGCGTAGACAAATTTGTTGAAGTATTAAAACAAGACTTCACAGGAATGAGCTTCACAAACTTAGTAGACTTTGATGCATTATTTGGTCACCGTCGTAATGTTGAAGGTTACCGTGATGCATTACAAGAATTTGATGCACGTATTCCAGAAATCGTTGAAAACATGAAAGAAGACGATTTATTAATTATCACAGCTGACCATGGAAATGATCCAACATTCCCAGGAACAGACCACACACGTGAATATATTCCTGTATTAGCAATTAGCCCTAAATTTGAAGGAAATGGCCAATTTACACAAGGACACTTCTCAGATATCGGTGCAATGATTTGCGAAAACTTCGGCGTTCAATCAACTGGAAACGGCGTAAGCTTCTTAGATGAATTAAAATAATAAATAATATTTTCAGGAGGAATACAATGACAACTCAATACGATCAATTATTAGAAGTAAAAGAATTTTTATTTGAAAAAGGAATGACAAAACCAGAAATGGGTCTTATCTTAGGCTCAGGTTTAGGCGAATTAGCAACTGAAATTGAAGATGCTATTTCAATCGATTATAAAGATATTCCTCATTTCCCAGTATCAACAGTAGTAGGACATGCAGGGCGCTTAGTATATGGTAAATTATCTGGTAAAATGGTCTTAGTAATGGATGGTCGTTTCCACTTTTATGAAGGTTATGCAATGGAAACAGTAACATTCCCAGCACGTTTAATGAAAGTTTTAGGAATCCACACAATGTTAGTAACTAATTCAGCTGGTGGATCAAACAAATCGTTCAAACCTGGTGACTTAATGATGATTACTGATCACTTAAACTTAACTGGAACAAATCCATTAATCGGTAAAAATGATGATCGCTTTGGACCTCGTTTCCCTGATATGTCAGATACATACGACAAAAAAGGTCAAGAAGTTATTCGTGCAGCAGCTAAAGAATTAAATATTGACCTAAAAGAAGGTGTATATGGTGGATTCTCTGGACCAACTTACGAAACACCAGCCGAAGTACGCATGGCACAAGTTTTAGGAGCAGATGCAGTAGGTATGTCAACAGTACCAGAAGCTATTATCGCTAACCACGCTGGTTTACATATCTTAGGAATTTCATGTATTACAAATATGGCAGCTGGCTTACAAGAAAGTTTAAACCATGAAGAAGTAGTTGCGACTACTACTCGTGTTAAAGAAAGCTTTAAAGGTTTAGTAAAATTAGTTATCGAAAACTATGATGTTACTAAAATGTAATTGAACACAAAAATTCACTAATCTACAATTAATAGCAAGTATAAAAATGATAAAGAAAGGGACTTACGATGGAGGAATTAACAATAAAGATTAATGAATTTGAGGGGCCCCTTGATTTATTATTACACTTAATTAAAGAATATAAAATGGACATTTATGATATTCAAATGGTTGAATTAACAAATCAATATCTAACTTATATCCATTCAATGAAAGAGATGGAATTAGAAATTGCCGGCGATTATTTAGTAATGGCCGCAACTTTATTAGAGATTAAAGCACGAACACTTTTACCAAAGCCAACTACTGAGATTGAGATTGGGGAAGACTTATATGAAGAAGATCCAAGACAAGAATTAGTGGAGCGCTTAATTGAGTATAAAAAAGTACAAGCTACGGTAAAAACCTTAGAAGAATTATCACAAAAAAGAAGTTTACATTATTCAAAACAAGCAACGGATTTGACTTCTTTTCAGGATATGGTTCCGCTAAAAGAAGGCGAACTAACGACACAAGATTTGTGGAATGCGCTAAAAAAAATGGCACAAAGAACACTTGCCAAACAACCATTGCAAGCCAATTTGTATCATGAAGTTCATACTATTGAAGATGTGATGGATAATATTTTAACAAAAGTAACACTATCTAAAAAAGAAAAAGTACCTTTTGTAGAATGTTTTCCAGAATTTAATCGTCATGCGATTGTAACTACATTTTTAGCGATGTTACAATTAGTTAGAGATCGTTCAATAATGATTGTGCAAAGAGTTCCATATGAAGATATTTACATAGTCAAACGTAATGAGAAGGATGAGTATAAGAAATGATAAGAAGTATTGCAACCGTACAAGCATTGTTATTTGTGGCGGGAGATGAAGGCTTAAGTTTAGAACAGATTAGTTCATTATTAGAAATTGCAAGGCCAGCTGCAAGCCAAATGATTGAGGAGTTAACTGAAAAGTTAGCAGATGATGACATGTCAGGATTAGAAATCATTAAAACAGCTAATGCCTATAAAATAGTGACAAAAGAAGAATTTGAAAAAGTTATTAAACAATATGCGGTATCACCTTATGCAGCTCAAATATCAAATGCAGCCATGGAAACTCTAGCGATTATCGCTTATAAGCAACCAGTTACTAGATTGGATATCGAACAAATTCGTGGTGTACAGTGTAGTGGTGCGCTTCAAAAATTACTTTTACGTGATTTAATTGAAGAAGCGGGCCGTTTAGAAAGTCCAGGACGACCTAAGTTATATAGAACAACTAAGTATTTTATGGATTACTTTGGTCTTGATAATCTAGCAGAACTACCAGATGCTCAAGAGTTATTTGCATTAGGAGAAGAAGAAGCCGAACAATTATTCAGCGATAATGAAGAGCTGTTCGAAAAGTGGCAAAAAAATTAGTTAAAATATACTAAAAAATGAATTTTTGGATAAATAGTTGCTAGAAAGAGCAAGTAAAGTGTAAAATCTAAGGAGGTTGTTAAATGGAAAGACTACAAAAAGTTATGGCACATATGGGGGTAGCCTCAAGAAGAAAATGTGAGGAGATTATTACATCTGGTCGCGTTAAAGTGAATGGCAAATGTGTGAAGGAATTAGGTATTAAAGTAAGCCAAAGTGATAGAATAGAAGTAGATGGTGTTCCGGTTTATCGCGAAGAACCTGTATATTATTTATTTTATAAACCAAAAGGCGTATTATCAGCTGCATCGGATGACCGTGATCGTCGAGTTGTTACTGATTATTTTGATGATATAAAAGAAAGAGTATATCCAGTTGGTCGTTTAGATTACGATACAACAGGGCTATTGATTATGACGAATGATGGCGAGTTTTCACAATTAATGACTCATCCAAAACATGCAATTGATAAGACCTATGTTGCTAAAGTCAAAGGTATACCAACACCACGTCATATGCGTCAATTAGAACGAGGTATTATGATTGATGGACGTAAAACTTCACCAGCAGTTGCAAAAATTATTTCATTTGATCAAGCTAAAGGAACAGGTATTGTTTCTTTAACCATTCATGAAGGATGGAATCATCAAGTAAAAAAAATGTTTGAAGCGGTAGGATTACCTGTTCAAAAACTAAAAAGAGAACGTTTTGGCTTTCTAACATTAGACAAATTACAACCAGGAGATGCTCGTATCTTAAAAGGACACGAAATTCAAAAACTAATGAAAATGGCACAAAATACTAGTAAATAATTAATGGAGGACATGCACATGAGTTTAGGAAAAGTCTTATTAGTAGATGATGAAGAGCGTATTCGTCGTTTATTAAAGTTATATTTAGAAAAAGAAGGATATGAAGTTGATGAAGCAGAAGCAGGAGATATCGCTTTAGAAATGGCGTTATCTGGTGACTATGATTTAGCATTATTAGATGTTATGTTACCTGGGATTGATGGTATTGAAGTTGCACGAATGATTCGTGACTCAGATAAAAAAGATTTACCAATTATTATGATTACTGCTAAAGGTGAAGAACAAGACCGTGTTAATGGTTTCTTAACTGGTGCGGATGATTATGTGGTAAAACCATTTAGCCCACGTGAAGTTATGTTACGTATTTCTTCATTGATGAGTCGTGTTAAGAAAAGTACTGAAACAGAATATAGTGCTGACAGTGTTGATTATGGCGTACTAAAGATGTTCCCTAAATCACGTTTATTATTAGCTAATGAAGTTCCAGTCAGCTTAACACCAAAAGAATTTGAATTATTGTATTATTTAATTAAATCACCTGAAAAAGTATTTAGCCGTGAAGAGTTATTAGAAGCTGTTTGGGGTTATGATTATTATGGTGATTTACGTACAATTGATACTCACGTGAAACGTTTACGTGAAAAATTGGCTGTTGAATCTGAAATTGCTGCTCGTATGATCGTTACTGTTTGGGGGAAAGGATATCGCTTCTCTCCACACGAGATGAGTCGTAAAGTATGAAGAAATTCGATGAAATAGTTTTTCGGATATGGATTGTTAATTTAATTATCTTTATCTGTTCGGTGTTATTGGTATATACTTTATTTTATCAATCAACACTAAAGGGGTGGTATTTAGTAGTTCCGGTTATTGTGATGATTATCGTTTACTATGGCTCGTTTTATATTGTTTTGCATCAATGGTTAACGAAACCAATTACCGAATTAACCAATATTGCCTATCGTTTTTCACAGAATGATTTCGAGAATAATTATGATTTTGATTCTGTTGATGAATTTTCCCAATTGGGTTTAGCAATGAATAAATTAGGAAAGTCATTACTAATTACTCGTATTGCCAATCATGACAAGCAAGAAGTTCTTGGACACATTTTAGAATCATTGCAAACAGCGGTTATTCTATTTTCTACTGAGTATTCTATCCCAATTTCTAATACAGCAGGGGATGTGTTATTAGAGCGTTGGCAAATAAGTTCATCTGGTGAATCTATTCATGGCTTGCCAATGGATCTTGATGAAAAGTTAAAAAAAGTTTTTGAGACACAAGAAACATTGCAATACTCTATTTCAGTTAATGAGCATCCCTATGTGATTAGTATGTTACCAATGTATCATGAAAATCAAGTAACGGTACGTGGGGTATTAATGATTGCGCATGATGTGACGGAACAAGAAAATCTTGATAAAATGAGATCCATCTTTATTAGTAATGTGTCACATGATTTGCGTACCCCATTAACGATGATTAAAGGGTATAGTGAAGCGATTATGGATGATTTAGCAGAGACTCGAGAAGAAAAAAATGAGATGGCTGCGATTATTAATGATGAAGTGTCTGAGATGATGAGAATTGTTAATTCATTAATTGAATTGTCGAAAGTTCAAGGTGGAATGCTAGAATTAAATCGTAGTGAAATTACTCCAGAAGATTTTGTAGAACATGTCGTAAAAAGATTTAGACGTTTAATCGAGGATGAAGGAATACAGTTAACGATTGATATTGATCCGAAAGTTAAAATGTTAAATATTGATGAAGATAAAATGCATCAAGTTGTCTTTAATTTATTAGATAATGCCATTCGCTATGTTTTAGTCAATGGAAAAGAGACAAAAGAAATTACTATTTCGGTTTATGATGATATTTTAATCAATAAAACAGTTATTAAAATTACAGATAATGCAAAAGGAATTGTTAAGGAAGATTTACCATTTGTCTTTGAACGGTTTTATAAAGCAGATAAGGTACGTGGTCGCGAAAAGAAAATTGGCTTAGGAATTGGCTTATCGATTGTTAAGAGTGTTGTTGAACAACATGATGGACAAGTCGCTGTTGAATCTGTTGAAGGAGAAGGCACAAGCTTTATTATTAAATTACCAAAAGCAATTATCTAGTAAAAAACTTCGTTATTACATCTAGTAATAGCGAAGTTTTTTTATTACACTAAAATTAGTTAAAAGGTTGGTTAGAGCGTTTGATAGCTCCCGTTGGACAATGGACATAAGCCTGCTTAAATTCATCCGTTAATGGACTAGGAATAGCTGCTTGTCCAAGGTTTTGGTCTAATGTAATAAAAGCTAGTCCTTCTTCATTATAATCGAATAAAGCAGGACTTTTTAATTGGCATAAACCACATGCAATGCATTCCTCTTGGTTAACGCAAGCATATAAATGATTTTCAGGGAAGGGTGATTGTTTCATGGAAGATATCTCCTTAATTAAATATAGTATTTATCAAATTGTTGGTAAATTAGGTAGTTGTAAAAAGAATGCGGTCTATCATATTATTTGTGGTAGACGAACAAGTTATATGTTATATCATACATTTTCAAATGAACTAATGAATTATTTTGGTCTTTTTCCAAGATGTCAGATGGAAGAATTTAATGCTATTATAGCACAAATGATTGAAAATAATCAGTTGAAGGGTTATTTAGAAGGAGAAATAACTTGTGGAGAACAAATTCCTACTTGTTTATCTCAAGACTTAATGGAAGAATTAACCATCAATGAAATGGGATTAATCCATCAGAAATTATATCCTGTTTGGTGTGAGAGTTTTCGTTTATTAGTACAAGTGATAGGGAATAGTAGCTTTAAAATTTATCAATATGCGCCCTTAAATGATAATATTATTATTCAACAAGCATTAAAAAATTGGGTTAAGGAATATCAATATAATATTTTTGATCAGGAATATTTAAATAATTGGATTGATGAATTAGAAAGTCTTCTTAATGAGCATTCGGTAGTATTTAATAACCTTTTTTTATCGATGTTGGATACCAAAGAGGAGGTTAGTCAAACATCAGAACAAAGAATTAGTCAATTTTTAGAGCTTGATTTAGTAGAAATGAAAGCAATGGAAAAAAGAATCTGGCTACAAGTTTTCTCAGATATTTATGATAATCAAGAAAAATATCCAATTCTGTATAGTTGGCATCAAAATCAAATGAAGTATTTTGGTTTAGTATCAAGAAGTTGTCGACAAACGGAAATATTATACTATCAAGGGCGCTCAATTGAAGACATGGTTAGAATACGTAACTTGAAGCAAACAACGATACAGGACCATTTAATGGAGATTGCAGTACTTTCTAATAAAGAAGTGATGTCCTCATTATTACCACCACATGACCAAAAGGAATTATGGCAGGCATTAAGTGATACGCCAACTCTTCCTTATAAACAATTCTATCAAGAGCTAACTGGAGAAGAAGTTAGTTTTTTATCGTATCGTTTATTGCAGATTTATCAATTAAAATTACAAAAGAAGGTGACAAGAGATGATTGATTGGAATTTTTTGAAGGAGTCTTTTGGCTTTACTTCTTTACGAGTAGGACAAGAAGAGATTTTGGAAACTTTATTAAAAGGGAAAGATGCATTGGGCATTTTACCAACAGGAACAGGAAAATCTTTTATTTATCAATATTATGGTTTATTTACTAAACAAAAGGTAGTGGTTGTATCGCCATTGATTGCTTTAATGCATGATCAAGTGCATGAATTACAATTATTAGGGGAGAAAAAAGCTATTGCATTAACTTCGATGCTAAGTAGCCGTGAAAAAAATTGGATTATCCATCATTTACAATATTATCAATTTATCTTTCTTTCACCAGAAATGTTACAAGATCAACAAGTTATGATGAATTTAAAACAACAAAAAATTGGTCTATTAGTCATTGATGAGGCGCATTGTATTTTGCAGTGGGGGTATGATTTTAGGCCGGAATACTTAATGTTAGGGAAGATTAAACAGGAATTACAACACCCTTTAACGCTAGCTTTAACGGCTACAGCGACCCAGCAAATGGTACAAGAGATTAAAGATAGTTTAGGGTTAGATGAAGATGTATATCTTTTTAGTAATAATAGTATTCGTGAAAATAATCGAATTGAAGTTATCCCAGTTGATAAAACAGATAAAAACCAAGTGATAGTAGAAATTTTGCAAAAAGTATCCTTACCAGTCGTAATTTATGCTTTATCCATCAAGGCTTTAGAAGAATTAAAGTTTCAATTACAACAAATTTTTCCACAATTAAAAATGGATACCTATCATTCCAAACGGAGTAAAGAAGATCGCCAAAGTATTCAAAAGCAATTTATTAAGAATCAATTAGATATCTTATTAGCAACGAGTGCTTTTGGGATGGGGATTAATAAAAAAGATATCCATACCATTATTCATTACCATGTTCCGGCAAATTTAGAAGATTATGTCCAGCAAATTGGTCGTGCGGGACGTAATGGTGAAAATGCGGATGTGATTTTATTGTATGATGAACGAGATATTAATCTGATGAAACATCGCTTAATAGAAGAAACGAACCCTGATTTATTAGTGAATATCTTGGAAAAAGATTGTAGCTTAGAGTATTTTCCTGAAAATCAACAAACTTTATTACAATTAGCAAAACATTATCACTATCGTACGGAAGAAGCACGAGCTTTTTTTGAGAAAGTTTTTTATGATAAATTAAATCGATTGCAAGTAATGCAACAATATTGTCAAGCAAATACTTGTCATCGTTATGCTATTGAACAATATTTTACAAATAAAATTAAGAAAGAACCAGAAAATTGTCAACAATGCGCTAATTGTTTACAAAAATCAATTTTCGACAGAAAGAGTGAAATACCTCAAAGTTTATTACCGCAGAATGATACAACTAAAAACCAGGATTGGCAAGAAAAATTTCATCGTTTGTTTAAAAAAATGTAATTTATTTAGTCTTTTAATTAGAATTGTGCTACAATGATATTACTGAAAACTTTATACTACTACCATTTATAGATAGAAACAGTTATAATAGATAAGAAAAAGTAGTTAGATTTGTAGGAGGAAATTTCATGAGAGATAAGCAAATCAAGAAAGAGACCAATGAAAAACAGCCTTGGTCACACAAATTTGGTGAAGAAGAAAACCTAAAAAATAGACAATTTTCACGTGTAGCAAGAAATCAAAAAAAATCAGTAGCGCCATTATCAAATGTTTTAATGATTATTATGTTAATTGTTGTCGTTGTACCAATTATCTTTATGATTTGGTTCTATAATCATACTAAGCAACCAACAATTGAACCAAGAACTGCTGAGAGTATTATGTATAGTCGCTCAATTGCGGAATCAGAAAGTATGTCCATTATCGAATCGGAAAGTTTAGCTAGTAGTTTAGCGAGCAGTTCATCAGCAGCAGAGAATAGTTCACAAGAAGAATCTTCTAGTAAGGAGGAAAGTTCGCAAGTAGAGTCTTCTAGCACGCAAGAAAGTAGTGTAGTAGAAAGTTCGTCTGAACCAACAAAACCAACAAATGATGGCAATTATCAGATTTATACTGTAAAGGCTGGTGATAATTTATATCGTATTGCGTTAAATCATGGAATGGATTTAGCAACATTAAAACAAATTAATGGCTTAGCAAGTGATGAGATTTCAGTCGGAATGGAATTGAAAGTAGCACAACAATAAAAGGGAAATCAGAGGAAACTAGCTATTCTGAATATAGAATTACTAGTTTTCTTTTTTGTGAAAAATAAAGAATTAGGAGTGGATAAGTTATGCAAATTGCAATCGATGGGCCAGCATCGTCAGGTAAAAGTACAATTTCAAAAAAAATTGCGAATATGAGAGGGTTATTATATTTAGATACAGGAGCAATGTATCGTGTAGTCACTTTAGCAGCGCTACAACATAAGATTGACCCAAGTGATGAGGAAAGTGTGAAACAATTATTATCACAAATCAAAATTCATTTTGAAACAAGTGATAATGGTCAATTAGTCTTTTTAAATGGCGAGAATGTAACAGATACTATTCGAGGGAATCAAGTTACGAATAATGTTTCAGCAATTGCAGCCCAAAAATTAGTACGTGAAGAAATGGTAAAGCGTCAAAGAGACATTGCAGCTAATCATTCAATTATTATGGACGGACGTGATATTGGTACAGTAGTCTTACCAGATGCGGATTTAAAAGTCTTTTTAATTGCAACAGCTGAGGAACGTGCAAATCGTCGTTTTAAAGAAAATCAATTGCGTGGCATCGAAACAGATTATCGTCAATTATTAGAAGAGATTAAGCATCGTGACTATTTAGATTCAACACGTAAAGAATCTCCACTAAAAAAAGCTGATGATGCCATCGAATTAGATTCCACACCACTAACAATTGATCAAGTTGTTGATACAATTGTTAAATGGATTGACGAAAGTAATAATTAATTTAGACAAAAAATAGATCAAAAGGAATTTGTTAAGAGAAATCAAGGCAAGTTCTTTTTTTTGTGGATAAAAACATGTGGATAAGTATTTTGTAGTGAAAAGTTAACATGTGGATAAGTCGTGAATTTTTGTTTAGAGGACTGTTTTTGACCGTTTTAATGAGTTTAAATAAATTTCACAAACTTTTGTGTATTTTTTAGTGAAATGTTATAAAAAAGAGCTGACCTATGAATAAATCAGCTCTTTTGTGGATAAGTTAAAATAATTCTTTAGCTTGTTCAGTGAATTGTAATAAAGTTTTAGTAATTGTAGGTTCAAAAGTAGAGTGACCAGCATCTTGCGCAATTTTTAGGGTAGATTTTGGTAAGGCTTTGTGTAATAACCAAGCATTTTCAAAGCGACAATCCACATCATAACGTCCATGAACCATTAAGCAAGGGATATCACTGATTTTATCTACATTATTTAAAATATAATGATCATCATCAACAAAATTATGATGTTTAAAGTAGTGACACTCAATACTTGCAATGGCTAATGCATCACGATCAGACTCGGCAGTAGGGGCAGGAGTTGGTTTATCAATTAATGAGACGATTCCACCTTCCCAATTAGCCCAAGCACGTGCAGCAGATAGTTTAATAAGAGGATCATGACTTGTAAAACGTTTATAATAAGCACTGACTAAATTATCTTGTTCAGATACAGGAATTTCATCGATAAAATCTTGCCATTTATCAGGATAAAAACTACTTGCCCCTTCCTGGAATAACCAATCAATATCAGTTTTTCGCCCTAAGAAAATTCCTCTTAAAATCATCGCTTTCACATGATTGGGGTGACTAATCGCATAATGTAATGCTAAAGTTGTACCCCAGCTACCACCAAATAAAATCCACTCCTTAATATCTAATTGTTTGCGGATAACCTCCATATCATTGATTAAATCCTCAGTCGTATTCTCTTCTAAACAACAATGCGGTGTACTTAATCCAGCTCCACGTTGGTCAAATTGAATAATACGGTAAAACTCTGGATCGAAAAATTTACGTCCTTTTGGTGAAGTGTGTCCACCAGGTCCGCCATGTAGATAAATAATCGGCTTGCCATCTGGATTTCCGGATTCTTCTACATAGATAGTGTGAATATCGGATACTTTTATAAAATGGGTTTTGTATGTATCGATATCGGGAAATAATTGACTACTCATAAAGATCTTCCTTTCAAATTGTTTTTTTGTTTTTAGATAAAAAATAAGGCTGGAACTAGTCCAACCTTATAGTGTTTTATTTGTATAATTCCTCAACACGTTGTTGAACTTCTTCATTTTCTAAGAATTCATCATATGTTGATCCCATACGGTCGACAACGCCATTTGGTCCGATTTCGATAATACGGTTAGCAGTTGTTTGAATGAACTCGTGGTCATGAGATGAGAATAATAATGAACCTTTGAAGGCGATTAAACCATCATTTAGGGCAGTGATTGATTCTAAGTCTAAGTGGTTAGTTGGGTCATCTAATACTAATACATTCGCTTTAGAAAGCATTAATTTAGATAACATACAACGAACTTTTTCTCCCCCAGAAAGCACATCAACGTTTTTCATAACTTCCTCACCAGAGAATAACATACGGCCTAAGAAGCTACGTAAGAATGTATTGTCTTGTTCTTCAGCTGGAGCATATTGACGTAACCATTCTAGGATATTTAAGTTAGAATTATTAAATTCATCCCCCATATCTTTTGGTAAATAGCTTTGTGAAGTAGTAACACCCCATTTGAATGTACCACTATCAGCTTCCATTTCACCAGTTAAGATTTTGAATAAGGTTGTAATTGCGATATCTGAACGACTTAAGAAAGCAGCTTTATCGTCTTTACGTAATTGGAAACTAACATTATCAAAAATTACTTTGCCATCAATTGTTTTAGATAAACCTTCAACTAATAATAAATCATTACCAATTTCACGCTCAGGAGTAAATCCAACGAATGGGTATTTACGTGATGAAGGTTGAATATCGTCTAGAGTGATTTTATCCAACATTTTTTTACGAGAAGTTGCTTGTTTTGATTTAGAAGCGTTCGCAGAGAAACGAGCGATAAAGTCTTGTAATTCTTTGATTTTCTCTTCTTTTTTAGCGTTTTGGTCAGCTTGCATTTTAGCAGCTAATTGGCTTGATTGTAACCAGAAGTCATAGTTACCAACGAATAATTTAATCTTACCAAAGTCAACGTCAGCCATATGAGTACATACTTTATTTAAGAAGTGACGGTCATGGGATACGACGATAACCGTATTTTCAAAGTTGATTAAGAATTCTTCTAACCAAGCAATTGATTTAGCGTCCAAACCATTCGTAGGTTCGTCTAGTAATAATACATCTGGTTTTCCAAATAAGGCTTGAGCAAGTAAGACTTTAACTTTATCGGCTTCAATTAATTCACTCATTAATTTATCGTGTTTGTCTTCAGTGATTCCTAAACCTTGTAATAATTGTGAAGCGTCTGATTCAGCTTCCCAACCATTCATTTCAGCGAATTCACCTTCTAATTCAGCAGCGCGGATACCATCTTCATCTGAAAAATCAGGTTTCATATAGATGGCGTCTTTTTCTTGCATAATCGCATATAATTGTTGGTGTCCCATAATTACTGTTTCGATAACACGTTTATCTTCAAAAGCGAAGTGGTCTTGTTTTAAAACAGTTAAACGTTCATGCGGATCTAAAATAACATCACCAGTTGTTGGTTGAATTTCACCTGATAAGATTTTTAAGAAAGTAGATTTTCCGGCACCATTTGCTCCAATAACACCATAACAGTTACCTGGAGTGAATTTGATATTTACATCATCAAATAATTTACGGTCAGAAAATAATAAGCTTACATTTGATACAGTTAACATTTTTTTCCTCTTTTCATTCTTTATTTACCGCTTAATTTTATCATACAATTATTAAAATAGAAATGAATTAGCGATTATTTCAAACAAATCATTAGAAAAGAAGGGGTTTGTAATCTATCTAGAAATTTGGTATCTTTAAATTATTAAAAAAAGAAAAATGACATGGAGTGATATCATGAAAAAAGTATATTTTGCTAGCCCTTTATTTTCTGAAATGGAATTAGCTTTTAATGCAATGTTAGTAACCAAAATCCGCCAAGCATATCCGAATCTTGATATTTATGTACCGCAAGAACAAATGGAAATTAATGATAAAAATGCTTATGCAGACTCAACAATGATAGCTCAATATGATACAAAAGCTTTATTAGAAAGTCAATTAATGATTGCAGTCCTAGATGGTGTAACGATTGATGCTGGTGTAGCAAGCGAGATTGGGATTGCTTATCAAGCGGGAATTCCTATTTTAGGATTATTTTCTGATAGTCGCCAAAAAGGGGCAGATAATCCTCAAAAATTAGATGCTTTACAAGAAGTCTGTGAATCACAATTCCCATATGTTAATTTATATACAGCAGGATTAATTAAATTACGCGGTGAAATTGTTTCATCATCAGACGAATTATTAGAAGCTTTGAAAGGTTATTCAGCAGAAAAAAACAAATAAAAAACGAATAAACTCATATTTGCCGGTGATAGTTCACCGGCTTTATTAATGTCTAGTAGATTGTTAGCTAATTGTAATATAACTGATACATATTGATGATATCGATTCGGTACAATATGAGACGAATATAGAAAGTAATATCAAATAAGCAATTCTAATAAATTTAATAATGGTGGAGAATAAAATGAAAAAAATAAACTATATACTAGTAGCTATGATGGCAACAGTTGGAATGGTTAGTTTTAATCATGCTGTTGCTTATGCTGAAGACAGTCTAGCTCAAGAAGAAGCACAGATAGAAGCTTTGGAAAATAAAATTTCAACGGCTTTAGCCGAAATTAATGAGCATCGTTTAGCTAGCGAAGTCTTATCAAAAGACATTGAAGATTTATTAGCTGAACAAAATGAATTACAAACAGAAATCACAAGTCAACAAATGAAGGTTGATGAGCGAGAAGATTTTTTAAAAAAACATTTAGTATCTATGCAAGTATCAAATTTTGCTCATAATGGTGTTATGCAATTAATCAATGCCGAAAACTTTACAGATTTCATGAATCGTTTAATGGTGATTGGTCAATTATTTAATGCGGAGGAAACAACGATTAATACGATAGTTGATGATATTTCGAATTTAGAAACAATGGAAAAAACAGTTGAAGAAAACAAACAAATTTTAATGGAAAAGCAAGCTAAAGCTAAAGAAGAAGAAGCGACAATGACAGCAGGAATTCATGAATTACAAGCAGTTTTAAGTGAAAATAAAGCAGTTTTTGCTGAATTAATGAAACGTAAAGCTGAAGAAGAACGAATTGCTGAAGAAGAACGAATTGCTGAAGAGAATCGTAAAGCTTTAGAAGAAGCTGCCCAAAAAGCTTTAGAAGAACAAGTTGAAGCAGAAAAAGCAAAACAAGCTGAGATGGAAGCAAAAGTCAAAGCAGAAAAAGAAGAAGTAAAGGCTAAAGAAGAATCGAGTACAAAAGAAGATCACGTTGAACCAACAACACCTTCTCAAAAGCCATCTGAACCAGCTAAGCCAGTAGAACCAACAAAGCCAATTGAAAGTCAAGATGGTTATAAAGTGATAGCAGTTGAGGCGACAGCTTATTCTTATCAAGAAGCAGGATTAACATATCATACAGCATTAGGAATTGATTTACGTGAAAATCCAATGGTTATAGCAGTTGATCCAAGTGTTATTCCGTTAGGCTCAATAGTTGAAATTCCAGGATATGGTATTGCGATTGCAGGAGATACAGGGGGAGCTATTAAGGGGCATCGTATTGATGTACATTTCCCAGATGTAGCATCTTGTCATGCATTCGGGCGTAGACAATTAAATATCAAAGTATTTTCATGATTGATGATAAAAGATTAGATAGAAATGACTATCTAGTCTTTTTTTATGGATTAAATTTCTGAAAATACGAATAAATTTTTCAGTATTTTTGCAATCGTTCGTGTTAAAATAGATATCCATTCATAAAAAAGTAAAAAACGTTGACTTTTACAGTTTAAGAGGCTAAAATAGAAGATACCAAATAAGACTTTTGTTTGAAAATACGAACAATAATAGGAGGATGAAAATGAATAGTAATAAAGGTGAAGCAAGTATCAATAATATTTATAAACTGGATGGTAAGGTTCCATTGATGAAGGCTATTCCATTTGGTTTGCAACATATTTTAGCGATGTTTGTAGCTAATTTAGCTCCTTTATCCATTATTGCGGTATCTGTTCAACCAGCAATGGAAGCTAGTCAATTAGCAAGTTTGTTACAAAATACAATGTTTGTAGCAGGGATTGCAACATTAATTCAGTTATATCCAGTCTGGCGTATCGGTTCTAAATTGCCGATTGTGATGGGGGTTAGTTTTACTTTTGTGGCAGTCTTAGGAACAATTGCTGCTAATTATGGTTATCCAGCTGTTATGGGAGCTGTTATTGTAGGGGGTATTTTTGAAGGAACTTTAGGTCTTTTGGCAAATTATTGGCGTAAGATTATTACTCCGATTGTTGCTGCGACGGTGGTAACTTCTATTGGTTTATCGTTATTTACAGTAGGTGCTAGATCTTTTGGGGGAGGATATGCAGAAGATTTTGGGTCAGCACAGAATTTATTATTAGGAGCAATTACCTTAGCTGTATGCTTATTATGGAGTATTTTTGTAAAAGGTCATTTAAAGCAATTAGCGGTTTTGGCAGGTTTGGTAGTTGGTTATATCGTAGCGATGGCGATGCATAAAGTAGATTTATCTTTATTAACGGCAAATGGTTGGTTTGCTTTACCAAAATTTTTACCATTTACACCAGAGTTTCATCCAGGTGCTATTATTTCTACTTGTATTATCTTCATGGTATCGGCTGCTGAGACGATTGGGGATACTTCAGCGATGGTGTCAGGTGGATTAAAACGAGATATCACTGATCAAGAAATTGCTGGATCTTTAGCATGTGATGGGTATCTATCGGCAGTTTCGGGATTATTTGGGTGTCCACCGGTGACGTCTTTTTCACAAAATGTTGGCTTAGTGATTATGACAAAAGTAGTCAATAGGTTTACTATTATGACGGGGGCTGCATGTATGATTTTAGCGGGGTTAATACCAGTTGTTGGGAACTTTTTCGCTTCTGTACCGCAATCCGTTTTAGGTGGCTGTACGATTATGATGTTTGGGATGATTGTAACATCAGGTATTGAAATGATTGCCAAATGTGAATTTACTCAAAGAAATATTACGATTGTAGCTTTAGCGTTATCAGTAGGAATTGGCTTTACTGCTGCTAGTGAGAGTGGTATTTGGGCTATTTTCCCTCCTTTAGTACAGACGATTTTTGCTTCAAATGTAGTAGCAGTAGTCTTTGTGGTATCGATTATTTTAAGTTTAGTTTTACCTGAAAATATGGAAATAAATCATATGATAGCAGAAGATTAGAATCACTATAAAAGCGTAGTAACGAGATAGAATAGTTGCTACGTTTTTTTTGTTAGTGTCTATCTTGATAAATTCTGTTACTCTATGTGTTTTTAATGTATAATAGAGGAGACTTTTAGATAGAAAGGGGCCAAGAAATGGTAACAATTGATAAGCAATTAGCAGAGATTAAAAGTGGTCATTTGGCGCCAGTGTACCTAGTGCAGGGGGAAGAACATTTTTTACAAAAAAAGGCAAGAGTGTTTTTTCAAGAAGAAATTGTTGATGAAGCTGATCGTGATTTAAATATAGGTTCTTATAATATGGAAGATACACTTTTACAAGTTGCATTAGAAGATGCGGAAAGCGCACCTTTTTTTGGAGACAATCGTGTGGTCTTTATTGATAAGCCATATTTTTTAACGACTGCTAAAAATAAAAGTAAATTAGAACATGATTTAGAGGCATTTACGGATTATTTAGCCAATCCTTTAGAGAGTACGGTACTCGTGATTATGGCGCCGTATGACAGTTTGGATTCACGTAAAAAAATTGTTAAGCAATTAAAGAAACAAGCGGTATTAATTGATGCTAAGATATTAAAAGAAGATAGTGTGAGAAGTGTTGTGAAGGAACAAGTTATTGAGAAAGGATATCAGATTGATCGAAAAGTCTTAGATATATTTTTACATAAAGTGAACTTCTCATTAACAAGAGCTATGCAGGAATTGGACAAATTATATTTATCAGTAGGCGAGTCAAAAGAGATTACGGAAATGATGATTCATCAATTAATTGCTAAGAGTTTAGAAGAAAATATTTTTGAATTAGTTGAAGCGATTCTAAAAAAAGATGCTACCAAAGCATTAGAAATTTACCGTGATATGTTATTGCAAAAAGAAGACCCTATTAAGATGAACGCTATTTTAGTGGGGCAATTCCGTTTGTTATTGCAAGTTAGTTATTTAACGAAGCAAGGGCATCATGAAGGTGAGATGCAAAAGGTATTAGGGATTCATCCTTATCGCATCAAATTAGCCAGCCGACAAGCAAAAAAATATTCAATTAAACAGTTAGAGATGTATTACAAAAAATTAATCGAAACAGAATTAGCTTTAAAAACAAGTGTAGGAATTAAAAATATTCATTTCGAATTATTTATTTTACAATTTTGTGCATAAAAGTTAGCGAACTACCAACCATGATTAGTAGTGTCATACTGATAGGGTGGGTAGTTTGTTTTTTTGTAAAGCTTGTTTTGTGATATACTGAAGAGAGAATTGACTATAAGATAGAAAAGATAAATAAGATTGTGATAGAAAGAGGATTATTATGGCAGAGAAATTATTATTAATTGATGGAAGTAGTTTAGCGTTTCGTGCATTCTATTCAATTATGAATTTAGAAAGTTTTAAAAACCAAAATGGGTTGCATACGAATGCATTATTTTCATTCCATCGTATGTTTGAAAGTATTATGAACAAAGAACAGCCAAGCCATGTGTTAGTAGCTTATGATGCAGGGAAGGTGACTTTCCGAACTGCAATGTATGGCGATTATAAAGGTGGACGTAAAAAGACGCCTTCAGAATTTCAAGAACAAATGCCATATTTCCCAGTGTTATTAGATGCATTTGGCGTTAGTCACTATAAATTAGCCAATTATGAAGCGGATGATATTATTGGGACATTAGCACGTATGGGTAGTGAAGCCGGTTATGAAGTTGTTGTCGTTTCGGGAGATAAGGATTTAATTCAATTAGCTGGAGAGAATATCCGTGTTGAAATTACGACAAAAGGTGTCAGTGAATTAGCAACTTATACGCCAGAAGTGATTCGTGAGAAGTTCAATTTAACACCGGAACAGATTATTGATCTGAAGGGTTTAATGGGTGATTCATCTGATAATTATCCTGGAGTTACTAAAGTCGGCGAAAAGACCGCTTTAAAATTATTACACCAATATGGCAGTGTGGAAGAACTTTATGAACATATTGATGAAATGAAGAAAAGTAAGTTAAAAGAAAACTTAATTAATGATAAAGAATCAGCCTTTTTAAGTAAGACATTAGCACGTATTCACCAAGATGCCCCAATCGAGATTACGTTAGAAGATACCATTTATCGTGGAAAAGACACACAATTATTAATGGATTTTTATAAAGAGATGAATTTCCAATCTTTTCAAACAGAATTATTAAAACAATCAGATGATATTGAGTTACCAGAAGAGGAAGAGCCAGTTGAATTTGTGTGGGTTGATGAAGTAACACCGGAAATGCTGGAAAAAGCAACGACACTTCATGTAGAAACCATTACCGAAAATTATCATTTAGCAGAGATTGTGGCAGTAGCTTTCGGAAATGAAGAAAAAGTATATTTAACATCTCCAGAAATTGCGACAAGTTCAATGTGGTTCCAATCATGGGTTGAAGATGAAGCAGTTGAAAAGACTGTTTTTGATTTAAAAGCGATAACAGTCTTATTAGCACGTTATGGTTTACGTCCAAAAGGGGTAAAATACGATATTTCACTAGAATCTTACTTATTAGATACTAATGATAGTGTCAAAGAAATTGCCGACATAG
The DNA here is from genome assembly GCF_900111135.1 of Granulicatella balaenopterae. GTDB lineage: Bacteria > Bacillota > Bacilli > Lactobacillales > Aerococcaceae > Granulicatella > Granulicatella balaenopterae. The sequence goes on along the minus strand of NZ_FOGF01000003.1, from coordinate 50,302 downwards.
CCGTTAAACATCAAATGAATTTTGTTAATTATGATGAAGTAATATATGGAAAGGGCGCTAAATTAAAAGTCCCTGAAGATAAAGAAGTATTAGGAAGACATATCGCTCAAAAAGTAAAGGCGCTTCAATTATTAGGGCCAGTTATTTTGGCAGAATTAGCTAACTTTGATCAAAAAGATTTATACGAAACAATGGAATTACCATTAGCAGATGTCTTAGCTCGTATGGAAATTGAAGGGATTTCTGTTGATAAATCTCGCTTAGAAGAAATGGGTCTAGCATTAGATGAGCGCTTAAAAGAATTAGAACAAAGCATTTATGAACAAGCTGGAGAAGAATTCAATGTAAAATCTCCTAAACAATTAGGCGTGATTCTATTTGAAAAATTAAATTTACCAGTGATTAAAAAGACGAAAACCGGTTATTCAACAGCAGTGGACGTCTTAGAAAAGTTAGCACCACAAGCACCAATTGTTCATGATATTTTAGAGCATCGTCAATTAGCAAAATTAAAATCAACTTATGTGGATGGCTTAACGCAATTTATTTTAGCAGATGGCAAGATTCATACCCGCTATATTCAAACATTAACACAGACAGGCCGCTTAAGTTCTGCTGATCCTAATTTACAAAATATTCCAATTCGTACGGAAGAAGGACGTAAAATTCGTTATGCCTTTTTACCAGAAAATAAGGATTCTGTTATCTTATCCAGTGACTATTCACAAATCGAGTTACGTGTCTTAGCGCATATTTCAGAAGATAAACATATGATTGAAGCCTTTAAAGAAGGTGCAGATATTCACTCTAGTACAGCGATGCGTATTTTTGGAATTGATCATGCAGAAGATGTTACTAGTCAGATGCGTCGTGATGCTAAAGCTGTTAACTTCGGGATTGTTTATGGCATTAGCGATTATGGTTTATCACAAAATTTAAATATTAGTCGAAAACAAGCTAAAGAATTTATTGATCGTTATTTAACAGAATATTCAGGTGTGAAACAGTTTATGGAAGATGTCGTTAAACAAGCAAAACTTGATGGTTATGTGGAAACATTATTTAATCGTCGTCGTTACTTACCAGATTTACATTCAAGTAACTTTAATGTGCGCTCATTTGCCGAACGTACAGCGATGAACTCACCAATTCAAGGTTCAGCTGCCGATATTTTAAAAATGGCGATGCTAGAGATTGATCATGAGTTAACAACCCGTCAATTAAAATCAAAAATGTTATTACAAGTACATGATGAACTGATTTTTGAAGTACCACAAGATGAATTAGAATTAATGCAAAGTCTTGTGAGTGAAGTAATGGAAAATGCTGTTAGTTTACATGTCCCATTAAAAGTTGATTCGAATTTTGGTTCAAGTTGGTATGAAGCGAAATAATGCAAAAAGTTAGTAAAAGGGAGTGATTACATGCCAGAATTACCAGAAGTTGAAACAGTTCGTCGTGGTTTATTGGAGATGATTAAAGATCAGACAATTATTGATGTAGATGTTTATTGGGATAGAATTATAACACCTCCTTTTGATAGTGAAAAATTTAAGCAATCATTAGTAGGCGAGACAATTCATACTATTCTGCGTCGTGGGAAGTATTTAATATTTTTAATGGATCATTGGGCAATGATTTCCCATTTACGTATGGAAGGGAAATATAAGGTGTGTCCAGCTAGTGACCCTTTAGAAAAGCATACGCATGTGGTATTTACATTAGCAGATGGGCGCTCTTTACGCTATTTAGATGTAAGGAAGTTTGGTCGTATGACCTTAGTGCCGATTACAATGATTAAAGATAAAGTGAACGGCTTAGGATTAGGTCCCGAACCGATATTGCAATGTTTTAAATTGGAAGATTTTTATCAACAACTACAAACTAAAAAGCAAATGATTAAACCTGCACTTTTAAACCAAAAATTAGTCGCAGGTCTAGGGAATATATATGTTGATGAAGTCTTATTTCGGGCTAAAATTATGCCAAATAGAGCGTGTAATGATTTAACAAAAGAAGAAGTCGAAAGATTACATCATTATATTATAGAAGTCATTGAAGAAGCAGTAGCTCAAGGGGGAAGTACGATTAGAAGTTATCAGAATTCATTTGGTGCTCCAGGTTACTTTCAACAATCATTAAGAGTATATGGACACGAAGGAGATCCTTGTGTAGATTGTGGACAACCCATAAAAAAAACAAAAATTGCGCAACGTGGTACACATTATTGTCCACATTGCCAATCATAAGCGATAATATGGATGTGGATAAACAAGTAAGCTGTAACAAGTTGAAAACTTATCCACATTTTTAATAATTTGAAAAAGAATGAGTCAAGCTGTATGATAGACATACTATTATAAAAAATGGAGGGAACTAATGAAGATAGTTGGATTAACAGGCGGAATCGCTACAGGGAAAAGTACCATTAGTCAGTACTTATTAACAAAAAATATTCCAGTAATTGATTGTGATCTGATTGCTCGTCAAGTTGTTGAAAAAGATACGATAGGGTTACAGCAATTAATAGCTGCTTTTGGTGAAGAGATTTTAACAGATAGTAAAGAACTTAATCGAGCTAAACTGGGAAATATCATCTTTAATCATCAAGAAAAGCGTCAATTAGTCAATCAGATAGTCCACCCATTAATTGATGTAGAAATGAAAAAGCAAATAGAAAATTATCAACTAATGAATAAACAGTTAGTAGTATTAGATATCCCTTTATTATTTGAAGAGAACTACCAAACATGGTGCGATGAAGTATTAGTCGTCTATATCCCTACCAAACTGCAATTAACACGTTTAATGCAACGAAATCAATTATCGCAAGAAGAAGCTAAAAGTAGGATTCATTCACAGATGCCAATAGATGAGAAAAAGTTATTAGCCAATCGAGTTGTGGATAATAGCCAAAGTTTAGAAAAAACTTATCAACAAGTGGATAAATGGCTGCTCGAAAATACTTTGTAAAAATGTTATAATATAAAAGAATATACACATAATAGTGTGGAAGAAGGAGTGAAGTAGAATGCTATGCCCAAGATGTAAACATAATGGATCGAAAGTTATCGACAGTCGCCCGGCGGATGAAGGTCGTGCAATTCGTCGTCGCCGTGAATGCGAAGAATGTCAGTATCGTTTTACAACATTTGAAAGAATTGAAAAAACACCATTATTAATTATTAAAAGAAATGGTAATAGAGAAGAATTTAATCGCGAAAAATTATTAAACGGAATTGTACGCTCATCAGAAAAACGTCCTATTTCATTAGAAGAAATGGAAAAAATTGTTAATATTATTGAACATGATATTCATCAATATGGTGAAAATGAGGTATCTAGTTCATTAATTGGAGAAATGGTAATGGATCATTTAGCTAAAATTGATGATGTGGCTTATATTCGATTTGCAAGTGTCTATCGTCAATTTACCGATCGAGCAATGTTTATTAAAGAATTAGAAAAAATGTCTACGGATAAAGATGGAGAAAAGAAATAGGAAGGATTATTAATGATGGAATATGCATGGAGTAAGTTAACCCCAAAAGATGCCTTACAAATCTGGCAGCCTAAGTGGATTACTGAATTAGATTTGCGCTATTTAACGCATTTATATCAACCATTTATTGGGCAAACAGCAACAATTTTATATACGACTTTATTCTATGAAATTAGTCCGTCAAATTATTATAGTGAGTGGTTTCGTATTGGTGATATGTTAGCAGTGTTAAATATTGGTATGGCTAAATTTTATGAAGCCAAGACACGTTTAGAAGGAATTGGTTTATTAAAGACGTATCAATTACAAAAAGAAGATGGTAATTACTATAAATTAGAGCTGATACCACCAGTTGCACCGGATCGTTTTTTTAGAGATCCGTTATTATCAAGTTTGTTAATTAGTCAAATTGGCCATCAACGTTTTGCTATTTTGCAAAGACGGTATTCTATTGCAAAAGAATATGATGAATCACAAGAAGTTACGGCTAATTTTTCGGATGTTTTTGTTGCACCATTTAATGTAACAGATTACCAAGTTGATCACTATCGTAATAAGCATTTAATGGATAGTAGTGACGCAGAAGTGCCACAACTAGTAGAGGATACGTTTAATTGGGAATTATTATATTCATTATTGAAGAGTCAATTTGTCTCAAAAGAGTTTTTAACAGAAGAAGTCAAACGAGTCATCCTAACCTTACATGTACAATATGGTGTATCAGAAGAAGATATGGTGCCTTATATTATGTATGCAACAGATTTGTCAACGGGGATTACCGATCCAGATGAATTGATGAAGTTAATGCTTAATTCCTATGAAGAGTTGCAAAAAACAAAGAAAATAGCACAAAAGAAATCCAAACAACAAGCTAAAAAGATTGAAAAAATAAAAAATCAAGCGACAGTTAATGATATCGAGGCCTTTAAAATTAATCTATCTTATTCTGATCCAGCATATTCTTTAGTAAAAGTAGCTAAAAAGATGAATTGTATGGAATTTTTAGAAAGCATTAAAAAGCAAAGACATGGATATGTAGCTGCTAGTGAGCAAAGAGTATTACGTGATTTAGTGGACTTAAGTGGCTTACCAAGTGAAGTGATTAATATATTAATTCATTATATTTTAGTCGTTCAAGATAATACTAGTCTAACTAAGAACTTTGCGGATGCGATTGCCAATGACTGGGGACAACGCCAATTAAAGACTGCTGAAGATGCGGTTACTGTAGTGCGCACACGTGAAAAAGAAGGACAAATTAAGCGTGAACAAAAAGTAAAACAAGTTACCACAAAACGAAACTATCAACAAAAACCACCACGCATTGAGAAATTACCAGAATGGGCCAAACATGAAAATACAGCAAAAGATACCCCATTAGCTGATGAAAAAGTAGCAGCCTTAAAAGCAAAAATTGCCAAATTAAAATCTAGTCAAAAGGAACCTGAGGAGGGATAAAGATGGATAGTGTGAAAGAAATGATGAAACAACATACCAATCACTCAGATTTTCGTGATAAATACCAACAAATCATTAAAAAAGTTATGGCAGATGAAGATATCAAACAATTTATTTTTCTTCATGAAGATGAAATTACCCAAGATGTTTTAGAAAAGTCTTACGCTAAGTTTCATGAATTCATTAAAGAGCGTGATGCTCGTATTAATGGAAAGCCGGTATCAAGTCCTGGATTAGAACCAGTTTTACAAATGAATGTTGGTTTTGTGGATGTGATTTATCGTCCAACAGCGGAATTTATGCGTCAACAAAAAGAAAAATCGATTAAGAGACGTTTACACGCTTTGAATATGCCAAAAAATATCGCTGAAGCTACCTTTGCTGAAGTAGATATTACCGAGCAACGTGCAATGATTGTTGCTGAAGCTGTAGAATTAACTGAATTAATGACCAAAGAACCTAAAACATTCCATCAAGGTTTATATTTATCAGGAACCTTTGGAGTAGGTAAGACCTTTTTACTAGGTGCCATGGCTAATGAATTAGCAAAAAACGGTTTTATTACGACTTTATTACATGTGCCAAGTTTTAGTATGGAAATGAAGCAAGCCATCGGAACTGGTGATGTTGCTGAAAAAATAGAAATCATTAAAAAAGCCGATATTTTAATGTTAGATGATATTGGAGCTGAATCAAGTTCAGTATGGTTTAGAGATGAAGTTTTAGGTGTTATTTTACAGTATCGTATGTTGCAAGAATTACCAACTTTCTTTAGTTCGAACTTTACTATGAAAGAATTAGAAGAACACTTTCGCGTATCACAACGAGGCGATGATGAACCATTAAAAGCTAAACGATTAATGGAGCGAGTTCGCTTTTTAGCGCGTGAAATGGAATTAACAGGTGAAAATAGACGACCAAAATAAAATGTCAAATAACCAAAGATATTACTATACAATATCAAAAATAATTAGTATCTTATTAGCTAGAAACTAATTAAAGAAAGTAGGTAGTAATATGGAAATATCACCGAGCAATAGTATTTTAGCAAGTATTTTATATATGTTAATCGTAATTGGCATGTGGAAGTTATATCAAAAATCTGATGAAGCCGGTTGGAAAAGCTTGATTCCAATTTACAATTTATATATTTTATATAAAATTGTTTATGGAAATGGCTGGCGTTTCTTATGGTTGTTTATTCCGATTGTTCAAATTTTTATTGATTTTAAATGGTCAATCGATTTAGCGAAAGTTTATGGAAAAGGGACTCTTTATGGGATTGCCATTTGGTTATTTAGACCGATATTTATGATTATTTTAGGATTTAGTGATGAGGAATATTTAGGCCATATATAAGATAAAGATAATATTGGAGGAAAGAGTAGTAGAAATCTACTTTTTTCTCTATTTTTTATTGCAATTTAGTTATAAATATTGTATGATAATAAACGGTATAAAAACCGTATTTCACACCTAACTGGATAATGTGATTGGTGCTTTATCATAAAGTTGTCACATTGATGAAGGTTGGGGAGGAAAAAATAAAAACCAAATTGGAGGAAAAGAAAAAATGGCAGTTATTTCAATGAAACAATTATTAGAAGCTGGTGTACATTTTGGTCACCAAACACGTCGCTGGAACCCAAAAATGAAGAGATATATCTTCACAGAAAGAAACGGTATCTACATCATCGACTTACAAAAAACAGTTAAGTTAGTAGAAGAAGCATACAACTACATGCGCGAAGTTGCAGAAAATGGTGGTATCGCATTATTCGTAGGTACTAAAAAACAAGCACAAGATGCTGTTAAAGAAGAAGCTATCCGTTCAGGTCAATACTACATCAACCACCGTTGGTTAGGTGGAACATTAACTAACTGGAACACTATTCAAAAACGTATCAAACGCTTAAAACAAATTCAAACAATGCAAGAAGACGGAACTTTCGAAGTATTACCTAAAAAAGAAGTTGGTATCTTATTAAAAGAATTAGACCGCTTAGAAAAATTCTTAGGTGGTATTAAAGATATGCCTCGTATTCCTGATGTTATGTTTATTGTTGACCCTCGTAAAGAACGCATCGCTGTTCAAGAAGCTCACAAATTAAACATTCCTATCGTTGCTATGGTTGATACAAACTGTGATCCAGATGAAATCGATGTTGTTATCCCATCAAATGATGACGCTATTCGTGCGGTTAAATTAATCGTAGGTCGTATGGCTGATGCTTTCATCGAAGGTAACCAAGGTGAAGACGTAGCAGTTGAAGAAGACTTAGACAAAGATACTTCATTAGAAGATATTGAAAAATTAGTTGAAGGCAACAACGCTGAATAATCACTAAACTTATGCTGTTTGGAATAAGAAAGCTATTGTTATGATAAACTTTCAGTGTTTCAAACAGCTTTTTTTTAAGAAAATAATGCAAACAATCAAGCAATTGATTATAATAAACAATGAATGAATAATACTTAGGAGGAAATGAAATGACTGTAAAAATCTCAGCAAAATTAGTAAAAGAATTACGCGATATGACTGGCGTAGGTATGATGGATGCTAAAAAAGCATTAGTTAAAGTTGAAGGTGACATGGAAAAAGCAGTAGATTTCTTACGTGAAAACGGACTTGCTAAAGCAGCTAAAAAAGCAGACCGTATCGCTTCAGAAGGTACTACAAGCGTATTAGTAGAAGGAAACACAGCAGTAATCGTTGAAATCAACGCTGAAACTGACTTCGTTGCTAAAAACGACAAATTCCAAGCATTAGTAGCATTAATCTCTAAAGCTATTTTAGATAACAAACCAGCTACTGTAGAAGAAGCTTTAGAAGTTGAAACACCAGAAGGAAAATTATCTGATGTTATCGCTGAAGCAACTACTGTAATCGGTGAAAAAATTACTTTACGTCGTTTTGAAATCATTACTAAATCTGATGACGATTCATTTGGTGCTTACTTACACATGGGCGGACGTATTGGCGTTATCACTGTAGTTGAAGGAACAACTGACGAAGCTGTTGCTAAAGATGTTTCTATGCACATCGCTGCAATCAACCCTAAATATGTTGACCGTTCACAAGTTTCTGAAGAAGAATTAGAACATGAGAAAAAAGTTTTAACTGAACAAGCATTAAACGAAGGTAAACCAGCTAACATCGTTGAAAAAATGATTAAAGGACGTTTAAATAAATTCTTGGCAGAAATCAGCTTAAACGACCAACCATTCGTTAAAAACCCAGACTTAACTGTTGAAGGATTCGTTTCTTCAAATAATGGTAAAGTACGTGAATTCTACCGTTATGAAGTTGGTGAAGGTTTAGAAAAACGTGTTGATAACTTTGCTGAAGAAGTTATGAGCCAAGTAAATAAATAATAATTATTAATTATTAATAAATGGAGAATATGTAGCTTTTGTTACTGTTCTCCTTTTCTATAGGTAGAAACAAGTTTTCTAAAGGAATTTAAGGAGGAAATAACAATGGTTCAACCAAAATATAAACGTGTTGTTTTAAAATTAAGTGGTGAAGCGTTAGCGGGTCAGACAGGTTTTGGAATCAACCCTCCCACTATTAAAGAAATGGTGAAAGAAATTAAAGAAGTTCACGATTTAGGTGTGGAAATCGCAATTGTAGTTGGTGGTGGAAACATTTGGCGTGGTACAATTGGTGCCGAAATGGGTATGGAACGTGCACAGGCTGATTATATGGGAATGCTAGCAACTGTTATGAATGCATTGGCATTACAAGATACATTAGAGAATGCTGGAGTTCCAACTCGAGTACAAACGTCTGTTGATATGAGACAAATTGCTGAACCATATATTCGTCGTCGCGCAGTACGTCATTTAGAAAAAGAACGTGTTGTTATTTTTGCAGCGGGTACAGGTAATCCGTACTTTACAACTGATACAACTGCTGCTTTACGTGCAGCTGAAATTGAAGCAGATGTTATTTTAATGGCTAAAAACAATGTGGATGGTGTTTATGATGCTGATCCACGTATTGAAGCAGATGCTCGTAAGTTTGAGGAATTAACTCACTTAGATGTTATTCAAAAAGGATTAAACGTTATGGATACTACAGCAAGTTCATTAAGTATGGATAATGATATTCCATTAGTAGTATTTAATTTAAATGAATCAGGAAATATTCGCCGCGCAGTACTAGGTGAAAATATTGGAACAACTGTAAGGGGGAAATAAAATGACTGCAAAAGAAATTCTTTCAAATACAAAAACTCGTATGCATAAAACAGAAGAAGCTTTAGTTCGTGAATTAGCAGCTATTCGTGCTGGACGTGCTAATGCAAGTCTATTAGATCGAGTACAAGTAGAATATTATGGTGTTATGACGCCAGTTAACCAAGTAGCTTCAGTAACAGTACCAGAAGCTAGAATGTTATTAATCTCACCATATGATAAATCTTCATTACAAGATATCGAAAAAGCATTATTAATGTCAGATATCGGTATTACACCAACAAATGACGGTAGTGCTATTCGCTTAGTAATTCCACAATTAACAGAAGAGCGCCGTAAAGATTTAGCAAAACAAGTAGGTAAAGAAGCTGAAACTGCTAAAATTAGTGTTCGTAATATCCGTCGTGATGCGATTGATGGGCTTAAAAAATTAGAAAAAGCTAAAGAAATCACTGAAGATGAATTACATAGTCTTGAAAAAGATGTGCAAAAAATTACAGATGATAGTGTAAAAAATATTGATCAAATTGCGAAAGATAAAGAGCAAGAATTATTAGATGTATAATTGTTTGAGATTGTAGGGATTTCCTACAATCTTTTTTTTGTGGTCAAAAATATCTTTAAAGAGTGGGAATGTGTTTTTTTTGAATGGATTACTTTGATACCGGTAACTATCAGCCACTTGTTGTAATTTGTGAATGACTAAGATAAAGTATGAAGTATAGAATAAGAAAAGGCGGTTATAACATGACAAATACTAATTGGTGGCACGATATTGTGTTATATCAAGTTTATCCAAAGAGTTTTCAAGATACAAATAATGATGGAATTGGCGATATTAGAGGGATTATTTCTCGCTTAGATTATTTAAAAGATTTAGGTGTGAATATGTTATGGCTAAATCCAATTTTTGAATCTCCCCAAGTAGATAATGGGTATGATGTGTCTAATTATCATACTATTGATTCAGAATTTGGCACAATGGAGGATGTTGAAGAATTAATTAATGAAGCACACCAACGTGATATTAAAGTTATTTTTGACTTTGTAGCCAATCATACTTCTGATCAACATCCTTGGTTTAAAGAAGCTTTAAAGGGAAAAGACAATCCTTATCGTGATTATTATTTATGGGCTGATGGTAAAGGTGAATCGGGTGACGAATTACCAAATAATTGGCAATCATTCTTTGGTGGATCAGTGTGGGAACGTGAATCGGCAACTGGTCAATATTATTTCCATTTATTTGCAAAAGAGATGCCAGATTTGAACTGGGAAAATCCTCTAGTTCGTGAAGAAATCAATCAAATTGCTTTATTCTGGTTAGAAAAAGGGATTGATGGATTCCGTGTAGATGCTTTTATTCATATTGGTAAAGAACCTGGCTATCCAGATGTTAGTTGGGCAAAACCTGGTGAAATAGCGATTGCAGAAGAATTTTATGCCCATCAGCCAAATGTGAATCCATATATGAAAGAATGGGCTGAAACATTACGAAAAGAGTATCCAGATATTTTTATTGTTGGAGAAGCAGCATCATCATCTCCAACATTAGGAGTAGAATATTCAAATCCAGAAAAAGGTGGCTGTAATTCTGTAATTACATTCCGCTACTTTACAGAAGATTGGGATGCAAAGGATAGTCGAATTCCAGGTAACTTACAACCAGGGAAACTAAAAATTCCTGATTTTAAACAAGTAATGACTGAGTGGCAAGAAGCGTTCCAAGATATGGGAGGACCAACATTATATTGGAATAACCATGATATGGCGCGTGTTGTTAGTCGATTCGGCAACGATTGTGAAGAATTTCGTGAACAAAGTGCAAAAATGTTAGCTGCGTTGATGTATTTACAAAAAGGTTTACCAATTATCATGAATGGTGAAGAAATTGGAATGAAGAATTTAGTATTTAATTCTTTAGATGAATTTGTCGCACCAGAAAGCCAGGAATTTATTGAAAAATCACGTGAAATTGGGTATACAGACGATGAAATTTTAGCGAATTTAGCAGCTACAGTAAAAGATGCTAGTCGTGGAGCAATGCAGTGGGATCAAAGTGAATTTGCAGGATTTTCAACATCCAAACCTTGGGGCGGCGTGAATGTTGAAGAAAAATACAATGTGTTAGAACAAGTTTCACGAGAAACATCTGTCTATAACTTTTATAAACAGCTAATTTCTTTAAAAAAATCGGCTTTATTTACAAGTGGCTCATGGCAGTTATTAGACACTAATCATTCCCTATATGTTTATCAACGTAAAAATGAAGAAAATATAGCATTAGTTATTTGTAATTTAACAAAAGAGCCTCAAGCATTTACCCTACCACAAGAATTTTCGTTAGAAACATATGATATTTTATTAGAAAATGAAGGGATTAATCATCAAGATAAAACGATTCACTTATCAGCATATGGAGTGACTATTATTCAAAAACAAAATTATTTTGCTAAATAAATGACTATCGGAAATAGTATGCAAAAGGGAATGCAATTTGTTATCGGTAACAATCCTGTGAACGCTTGCAATATACCGTATTATAAAGCATAATAATAATATAAATATAGCGTTTACAAAAAAGCTAAAATCATAAGGGGGAACTACTCATGAAATGGAACTTGAAAAAATTATCAATCGGAACTTTAACAGTAGCATCAGCATTAACATTAGCTGCTTGTGGAAATAATGGTGATAAACCAGCAGAAAATGCAGATGGTGTAAAAACATTAAAGATTTCAGTTGATGAAGGTTATGAAAGTTATATCAATAGCATTAAAGAAAAGTTTGAAAAAGAAAATAATGTCAAAATTGAACTTAGCATTGATTCAATGACAGAAAACTTGGACAAGTTAGCAACAGACGGACCAACAGGAACAGCAGCGGACGTTATGATGTCTCCATATGATCGTGTAGGTAGTCTTGGTAGTGAAGGACAGATTGCTCCAGTTGAATTAGGAAATAAAGATCAATTTGACGAAACAACTAAAAACTTAGTAACAATTAATGGTACTGTTTATGGTGAACCAGCAGTTATTGAATCATTAATTTTATACTATAATAAAGATATTTTAGAAGAAGCTCCAGCAACATTTGCTGAATTAGAAGCTTTAGCAAATGATCCAAAATTTGCATTTGAAAATGAAGAAGGAACTAATACAGCATTCCTAGCAAATTGGACTAATTTCTATTATGCATATGGATTAATCGGAGGATACGGTGGATATGTATTCGGCGACCACGGTACTAATCCGAAAGATGTTGGGTTAGCAACTCCAGGAGCTATTGAAGGTTTAGAATATGCTCATAAATGGTATGCAATGTGGCCACAAGGAATGAAAGATGTTTCTAAAGCAGGTGACTTTGCATTACAACAATTCAAAGACGGAAAAACAGCCGCAATCATCGAAGGACCATGGCAAGCACAAGGCTTAACAGAAGCAGGTGTTAACTTTGGTGCAGCTCAAATTCCATTATTAGACAATGGTAAAGGTTATGAAGCATTTGGTGGTGGTAAAGCATGGGTTGTTTCTAACTACTCAACAGTTAAAGAAGAAGCTCAAAAATGGGTTGATTATGTTACAAATGGTGAAAACCAAAAAGAATTCTATAAAGCAACACAAGAAATTCCAGCAAACTTAGAAGCTCGTAAAGATGTTTTAGCAAATGGTACAGAATTATCAGCAGCAGTTATTGCTCAATTCGAAAATGCTCAACCAATGCCAAATATTCCAGAAATGGCAGAAGTATGGGAACCAGGTGCGACAATGTTCTTTGATGCTGCTTCAGGCGAAAATGCTGCAGAAGCAGCTCAAGCAGCCGTAAAATTAATTAATGATTCAATTGAACAAAAACATGCTGAATAATCAATGATAATTAGTAATTAATCAGGTAAGGCGGAGCGCTAATATCAGTGCTTGGCCTTGCCTATTTTTTAAAATTGGTATTAAAAAACGAGAGGATGGATTAGTATGCTAGAAAGCAAAAAAAATCCGAACAAGGCAATGTTGCTATCAATTATTCCTGGTTTAGGACAGTTCTACAATCAACAAAAGGTAAAGGGCTTGGCCTTTCTAATATTATTTATATTAGAAATAATTGAAATTGTCTCATTTGGAATTCCAGCACTTATTGGATTAGTAACACTCGGTTCAACGCCGATGCAAGATCATTCATTATTTATGTTAATTGAAGGTGCTATGCAAGTTATTATTACCGTCATTATAATTGGCTTCCATATTGCAAATATGAGAGATGCCAAAAAAGTAGCAGAAAAAATTAATGATGGAATTAAAGTTCCTTATACATTAAACGAAACAATTCAAGCTATTTATGAATTCGGCTTTCCGTATTTATTAATTATTCCAGCATATTTAGCAATGACATTTGCAATTGTTTTCCCTGTATTAGTAACATTATTAATTGCATTTACCAACTATGATTTTAAACATATTCCACCAAATGCATTATTAGATTGGGTTGGCTTTAAAAACTTTACGAATATGGCTCAATTAAGTACTTTTAGAGATGCATTCACTTCAGTATTATCATGGACATTAATTTGGACATTATGTGCCTCATCATTGCAAATCGTTATCGGTATAGCAACAGCGGTAATCGCTAATCAATCATTCATTAAATTCAAACGTATTTTTGGGGTTATTTTCTTATTACCTTGGGCAGTTCCAGCGTTTATAACAATTTTAAGTTTTAGTAATTTCTTTAATGATTCGATTGGTGCGATGAATATTCAAGTTATCCCATTCTTAAATCATATTTTACCAATTGATATTGGTTTAGTACCATGGAAGACAGATCCAACATGGACAAAAGTAGCTTTAATTATGATTCAAGGTTGGTTAGGTTTCCCATATATTTATGTATTAGTATCAGGAATTTTACAATCAATTCCAGCAGATTTATATGAAGCTGCAACGGTTGATGGGGCTACAGCTTGGCAAAAATTCTGGCAAATTACTTTACCAATGATTTTAGCAGTAGCAGCACCAACTTTAATTACACAATATACCTTTAACTTTAATAACTTTTCAATTATTTACCTATTTAATAATGGTGGCCCTGGTAGTGTTGGTGGGGGAGCTGGTTCAACAGACATTTTAATCTCATGGATTTTTAAATTAACAACTCAAACATCACCACAATTCTCAATGGCGGCAGCAGTAACATTAATTATTTCATTAATTGTTATTACGACATCATTAATTGTATTCAAGAAACTAAATGCGTTTAATATGGAGGATGAGTAATATGACTAATACACAATCAAAAAAAGTTAATAATTCGATTAAACGTAAACGCTTCTTAACGCAATTCTTCACCTATTTTTATTTAATCTTATTATCAATCATTATTATTTTCCCATTATTGGTTACGATTAGTTCGGCATTTAGACCAGGGAATTTAACATCATTTACATTTGATTTAGGTGGGGCATGGACATTAGATAATTTCAAAACACTATTTAATGATACATTGTATGGCACGTGGTATATGAATACCTTAATTGTTGCTGTATTAACAACGATTATTCAAGTGTTTATTATTACATTAACTGGTTATGCTTATAGTCGTTATGATTTTATTGGACGTAAGAAGAGTCTTATGTTTTTCTTAATTATTCAAATGGTACCAACAACAGCTGCTTTAACAGCCTTCTTCGTAATGGCTTGGTTATTCGGTGCATTAAACCACTACTGGTTCTTAATTATGATCTATGTAGGTGGTGGTATTCCAATGAACGCTTGGTTAATGAAAGGTTATTTTGATACAGTACCTTACACATTAGACGAATCAGCTAAATTAGATGGTGCAGGACACTTCCGTATTTTCTATCAAATCGTATTACCATTAGTTCGTCCGATGATTGCTGTTCAAGCATTATGGGCGTTTATGGGGCCGTTTGGCGATTTCATGTTAGCTAAATTCTTATTACGTACAAAAGAATCTTATACTGTTGCGGTAGGTTTACAAACATTTATTACCGATTCAAAAAATCAACGTGTCACATTATTCGCAGCAGGAGCAATTTTAATAGCAGTTCCAATTTGTACACTGTTCTTCTTCTTACAAAAGAACTTTGTATCAGGGTTAACAAAAGGTGGAACAAAAGGATAAAAATAAATAAATTAAACAACAGAACAGATTTTGTTGTATGAAGGAGTTTTATAGTATGCCGTTTCCCTTATCATATTTTGAAAATATATATTTGCCTAAAAAGATATTTGCCTTTAGAAAAGAATTATCTTGGTGGAAAATCATTTTTATCTTTATCTTTTTAAACGCTTTAGTATTAATACCATCAACAATAGATTATGCAACTTTAGAAAATTATGACTATGAATTATTCGTTAAAGATGGCTTAAAAAGTATTGATCAAGATACTATCTATGCTGTAAAAGAGGGTAAATTGGTTCATAATCAATATGTAGGCGAACCTGTAACTGTTGAAAAAGATAATCATTTTGTGGCAGTTTTACCAGATGAAAAAAGCGAAGAAGATTATCTAATGAGCAAAAAAGATGGTCTAGTAGTAACGAAAGAGAGATGGATTCTTCATTATAAAACAGGTGAAAATATTATGATGTCAATTAAAGGAGATGGCATATTATTATCGCAATATAATACCGTCGATAAGCTAAAAGAATTGATCAATAGTCAATGGTTTGCATCGAATCAATTTAGTGTGGTAGTGATGTTAATCATGGTTAGCGCTTTAATTATTTATGTCGGTAGTATTTTACTGATTTTCGTAGGGGGCTTATTAGTTTCATTAACGAAGAAAGCTAAAATATTTGATATTGCTTCATATAAAGAATCTGTTTCTTTATTGGTGAATTGTTATGGTTTACCAACATTATTAGCATTATTAGTCAGTTTTAAAGTTGATAGTCCAATAACAATTATGAATATCCAGGTATTTGGAACGATTTTAATGATGACATTAGTATTTTATAAAACACATTTTCAAGATGAAATTGAATTATAGGACTGGGGGATATACAAATGATAAAGCGTCTTTTTGAGATTGATCCATGGACAGTATCAACTCATCATTTAGATAAAGACAATCGACGTTTACAAGAAAGCTTAACATCGATTGGGAATGGTTATATGGGAATGCGTGGTAACTTTGAAGAAGGTTATTCAGGCGATCATCATCAAGGCACATATATTGCGGGAGTATGGTTCCCAGATAAGACACGTGTTGGTTGGTGGAAAAATGGCTATCCAGAATATTTTGGTAAAGTTATCAATGCCACTAATTTTATTGCAACAGGTATCATGATTAATGGAGAAAAGTTAGATTTAGCTATTGATTCAGTAGAAAACTTTGAATTATCTTTAAATATGCAAGAAGGTGTTTTATATCGTAGTTTTGATGTGACGAAAAAAGATACTAAAATTCATTTTGAATTTGAACGCTTTTTAAGCATTAAAACAAAAGAATTAGCATTTATGAAAGTAACATTTACTATCTTAGAAGGTAGGGCAGATATTCAATTGGTGCCAGCACTTGATGGTAATGTACAAAATGAAGATAGTAATTATGATGAACAATTTTGGTTAGAAGAAGCTCGTGGCAATGAATTAGACTTAGCTTATTTAACAACTAAAACAATGCCAAATAATTTTGATATTCCACAATTTAGTGTTACAACGGCTATGAAAAATAAATTATCAGTAATGACATTGCCTACATTAGAAAGTGAAGAATTAAAAGTTCGCCATAAATATGATATGACACTTCTTGAAAATAAGACAATCTCTTTAGAAAAAGCAGTAGCAGTTGTAACAAGTCGTGATGTAGCAGTTGAGCATCATGTAGAAAAAGCTACAGCAATCTTAGAAGAAGTAACGACTAATGGTTATGATGCAGAAAAAGCTGCGCATATTGCTCTATGGCAAAAACGTTGGCACCAAGCTGATGTCATGATTTTAGGTGATGAAGAAGCTCAACAAGGAATTCGTTTTAATATCTTCCAATTATTTTCAACTTATTATGGAGAAGACTCACGCTTGAATGTTGGACCAAAAGGATTTACTGGTGAAAAATATGGTGGAGCAACGTATTGGGATACTGAAGCTTATATTGTGCCAATGTATTTATCAGTTACACCTCAAGAAGTGACACGACAATTATTAGTTTACCGTCACAATCAATTAGAAGAAGCTTATCATAATGCTAGACAACAAGGTTTAGCAGGAGCATTATATCCAATGGTAACCTTTACTGGAGTAGAATGTCATAATGAGTGGGAGATTACCTTTGAAGAAATTCATCGTAATGGTGCGATGGCTCATGCTATTTATAATTATACGAATTATACAGGTGATACTAGTTATATTGAACGTGAAGGTTTAGAAGTATTAGTAGGTATTGCACGTTTTTGGGCTGACCGTGTACATTATTCAAAACGCAAAGCTAAATACATGATTCATGGTGTTACTGGACCAAATGAATATGAAAATAATGTGAATAATAATTTCCATACAAATAAAATAGCAGCATGGTCAATTAGTTATGCTTTAGAATCATTAGAAAATGGCGAAAAAACAATTTTAAATAAATTAGCAGTAACTAAAGAAGAACAAGAAAAATGGCAAGATATTATCGACAATATGTATTATCCATATGATGAAGAATTAGGTATCTATGTACAACATGATACTTTCTTAGATAAAGATTTAACACCAGTTAGCCAATTAGCCCCAGAGGATCGTCCATTAAATCAAAATTGGTCTTGGGATAAGATTTTACGTTCACCATATATTAAACAAGCTGATGTATTGCAAAATATGTATTTCTTCCCAGAAATGTATAGTTTAGAAGAAAAAGAACGTAACTTTGATTTTTATGAGCCGTTAACAGTTCACGAATCATCATTATCGCCATGTATTCATGCCATTTTAGCAGCAGAATTAGGTAAAGAAGAAAAAGCAGTAGAATTATATGCTCGTACGGCAAGACTTGATTTAGACAATTATAATAATGATACAGAAGATGGGTTGCATATTACATCAATGAGTGGTAGTTGGTTAGGAATTGTGCAAGGATTCGCTGGAATGAGAGTAATTGATGGACAATTAAGTTTTAAACCATTTGTGCCATCAAATTGGACAGGCTATACTTTCAAAATCAATTTCCGCGATAGCTTAATTGAAGTGATTGTTGATAAGCATGAATGCATTATTAAATTAATTGAAGGTGAATCATTACCAATCAAGATTAATCAAGAACAAACAGTTTTAACAGAAAAAGTTATCGTAAAACTATAAAAAGAACTATCGCAAATTGTAAAAAGATTTGCGATATTCTGTTCTGGAAAATTAGGAGGGTCAAAGATGACAATTAAAGGATTTGTATTCGATTTAGATGGCGTTATTACAGACTCAGCCGAGTATCACTTTTTAGCTTGGAAAGCATTAGCTAAAGAGTTAGATATTATGATTAATCGAGAATTCAATGAACAATTAAAAGGTGTTAGTCGCATGGATTCTTTGGAGCGTATTTTAAAATATGGAGCTAAAGATCAATTATATAATCAGCAAGAAAAAGAAGCACTAGCAGCTAAAAAGAATGAACATTATGTTTCATTAATTAAAGATGTAACGAAAAAAGATTTATTACCTGGAGTATCAGAATTTTTAACAGAATTAAAAGCTAAAGATATGAAATTAGCCTTAGCATCCGCTAGTAAAAATGGACCATTTTTATTAGAAGGATTAGGAATTAAAGAATTATTCGATACGATTGTTGATCCTGCACAATTAACACATGGTAAACCAGATCCTGAAATTTTTCAAAAAGGAGCTAGTCAATTAGGTTTATCTGTTGAAGAATGTGTTGGTATAGAGGATGCACCTGCTGGAATTGAAGCAATTAATGCAGCGGGTATGTTTTCTGTGGGAATTGGTTCAAAAGATTCATTAGGAGCGGCTGATTATTTAATTTCATCAACAGAAGAATTAGCATTAGACAATATATTAGTAGCAGTTGCCCATACTAAATAAAAAAATATTAGCTCAAACACGAGCTAATATTTTTTTGCTTTTTTTCTAAACAAAAACAGATTGGAGGACAATTTTTTTGATTAATAAATTGATATTGTAAAACAGACCAGTCTTGTTGGTCTTGCTGGCTAAGATATGTACTAATAGCATCTAATTCTTCTTGACCATTTTGATGCCCATAATAGGCAACAATAACAATTCGTCCGCCGGGTATTAAATAATCTTGTATACTATTAATGGCTGCGATAGTAGACTTTGGTAAAGTGATAATTGATTTGTCACTTTTAGGTAAATACCCCAAATTGAAAATGGCGGCTTTGATTTTTGTGTCAGAGTCAATATATTTAGGTAGATTACTATGAGAATCTTTAATACAAGAGACTTGTTTGTCGCAATTATTTTGCTGGATTAGTGTTAAAGTATTATTAATGGCTTGTTGTTGAATATCAAAAGCAAGAACTTGGCCACTCTTGCCAATGAGTTGAGCCATGAATAATGTATCATTTCCATTACCACATGTCGCATCGATTACAGTATCTCCAATAGAAATAATTTCTCGAAGTAGCGTATGACTATAGTTTTTTGAATTTTGCATGATTTCCTCTCCTTTTGATATTAAATACACTAATATCATTCTGTTTTTCATAATGATTTTGATACTTCAACGGTTAAAGCTTGTTGGTTTCTTATATATATAGACTTTCAAACATTTTCGAAATCATATCAGATTAATCTGTTTCTATAAGACTTTTACTATCAATCACTCCAATGAATGAACGATAGCATAAGGCTTATATCAAAACCTATTTATATTTATATTTACTTTAAATTACGATACTACTCAAATTCTTATGTCCATTTAATCTATCTACTTCTGAATTATGCAGCAAATAGAAATTTTCAAATCACTTGCTATATTCGTCAATAAGAAAACACTGTATAAATCTCTTTGTATGTTAACTATATTTTGGACAAAAAATAAAATGATAATTTATCAAAGATACAGTTGTTTTTGTATACTTATAATTATTTTTCATACTTTAATTATATCATATTACATGTATAAATCTAACGTTAATATACACTAATTATATAAACGTTATCCAACCTACCCTTAAAAGAGTAGGCTTTCACTATTTTCTTGTAAATTAGAAAGATACTAAAATATTACAAGATAGTTACGATTGTTAAGACTGGACAACTAAATCTTTGTTCGTATATCGTTCGCCTTCTAAAGGGTATTTAGAATGATTATAATAGTATATGATAAGATAAAAGGAGGAAAATGAAATATGTATGTAACACGTCAACAACGCATTACAAAGCAAAAAGCTATGGATAAATATCAATCATATAAACGAATCAATCATTCAATGAAAAAATCCGTTGCAATGATGGGGACGACTGTTATGATGGGATTATATGTATCCCCAGTAGCGCAATTATTAACGTCTCAAAAAGCCGAAGCAGCGACAGTCGGTTTAACGAACAATCAATTTATCAATACATTAATCCCCTCAGCTCAAAAAGTAACAAAAGGTAAAGATTTATATACATCAGTAATGTTAGCGCAAGCAGCATTAGAAACAGGTATGGGGAATAGTACATTATCAAAAGCTCCAAATTATAATTTATTTGGCATTAAAGGTGATTATAAAGGTGAATCAGTTAATATGCCAACTCTAGAAGATAGTGGTAATCAAAATTATTATCAAATTAATGCTAATTTTAGAAAGTATCCATCATATGAACAATCATTAGAAGATTATACGCAAGTGTTATTAACAGGCCCAGCATTTGACCATAATTATTATGCTGGTGCATGGAAGAGTAATACGACTAGCTATAAAGATGCGACAGCTCACCTAACAGGTCGTTATGCTACAGATAGCGCATATGGTTCAAAATTAAATCGTATTATCGAACAATTTGATTTAACACGTTATGACTCGAACGAAGAAGTAATTGATTATCAAACAGTTGAACAAATAAATCATGAAATTTCTAAAACAAATTATACAGTCGTTTCAGGTGATACATTATATGGAATTTCTCGCAAAACTGGTGTAGCAGTTGCTGAATTATTACAATTAAATAGCATAACTTTAGATACAATTATTTATCCAGGTCAAAATTTAAAAGTACCATATAAAAAGACAGTGGATAGCACATCAGCAGTCAAGGAAGATAAAGTCATTGAAGATAAGGTGGCAATGGATACAGCGGTTGAAGAGCATAACGAACCAGTTTCATCACAACCAGCTAAAACATCAGTATCAAGTCAATATACGATTGTAGCAGGTGATACATTATACGGTATTTCTCGTAAGATAGGTGTTCCAGTTGCTAAATTATTAAGCTTGAATAGCATAACACTAGATACAATCATTTATCCAGGTCAAAATTTAACAATCCCATCGAAAGAAAGTAATCGAGCGAAAGAACCGGCAAAAGAAGTGGCAACACCACAACCAGCTAAAGCATCAGCATCAAGTCAATATACGATTGTAGCAGGTGATACATTATATGGAATTTCTCGTAAGACAGGTGTTCCAGTTGCTAAATTAGTAACCTTAAATGGCATAACTTTAGATACGATTATTTATCCGGGGCAACAATTAACAATCCCAGCAAAAGAAAGTAATCAAGCAAAAGAAGTGGCAACACCACAACTAGCTATTGTCACACCAGTTAAAGAAAAAGAAGCAGAAAAAGCAGTGTCGCAATCAACAACAACTTATACGATTGTAGCAGGCGATACATTATATGGAATTTCTCGTAAAATAGGTGTCTCACTTAATACATTATTAGATATCAATCATTTAACAGAAGATGTGATTATTTATCCAGGGCAAACATTAACTATCACTGGTAAAGGAACCAATCAATCAGTTGCCCTAACAGCTAAAGAAGCAACTTCAAAAACCTATACAATTAAAGCTGGAGATAACTTATGGCGCATCGCTAAAAATAATGGTCTAACATTAGAACAATTAAAGAGCTTAAATGGTTTAACAACTAATATTATTCAACCAAATCAAGTATTGAAGCTTGCCTAAAAATCTGATAAAATAAGACTTATATAGAAGAAGCGTACAAAGGAATAGTAGAATAAAGACTTGGATAGAGAGTGCATGGTTGGTGGAAATGCATCTAGAATTTGTTCGAACTCGCCTTTTAGCTATTTACTTGAACAAGCTTTAGTGGCTTTATTAGAGCAAATCGTCTCGCCAGCGTTAATGGCATGATAAGTAAAATAATAGGTGGTACCACGTTAACTCGTCCTATAAAGGTCTATTTTGTAGTAGGCTTTTATAGGGCTTTTTATATACGTAAAACCCAATAAAAAGGAGAGAAAAAAATGACATTTGATCACAAAGTAATTGAACCAAAATGGCAAAAATTTTGGTTAGACAATCACACATTCAAAACAACAGAAGATGAAGATAAGAAAAACTTCTTCGCAATGGATATGTTTCCATACCCATCTGGACAAGGTCTTCACGTAGGACACCCAGAAGGCTATACAGCAACAGATATCGTTTCTCGTATGAAACGTGCACAAGGCTATAATGTACTTCACCCAATGGGATGGGATGCGTTTGGTTTACCTGCTGAACAATATGCTTTAGATACTGGTAATGACCCAGCAGACTTCACACAATTAAATATCCAAACATTCAAGCGCCAAATTCAAGAATTAGGATTCAGCTATGACTGGGACCGTGAAATTAACACAACTAATCCAGAATATTATAAATGGACACAATGGATTTTTACTAAATTATTCGAAATGGGCTTAGCATATGAGGCAGAAGTAGCCGTTAACTGGTGCCCAGCATTAGGAACTGTTTTAGCCAATGAAGAAGTAATTGATGGCTTATCAGAACGTGGTAATCATCCAGTTATTCGTAAACCAATGAAACAATGGATGTTAAAAATTACTGCTTACGCAGATCGTTTATTAGAAGATTTGGAAGAGGTTGACTGGCCAGAAAGCATTAAAGAAATGCAACGTAATTGGATTGGTCGTTCAGAAGGTGCGCAATTACAATTTGCTGTTAAAGATTCACAAGAAACCTTTGAAGTCTTCACAACTAGAGCAGACACATTATTTGGAGCTAGCTATGCTGTTTTAGCTCCAGAACATGAATTAGTTTCAAAAATTACTACTCCAGAACAAAAAGAAGCTGTTGAAGCATATATTGCAGAAGTAGCTAAAAAGTCAGACTTAGAACGTACTGATCTGGCAAAACATAAAACAGGCGTCTTCACAGGAGCTTATGCTATTAACCCAGTAAATGGCGAAGAAATGCCAATCTGGATTGCTGATTATGTATTAAGCACATATGGTACAGGCGCAATTATGGCGGTTCCAGCTCATGATGAACGTGATTATGAATTTGCTAAACAATTTAATTTACCAATTACAGCAGTTATCGAAGGTGGAAACATTGAAGAAGAAGCCTATACTGGCGACGGCGTACATATTAATTCAGATTTCTTAAATGGGCTAAATAAAGAAGAAGCTATTGCGAAAATGAATGAATGGTTAAAAGAACAAGGAATCGGTGAAGCAAAAGTAACATACCGCTTACGTGACTGGTTATTCTCTCGCCAACGTTATTGGGGTGAACCAATTCCGATTATTCACTGGGAAGATGGTACAATGACAGCTGTACCTGAAGAAGAATTACCATTAGTATTACCAAAAACTGATAAAATCCGCCCTAGTGGTACAGGAGAATCACCACTTGCAGCGATTGAAGATTGGTTATATGTAGAAGATCCAAAAACAGGTATGAAAGGTCGTCGTGAAACAAATACAATGCCACAATGGGCTGGTAGTTCATGGTATTATTTACGTTACATCGATCCTAAGAATGAAACCCAAATTGTTGACCCAGAAAAAGCAGCGAAATGGTTACCAGTTGATTTATATATTGGTGGTGCTGAACATGCGGTACTTCACTTATTGTATGCTCGTTTCTGGAATAAAGTATTATTCGATTTAGGTGTTGTGCCAAATAAAGAACCATTCCAAAAATTATTTAACCAAGGAATGATTTTAGCACAAGGTAAAGATGGTCGCCCTGAAAAAATGAGTAAATCTAAAGGGAATGTCGTAAATCCGGATGATGTTGTAGCAGAATATGGTGCAGATACTTTACGTTTATATGAAATGTTCATGGGACCATTAGATGCTTCAATTGCTTGGAGTGAAGATGGCTTAGAAGGTAGTCGCAAGTTCTTAGACCGTGTATGGCGTTTAATGATTGATGACGAAGGTAAAATGCGTGATCACATTACAACCATTAATGAAGGTGAATTAGATAAAGTTTACCATCAAACAGTTAAGAAAGTGACCGAAGACTTTGAAGCTTTACGATTCAATACAGCAATTTCACAAATGATGATTTTCGTTAACGATGCTTATAAAGCTCACTCATTACCATTTGAATATATGAAAGGTTTAGTAACATTATTAGCACCAATTGCACCTCATATGTGTGAAGAAATCTGGTCAATTTTCGGCAACGAAGAATCAATTACTTTTGCGGCATGGCCAACTTATGATGAAGCAATGTTAGTTGAAGATGAAATCGAAGTAATCTTCCAAGTTAATGGGAAAATCAAGGCACGAGTAATGGTTCCAGCAGATGCTACTAAAGAAGAATTAGAAACAATTGCAAAAGAAAATGAAGCAGTGAAAGCGACAATTGACGGAAAAACAATTCGTAAAGTTATCGCAGTTCCTGGTAAATTAGTTAATATTGTAGCGAACTAATATAATATTAGCTAAGGAAGGTGATCCAATTAATGGGTCATCTTTTTTATTGGTTCTATCATAGTATGGAAAAGGTTCATTTATTAGTGGTATAGTAGAAAAATTTTCACATTCGTATTTTTATGATATAATAAAATGAACTTACAATACGGAGGAACAACATAATGGTAAAAGATATTGGAATTGATTTAGGGACAGCAAATGTCTTAATATATTTAAGAGATAGAGGAGTTATTTTAAATGAACCCTCATTAGTAGCAGTAAATAATAAAACAGGTGAAGTGATAGCAGCTGGCGCAAAGGCCTATCAAATGCTAGGACGGACACCAAAAGATATTTCAATTATCCATCCATTAAAAGGTGGCGTAATTGCAGATATTTCAATTGCAGAACAGATGCTTGAACATTTTATTCGCCGATTGAACTTACATAGCTATATCAGAAAACCAGATATTTTAATTTGTACTCCAACTAATATTACTACCGTTGAGCAAAAAGCAATTATTCAAGCAGCTGTTAAATGTGGTGGCCAATCAATATATTTAGAAGAAGAACCTAAAGTAGCTGCAGTAGGAGTTGGTTTGGATATCTTCTCACCATTTGGTAATATGGTGATTGATATGGGTGGTGGAACAAGTGATATTGCGGTTTTATCGATGGGAAGTTGTGTCACAAGTCGCTCCATTAAGTTAGCTGGTGATGATTTGGATCATGAAATTACTAATTATATTAAAGAAGAGTATCAATTAATTATTGGTGAACGTACCGCAGAAGATATTAAAATGAACTTAGGAACAGCTATCGAATTAGAAAAAGAATCCGATATGATTATTAAAGGTCGCGATATGACGACTGGTTTACCAAAAAGTATTACCATTTATTCTAATGAAATCTATCACTGTATGAAAGAAGTATTAGAGACTATTTGCGAAGAAGCGCGCTTAGTGTTAGAAGAGACACCACCAGAATTAGCTGGCGATATTATTGATCGCGGGATTAGTATTACCGGTGGGGGTGCATTAATTCACGGGATGGATCAATTATTAGCAGAAAAATTACAAGTGCCAGTATTTGTGGTGGATAATCCTTTAAATAGTGTCGCAATTGGTACAGGTAAATTATTAGATCGCATTAAGCATGATGAAAATCCTTGGTCATTTATTAAACGCTTATTTAGTTCAAATCGTGTAGTATTGAATCCAACAATCAATATGATTGAAGAAAAAGGAGAAGAGAATGATAGAAAGTAAGAAATTTTTCTTAAAAGCATTGATTCGCGTTTTATTAATTATTTTGTTAGCTTTAGTAGTTTTTTGTATTGGTTTAATGATTGGTTATGCGGTAATTGGAGATGGAGAGAGTATTTTTGATATTTTTAAACCATCAACATGGCAAAATATAGTGAATTTTTTACATTAAAAGGGATATCAATAAAAAGCTCTCAGTATCGAACTTGAGAGTTTTTTGTTTTGCGACATAATTATGTCACAAAACAAAAATAGATTGTTATACTAGAATATAGCTAGAAATGTTTTAAATAAGCGGTTTTTAAGTTACTTTAATCTTATAGATAAAATAATAAAAGTTAAATGTGTAACGTTTTTATTTAAAATAAGATAAAAATATGTTATTATTAATAGTGGAATAACTGATCGATAGGATAGCAAGACTATTCTATAAAGTAATAAGAATAAATGAAAAAATAAAGCTATTATCGAATCAAGAGAGGATGTAAATCAATGAATAAACGAAAAATGAGGTATCTGTTATCATTATTTGCTTTGGCATTCTTAGTTTTTTCAAATATAACAATATATGGTGCTGATGAAGCAGCGGTAACAATTGATTTAGAAGGAACAACAGGACAATTAAGTGATTATGCAGATCGAGAGTTAACCATTTGGAAATTATCAGACGACGATCTAACGTCAGATATTGAGACTATTATGAGTGAACTTGCAGGAATGACAAATGATGAGATTACAGAAAAGTATCCGCATGGAATTAAAAATGTAGCAAGTGATTCATTTGGGCAAGTAACTATTTCTGCAGCAATTGGTAGTTATTATGTTCGGGAAAAAGAACATGATATTGGTGGAAAAGTAGTGCCTTTTGTTTTTGCCGTTACTAACACGGATAATATAACAGTTAGGCCTAAAAAAGAAGAGCCGGGTGGAGTGGAATTATTAAAAAAATCAAGTGATGGAACAGCTTTACCGGGAGCAGAATTTGAACTATATCGTATTGAAAGAGATGTTCGCAAACCCGTGCCGATGCGTGATGGAAGATATGCGGCTGATGGATTGCCAGGAGTATTAGTAACCGATGCTAATGGGAAGATTGTGGTTGCAGGTTTACCAGCTGGGGACTATGTATTTCATGAAATAAAAGCGCCAGAAGGTTATGAGATTCGTGAAGCAGATTCATTCTTTACAGTGGAACCTAATAAAATATCTTATATTGAAGTGATTAACTTTAAAGAACATGAAGGTGGTATTAACTTTAGAAAAGTAACGAATGATCCAAAACCACAACCAATTGCAAATGTTAAGTTTTTAGTGACTCAAAAAAATGGTGAGTTTTATGATAAAGTTTATAAAGATGGTGTAGAGTATATTGTAACTTCAGATGAACAAGGCTATTTTATGGTTGATAATTTACCTTATGGGGAGTATTATTTATGGGAAGTTGAAACACCTCAAGGGTATTTACCATTATCTGGACCAGTTCAGTTTGTTATTGATAAAGCCTCTATGGAACAAATGATTACTATTGAGAATAAGCGAATGAATCCTGGTCAACCACTAATTCCAGATACTGGTGATGTTACATTGTTTTTAGTAGCACTATTAGGATTAGTAATTGGAATAATTGGTTATATGATGGTGAAAGAAAAGCAGGTTAAATAAGTAGACGAAAGGGATTTTCATAATTGGAAATCCCTTATTTTAAATTTAAGGGAGAATAATCAGTGAAGAAAAGAAATAGTAGAATAGTAAATAAAAAGAAAGAAAAAGTTAGTTCTTCTTCAAAAAAAAGCAAGCCATTAAGAAAAAAATTACCATTTTATTTTTTGTTCGCCATTGGATTGTTGATTTTTTTGTATCCACAAATTTCCAGAATGTATTACCGTGTATCCTCGACACAAAATATTGCAGTCTTTGATGAAGAAAAAAGTGCCATGACAGAAGAAGAAATTAGTGAACGCTTACGCTTAGCAAAAGCATTTAATGACTCTTTAGTGAATAATGTATCTGAAGACCCATATGAAGAAAAAAATCGTAAAGAAGGACGTGCAGAATATGCTCGAATGTTAGAGATTAATGAGCAAATTGGCCATATTCAGATTCCTTCGATTGATGTGGATATTCCGATTTATGCTGGCTCTGGTGAAAATGTCTTACAAAAAGGCGCCGGACATTTAGAAGGGACGTCATTGCCTGTTGGTGGGAATAGTACCCATACCGTCATTACTGCCCACTCTGGGTTACCAACAGCTAAATTATTTACAGACTTAAAAGAAGTAAAAGAAGGGGATCGCTTTTATATTCATAATGTTGGGGAGATTTTAGCTTATCAAGTGGATCAGATAAAAGTAATAGAACCGCACGAGTTTGAAAATTTATTAATTGAGCCAGGACATGATTATGCAACACTTTTAACGTGTACACCATATATGATTAATACGCATCGTTTGTTAGTAAGAGGGCATCGTGTTCCATATGAAGCAGCCATCGATAAACGTTTAATGGCTAAAAGTAAGCAGACATTCCTTTATCAATATTTATTCTATGGCCTATTAGTAGTGATTGTTATTTTAATTGCTTTAGCGATTTATTATCATTTATTAGCAAAAAAATTTATGAATAATAAAAAAGAATTACTTGCAAAACAAGAGTCAAGAAAAATAAAATTTAAAGGGAATGAAGACAAATAATGAAAAGAAAAGAAAAACAACAGAAAAAGAGAAAAAAATGGCCATATGCAGTCATTTTCTTCTTAGGATTGATGGTGTTATTATATCCTTTAGTGAGTCAATATTATTATCGTATTGAAGCGCAAAATCAATTAGTAGAATTTGAAAAATCTGTTAGTGAAATGGATGAATCGGAAATTATTAAACGAATGGATTTAGCGCGTGCATATAATGCTGTTTTGGATCCAACAAGATTAGCTGACCCTTATACAGATAAAGAAAAAGAAGGAATAGCAGAATATGCTCGAATGCTTGAAGTTGAAGAAAAATTAGGTTTTATTGAAATTCCATCAATTGATTGTAAAATTCCTATATATGCAGGAACCAAGGAGAGTGTCTTGCAAAAAGGTGCTGGTCACCTAGAAGGGACGTCATTACCAATTGGGGGAGATAGTACTCATACAGTCATTACAGCCCATCGTGGGTTACCGACAGCTGAGTTATTTACTCATTTAGATAAAGTTAAAAAAGGGGATGTCTTTTATATTCATAACCTTGAAACAGTATTGGCTTATGAAGTAGATCAAATTTTAACAGTGGAACCGTCTGATTTTGATCCAGTATTAGTAACAGAGGGGCAAGACTATGCGACACTATTAACATGTACACCATATATGATTAATTCACATCGTTTATTAGTAAGAGGACACCGCATTCCGTATGTCGCACCAGTTGATGATGGGGTTGCTATTAGTCGCTCATTAAATGATAAATACAAGGATTATATTGTCTTTGAAGTCTTAATTGTCGGTGTCTTATTAGCAATTGTTTTATATACGAGACATGATGCTTTAAGAAAGAAAAAAATTTATTTAGAACTTGAAAGGAAAGCGCGTACTTATGGAGAAGAAAATGAGTCGTAAAAAAATAATTGGCTATTTATTGATGATGCTTGGTATTTGTTTGCCGCTTTATTTATTAACTCAATTAAGTATGAGTTTTATTCAAAATAAAATGGCTTATGAAAAATATCAAAGTCATAAGCTTACTAGTGAAGAAATACAAACAGAACAAGAAAAAATTGATGATTATAATAATCAATTATTAGGGAAAGAGGTTTCGGTGGTGGACCCTTTTGCCACTGATGAATTTCAAATAGATTATCAAATTATGGATAATCCAGATGCTATCTTTGCTTATATTAATATTCCTTCCTTAAATATTTTAGAACCAATCTATTTAGGGGCGTCGGATTATCATTTAGGAATTGGAACAGCTCATATTGATGGCACATCTTTACCAGTTGGTGGAATGGATCAGCGAAGTGTGATTGCAGGACACCGTGGCTACTATGAGAATTTTATGTTTTGGAGTTTGGGGGATTTACAACCAGGCGATAAAATATATATTGAGCGAAATAATGAGGAATTAGTTTATGAAGTTAGCGATACAGAAGTTATCGATCCTTCAGAATGGCAAAAATTAGCACCAATTGAGGGGCGGGATATGTTGACATTATTAACTTGTGAACCATTTTTACCCCCACGTTATCAACGATTATTAGTCAATTGCGACCGTGTTTATCCTGAAGAAACTCCTTTAGATACTCCATCAGAAGAATTAGCAACTAAAGATGATACGCACCCTGTTCTTCATCAGCAAGCAAAGATTTTGCGCAATGTTGTATGGTCAATAACAGCTTTTTCATGGGTATTATTGTTAGTAGTCTTTAAGAAATTTTATCAATATGTCCATTAAGGTTAGCTAGATTCTATTAGATGTCACAAGGCGTTTCGGTTAGACAATATAAGCTTACTGTAATGAATGGATATGATTCCTTTTCAGTAGATGTGGTTATGTACCTTGTCTACTGAAGGGGGATTTTTTTATAGAAAAGTTAAGAATGGCAGAAAATAGATTTTGGAAAATGACTTTTATGGTAAAATAAATCTGATATTTGTAACTAAGAGGTGAATGAAGTGAAAGTTTGGTTAGATAGTCGATTTGAAGATATTGTTGCTAAAAGTGGTATCGGAAGAGCTCTAGAACACCAAAGAAGAGCACTGGAAAACTGTAGTGATATTACATTAGTAGGTCCAAGAGATGCTTATCAATTAGCACACTTTAATACAGTTTTCCCGAGTGTTTGTTGGTCTGCTATCTATGCAAAATTAAGACGAAAAAGTGTTATTATGCATGCTCATTCAACGATGGAAGATTTTGAGAATTCTTTTATTGGTTCAAATTATTTAGCACCTTTCTTTAAAAAATGGTTAATATTTTGTTATACAAGAGGTGACGCGATTATTACTCCAACAGAATATTCAAAAAATTTATTACGCTCTTATGGTATAAAAAAAGATATCTATGTATTATCGAATGGAATTGATCTAGCATATTATCAATCCAGTCAAAAAGTTCGTAAAAAAAATAAAATTATTTCTGTGGGGCATTATATTGAACGAAAAGGATTACTAGATTTTATTGAAATTGCAAGAATGATACCGCAATATGATTTTTATTGGTATGGCTATACAGATGTAGCGTTACAATCTGCTAAAATACGTAAAGCAATTGCTACAAAGCCTAGGAATGTTTATTTCCCTGGATATGTAGATAAAGAAGAATTGAAACGTATTTATGATGAAGCTAGTTTGTTTTTATTTACGACATACGAAGAGACAGAAGGAATTGTTTTATTAGAAGCGTTAGCAATGGAAATTCCTATTTTAGTAAGGGATATACCTATTTACAAAGAGTCATTTCCAGAAAAAGAAGTTGTCTATAAGTTTAGGGATAATAAGGAATGTATGTGGATGATTCAAAAAATGATGCATCAAGAAATACCATCTTTAGTAAAAAATGGCTATCAAGTTGCTAAAAGGTTTGATATTGATCAAATTGGGTATCAACTATCATCTATTTATCATAAGGTGAATCAAAAATAGCAAAAACTATCGAAAAAGTCCTGAGATAGAAAAGTTTTTTCATAATAAATTGATGAATTATTACAATACTGTATTATAAGAGTCATTTTATGCTAAAATTAAAAGGGTATGCAGTTAACCTAGAAAAGTTATAGAAAATATACTAAAAGGATTGGCATTAGATAGTTATTACTGTATAATTAAAAGTTGAAATAAAATAGGTGAGGAGAAATCATGGCGCGTAAAGTAAAGAAAAAACAACGAAAAAATAATGATAAAGATGAAATGGAATTAGTTGATGTATACTATATTCCAAAAGTTATTGCACCGCATTTTAAATTGTTAAGAAAACATTGTATTGAAGAGGTTATTTCTATTTTAGAAAATGAATTTTTTGAAGTGAAAGTAACAACATTAAAAGAAGAAAATGGTGAAGTAGTTGTTGCGTATCATGAAGACCAATCTATTGCGATGGTAGTAGAATTAGACCCTATGATGATTTCAAAATTAGAAAAAGAGATATCAGCAGAAAGATTAGAAAAATTTTTATTAGGTGAATAATGAGCCTTTTGAATAGATAAGAGGAGGACTAGTATGTGCGGCTTTGTCGGGTACTATAGTAAAAAAGAATATGGTGAGCAAGTGATTCGTGATATGAGTCAAATGATTGTTCATAGAGGTCCGGATAGTGATGGATTTTATACAGATGGTGATGTGCATTTTGGGTTTAGACGGTTAAGTATTATTGATTTAGAAGCAGGATCACAACCAATCTTAAATGAAAATGAAGATGTAGCGATTATTTTTAATGGTGAGATTTATAATTATCAAGATATTCGTGTTGATTTAGTTGAAAAAGGTTATAAATTTAAAACTCATACGGATACAGAAGTTATCTTACATGGGTATGAAGAATACGGTGAAGAAGGTATTTTAAATAAATTACGTGGTATGTTTGCTTTCACAATTTGGGATAAACGTACCGGTAAATTGTTTGGTGCTAGAGACCACTTTGGAATCAAACCATATTACTACGCTCAAATGGGTGGAGATTTATTAATTGGTTCAGAAATTAAAGCCTTTTTAAAACACCCAGCATTCAAAAAAGAAGTGAATAAAGAAGCTTTAAAACATTATTTAGTATTCCAATATAATCCATTAGAAGAAACATTCTTTAAAGGAGTTCATAAATTACGTCCAGGTCATTATTATACATTCCAAGATGGCAAAATGACGATAAAACGCTACTTTAACTTAGAATTAGATTATGAAGATGTGGGATTAGAAAAAACAATTGAAAATATTGAAGATGCTGTTGAAGATTCCATTAAATATCACAAAATTAGTGATGTTGAAGTAGGTTCATTCCTATCAGGCGGGGTAGATTCAAGTTATGTTGTCTCAAAAGCCAATGTTGATAAGACCTTCTCAGTAGGTTTTGAAAATAAAGGTTTTGATGAAACAATGTATGCAAAAGAATTATCAGATATGCTAGGTATTGATAATTACTCTAAAATCATTACACCAGATGAGTTCTTTGAAGGAATTGATAAAGTTCAATACTATTCAGATGAACCACATGCGAACCTGTCATCAGTAGCATTATACTTCTTATCAGGATTAGCAAGTGAACATGTAAAAGTTGTCTTATCAGGTGAGGGTGCTGATGAATTATTCGCTGGTTATAATGAATACGAAATGCCTTGGTTACAACGTACATATGCGAAGTTACCATTTGGCTTACGTCATTTCTTATTTAATAAAACAAGAAATACTAACCACTTCCACGGTAAAACCATTATCACTAAGTTTGGTCAAAAATTAGAAGATTCATATATTGGACAAGCAAAAATTATGTTAGATAATGAAGCAAATGATATCCTAACACCAGCTTACCAAAATGATGTAACAATGATGGACTTAACGAAAAAATATTATGATGATGTGAAAGATATGGATGAAGTCTCAAAACGTATCTACTTAGATATGAATATGTGGATTGTTGATGATATCTTATTAAAAGCCGATAAAATGACAATGGCTAACTCTATTGAATTACGTGTACCATTATTAGATAAAGAAATGTGGAATGTTGCTCGTAAGATTCCTACTAAATATAAAGTACACAATACAACAACTAAATACGCATTCCGTAAAGCTGCTGAACGTTCGATTCCAGAAGCATGGTCAAATCGCCGTAAATTAGGTTTTGTTGTACCATTTGTTAGCTTTATTAAAGAAGAAAAATACTACCAAATCGTTAAAGAAATGTTTAACCGCGAATTTGTGAGTGAATTCTTTGATGTCGCAAAAATCAACCAATTATTAGATAATCACTATAATGGTGTTATCAATAATGGTCGTAAAGTTTATACCATTTATACTTTCTTAGTTTGGTATAATCAATATTTTTTAATGGAAGTATAGGTGATGAATATGAATAAAGCAGTTGTTTTAGGCTGTAACTATTATATTGGTTTGAGCATGATTCGTTGTTTAGGTAAAGAAGGCGTTAATGTTGTAGCATGTGATTATGATTTTGAGACTGCTTATGGTGCCAAATCAAAATATATTTCTGAATTTTTACATGTTGAGGGGCTTTCAAAGATTGATCAGCATGCACTTGACCAATTAGTAGCATATGGTAAACAGCAAACAGAAAAGCCAGTTCTATTACCATCGCACGATAAATATGTTGAATTTATCGATACTTTTTATGATGAATTATCACAATACTATTTAATTAGCCAAGCTGAAAATGGGTTGAATTCAATCGTGATGGATAAAGTTCAATTACATAAATTAGCAACCAAACATGGGGTGCGTGTACCAACAACGATTACTATTGATGATCCTGATTTGTATCAAAAGGTTGAAGAGATTGGGTTCCCTTGTATTATTAAGCCATCTGATACAGTAGCATTCACAAAGATTTTCAGACGCAAAGTTATTTTCTGTGATACATTAGAAGATGTGATTGTTGGGATTGAAAGATGTAAACAAGAAAAAGTTGATGTATTTATTCAACAAGTTATTCCTGGTTTTGATGATCATATGTTAACGTATGATTATTATGTGAACCGTCAAGGAAAAACAACCCATTATATGACAGCCCAAAAACAAAGACAATGGCCCATTAATTTTGGTGCTAGTGTCTTTACCCAGCAAAAATATAATAAAGAGTTAGTCGATGTCAGCAAACCATTCTTAGAAGCAATTGGTTATCGCGGATTTGGTGAGATTGAATACAAAAAACACGAAAAAACTGGTGACCTTTATTTAATTGAAATCAATGCACGTACAACTAATTTTAATAATTTGATTTATAAATTAGGGATTAATATGCCATACATTGCTTATTTAGAATTAACGGGTCAACAAGATAAGATTGAAGAGAAGTTTATTACATGGGATACAAATCGTGCTTTTGTCTATGGTTTTGAAGATATGATGGCCATTCGTGGTTACCATAAAACAAAACAAGTAAATGCCTTCCAATCAATCGGTAAATTATTTACAAAACGTTTAGCACCAGCTATTTGGGAATTGGATGATTTAGGTCCATGGTTCTTTTATAATGGTCAGCTATTGAAGAAAGTTGTCAAAAAAATCAAACATTAATGAAGGGAAGATAAGCAATGTATACTCTTGGGATTATTGGTGGAATGGGTTCTTTAGCAACCGCACAATATTTTGAGCGTTTAGTCTTAAGTACACCAGCTAAAAATGACCACGAACACATTAATACGGTTATTTTAAATCATGCTACATTGCCTGATAGAACCTCTTGTATTTTAGAAAATAGAGGCGAAAGATTCTTACAAGCAATTAAGCCTGACTTTGAGGTAATGAATAAAATTGGTGTTAAAGCAATCGCCCTTCCATGTAATACAAGTCATTATTATTATGATGAATTTAAAAAATATACCGATATTCCGGTTATTAATATGATTGAAAAAACAATTGAAACTATTAGTCAACGCAACTTTACAAAAGCTTGTGTTTTCGCAACAGAAGGAACATTATCAGCAAAAGTATATGAAAAATATGCAGAACAATATAATATTGAACTTGTCTCTTTATCTAGTGAAGAACGAGCAAAAGTGATGGAAATTATCTATTCCATCAAAGCTACTAATCATATTGAAGAAGCTAGTTTTAATGAATTGATTGCTAGACACTGTGATAAAGACACAGTTGGCATTATCGCCTGTACTGAGTTAAGCTTAATTCCGATTTTAAAAGAAAACAAAGCATATACAATCGATGCTTTAGACGTTTTAGTAAGAGAAAGTATTCGCTATCATAACAATTAATTTTCATAAATTAAAGAGGGATTTTATAGCATATTTTATTCATTTATGGTAAACTGATTTGTAGGAATAAATAGTGAGGAGGAAAGTCCTTGTATAGTGCAATTTTAGCAATTATGTTAGTGTTGTGTGTGCTATTAATTATCGTTGTAGCAATGCAACCATCTAAAACAAATGCAGCTAGTTCTTTAACTGGTGGAGCAGAACAATTATTTGGTAAACAAAAAGCAAGAGGGTTTGAAGCGTTTTTAGTGCGCGTTACTGTTATTTTAGGAGCATTATTTATGATTCTAGCAACAGCATTAGTTTTCTTGCAAGCATAATAACGAAAGACTTGAGCACATTGCGGTGTAATTCCATGCATTGTGCTCTTTTTTAGCAACAAAAATCAAAAAAGTAGGAGCAGTGATGAAAATGATTAGAAAACCTAGTTCAGTTTTTTTAGAAGGGAACCAACAAGGGATTGTTTTATTTCATGCATATACCGGAAGTTCAAATGATGTAAGAATGCTTGCTAAAAGATTACATCAAGAAGGATATACGGTATATTGCCCTAATTACTCAGCTCATGTTGGTAATGATATTGATGATTTTTTAAGTAAAACACCAAATCAATGGTGGAAAGAGTCACAAGAGGCTATTGAGTTTTTACGTGAACAAGGTTGCCAAAAAGTATATGCATTCGGTTTATCAATGGGAGGCATAATGGCAACATTAGCAGCTGAGAAGCATTTTGTTGACGCTGCCGGTGTCTTTTGCTCACCAATTACAGAAGATGCAGCCCAGTTAGATCAGTTAAAGATTGGTTTACAACAATATTGCGAACACAAATTAAACGAACAAGGGCGACCACAAACAGATATTATTTACTTGCAAAAAGCGATGGATACTCAATTGATGCGCTTAACCAAGTTTAGTAAAATGGTTTATCATTATTTAGACCATGTCACTTGTCCATTTTATATTGCGCAAGGAGCTAAAGATGAAATATCCGATCCGCAATCAGCTTATGTATTAAAAGATAAATTAATCAATTCATTGGTAGATTTTCACTGGTTTGAAGAAAGCGGCCATGTGATTACTATTAGTCGAGATAGAAGAGAATTTCAAGAAAGCGTTATAACGTTTATGGAAAATAATTAAGGAGGTGATTGAGTGAAAGAAATCAATCAACAAATCATTGAGAAAGTCAAAAACTTTTTTAAAGAACATGAAAAAGAACAATTTTTTGTAAAAGAAGTAAGTGAAGCCTTAAAAATGGAGCATTCATCAGATTTTAAAGAATTAGTGAAAGCTTTAGCTCATTTAGAAGAAAGAGGTCACTTAATGTTAACTAGTAAAGGGAAATTTGGTTTGAAAGAAGAAAAAGATATTGTAGAAGGAATTTTCCGTGCTAATGAAAGAGGGTTTGGTTTTGTAACGGTAACTGAAGGCGAACCAGACTTATTTGTTCCTCGTGGAAATACCAAAAATGCAATGGATGGCGATAAAGTTGTCGTTAAAATTCAACAACAAGTTCGTAACATTCCCGATAAATCAGCGGAAGCTAAAGTAATGAAAGTATTAGAAAGAAAGTTATCACAAGTCGTTGGTGTTTATACGAGATATTCATCTGAATTTGCTGAAAAAAATGGCATTATTGGTGAGATAGCTTTAAAAGATAAAAAATTATCTAACTTTACTTGTGTTGTTGGTGAAAATGGCTTAAATCCTGTTGATGGAACGATTGTTATCGCTGAAATTTGTGATTATCGTTACCAAGGAAAAGATAACCAATTGAAAACAGTCATAAAAAAAGAAATTGGCTATAAAGATGAAGTTGGGATGGATATTTTAACTATTCTTTTGCAAATGGGAATTCCAACTGAATTTAGTGAAGAGGTAATGCGTGAAGCAAATGCTGTTAGTGAAGTAATTACCGAAAAAGAAAAAGAAGATCGTGTTGACTTAACCAAATTACCAACGATTACCATTGATGGTGCAGATGCAAAAGACTTGGATGATGCAATCTCATTAGAGAAAAAAGCAGATGGGACATATCGTTTAGGAGTCCATATTGCCGATGTATCTCATTATGTAACAGAACATTCTGAAATTGACCAAGAAGCTTATACAAGAGCGACTAGTGTCTATTTAACGGACCGAGTGGTGCCAATGTTGCCACAACGTTTATCGAATGGTATTTGTTCGTTAAATCCACATGAAGAGCGTTTAACAATGACTTGTATGATGGATATTGATCAAAGCGGTACTGTTTTCCACCACGAAATTTATCCATCATTAATCATCTCAGATCATCGTTTAACTTATGATGAAGTGAATGAAGTTTATGCTAGAGAAGAAGCAACGACTCAAAAATATCAAGATATCAATCAAATGTTATGGGATATGAAAGACTTACATGATATTTTAGCTCGCCGACGTCATGCGCGTGGAGCAATTGATTTTGATAGTAAAGAAGCTAAAATCTTAGTTGATGAAGAAGGGAAACCTACAGAAATTATTTTACGTGAGCGTGGTATTTCAGAACGTTTAATTGAATCATTTATGTTATCAGCGAATGAGACTGTTGCACGACATTTTGAGCAATTAAAATTACCATTTATTTATCGTATTCATGAACAACCTGATTCAGAACGTATGCAACGTTTCTTAGAATTCATTACAGCTTTTGGGGTTGTGATTACTGGTACAAATGATACGATTTCACCGAAAAAATTACAAAAAGCTTTAGAAGAAGTTAAAGGCGAAACCTATGAAGCTGTCGTATCAACGATGATGTTACGTTCAATGAAGCAAGCTAAATATGATGTTGTTCCAACAGGGCACTATGGTTTAGCAGCTGAAGATTATACTCATTTCACTTCACCAATCCGTCGTTATCCTGACTTAATTGTGCACCGTATGATTCGCTATTATCACCAACATGGTACGAAACTTTCGCACGAAGAAGAAATAGGTCTAGAAGCAAAATTACAAGATATTGCGGAACAATCTTCTAAAATGGAAAGATTAGCAGTTACAGCTGAACGTGCTGTTGATGAGATGAAAAAAGCAGAATTTATGGTTGAAAAAGTTGGCCAAACATTTGATGCAGTAGTCAGTTCTGTTACCAAATTTGGTATTTTTGTTGAATTACCAAATACGGTTGAAGGGCTAATTCATATCTCGCAAATGCAAAGTGATTATTTTGTATTTATTGAAAGTCAATTAGTATTAATGGGTGAGCGAACTGGTCAAAGTTACCGCATAGGTGATAAAGTTCGTGTTAAATTAGTAAAAGTTGATATCGACGCACGTGAAATTGATTTCTTATTAGAAGCAGATGTGGAAGCAATTGAAGGTTTATCACAAGTAAGTAATAGTGTTAATCGTCGTCATAAACGTCCTGTGAAATCTCAAGAGCGTCGTAAAGTTTCGTCACAAAGTAAGACACATAAAAAAGTTGTGCGTGATGATAAAAAAGAAGGCCGTAAAAAAGATACTAAACCAAAACGCAAATATAAAGCAAAAGATAAGAAAAAGAAAAAACTTAAAACTAAAGATCGTAAGAATAAAGGGAAACGTTCCTTTACAATTCGCAACGTATAGGAGGTTTTTAAATGCCAAAAGGTTTGTCAAATAAAGTATTAGCTCAAAATAGAAAAGCATCTCATGACTATACGATTCTTGATACGATTGAAGCTGGAATGGTATTAACTGGTACAGAGATTAAATCAGTCAGAAAAGCCAGAATTAACCTAAAAGATGGATATTGTAGTTTACGTAATGGAGAAGCTTTTCTAGTAAATGTTCATATTAGTCCATTTGAACAAGGTAATATTTTCAATCATGATCCAGTTCGTACAAGAAAATTATTATTACATAAAAAGCAAATTATTCGTTTGCAAGAAGAAGTCAAACAATCCGGTAATACCATTATTCCATTAAAAGTATACATTAAAAATGGAGTAGCCAAATGCTTAATTGGTATTGCAAAGGGTAAGAAAAATTACGATAAACGTCATGCCTTAAAACAAAAAGATATGAAACGTGAAATGGATCGCGCCTTAAAAGAAAGGTAAATTTTGAGAGTCATTACAAAAATGTAATGATTCTTTTTTAATTTGTGAATAAATCGGTAAATGTTTATGATGAAAATGATAATGTAACCGATTTATAATGACAAAAGATAAAATATCTTGTAAAATGAACTTGTAAATATGAATTTGAGGAGGCTTATTATGAAAAATAAAGGTGTTACATTATATTTCATGCGTCACGGAGAAACTTATTACAATCGTTTTGGTAAAATGCAAGGGTGGTCAGATATGCCACTAACTAAAGAAGGTAGACTAGATGCCATTCGTAGTGGCTTAGGTTCAAAAGATATTGCATTTGATGCAGTCTATACCAGTGATTTAAGAAGAACCGTAGAAACTGCTCAATTATTTTTACGAGATAATGAACAAAGCCGTGACTTAACGGTTAATATGATGCCAGAATTTAGAGAAGTATTTTTTGGTGGTTTAGAAGGATTGAACGTTGAAGATATTTGGCCAGAATTATACAAAAATATTCAGGATGAAATTACGAGTGTTAATGGTCGTGATATTCAAGCTGAATTAAATGGCCTAAAAGAAATGGATCCAGAACACTTAGCTGAAAACTTTATGGAATTTTGGTTACGTGTAGAAAAAGGCCTATTAAAGGTAATTAATCGTCATCGTGAAACAGATCAAAATATTTTAATTGTTAGCCACGGAATGACGATTCGAAATATTTTACATGAATTAGTCCCAGAGTTTGAATTAAGCGAACCAATTTTAAATGCTTCGCTAAGTATTGTAGAATATCGTGATGGTCATTATCATTTACAGACATTAAATCAAACTCACCATTTTGCTTTACGTAAAGAAGCTGAAGAACGTGATTTTGACTTATTACCAATGCAAATATTTGAATAAAATAAAAAAGGGGGGGCAAAATGTTAGAAGTAAAAAATGTTCATAAGTCATTTGGCTCACTGAAAGCAGTCAATGATTTATCATTTTCGATTAAAGAGAATGAGATTTTAGGGATGATTGGGAGAAATGGTTCTGGTAAAACAACAACTTTTCGCTTAATATTAGATTTTTTAACACCAGATAAAGGAGAAGTACTATGGAATAACCATCCATTAACTAGTGAGGATTATGATGCAATCGGTTATTTGCCTGAGGAGAGAGGTTTGTATCCAAAAGTAACGATTCAGGAGCAAATTTTATACTTCGCAAAATTACGTGGCAAAAAGGCGAAAGATATTCTACCGAAGATTGATTATTGGATGGAAAAGTTCCAAGTTAAGGGTAAAAAGACTGATAAAATAAAAACTTTATCAAAAGGGAATCAACAAAAAGTACAATTAATTACAACATTAATTCATGAACCAAAATTAGTAATCTTAGATGAACCGTTTAGCGGTTTGGATCCTGTTAATGCAGCACTCTTAAAAGAAGCGATTATGGAATTAAAACAAAAAGGTGCTTGCGTTATTTTTTCAAGTCATAATATGGAAAATGTCGCTGAGATTTGTGATTCACTAGTCATGATTCATAATGGCGACCAAGTTTTAGAGGGAGAGGTTGATGATATTCGATTATCATTTGGCCGTACAAAATTAATTGTGGAAGCTGATGTAACTGATGAAGAGCTTCTTGCGATTCCAGGAGTTATATCAATCGAATCATTACCATTAAATCAAAAATTGTTACAATTAGAGCATGAAGAAGTAGGTCGTGAAGTCTTTAAGTTAGTAGCTAAAGATGGCTATGTACCAGTCTTTAATCAACAGCCACCAACATTGGAAGAAATCTTCAAAATGAAAGCAGGTGGTAAAGATGAATAAGTTTTGGGTAATTGTGGGTGAAGTTTATCGTAAAAATGTGAAGTCATTAGGATTTATCTTTATGATGTTATCACCAATTATCTTTATGGCTATTTTTGCTATTGTTGGTTTCTTTATCGCTAAAGATGCAATTGGGGCTAAGGATGTAACGATTGCATTAGTGGACGAGCCAGTTGCATTAACAAAGCAAATTGCCACAGACATTACTTCGCCACATATTGTTTTAGTGGATTCAATTGAAGAAGCTAAAAGACAATTAATGGATGGCGAGATTGAAGGATACTTAGTGACTACTGAAGAAGAGGGGTATATTAAGGCTGATTTTTATCATAAGACAACCAATAAGAATGTTGATTTAAGTGATATTAATAATTATTTATCAAATATTCAATTAGCGAACATTACTACTCAATTGAATTTAGCGGAAAGTGAAGTCGCAAAAATTCAAGAATCAAAAGTTGCTGTTATTGATCAAGAATTAACACTCGATGAAAATGGTGAATTACAAAGTGCTGAAAATGAAGAAGAATTAAACCAGCAACAATTTGAACGTTTTGTTAAAAAAGGAACAGCTTATACGGTTGCTATTTTAACGTTTATGTTTATTATGAATTTTGCAGGAATTATTGCGCAAGAGATTGCTTCTGAAAAAGGCACACGTATTATGGAGATTATTTTATCAAGTGTATCAGCAACAACACATTTCTTTGGAAAAGTTGTCGGTATTTTATTAGTAACCTTCACCCAAATTGCGATTTATGGGGTGATGTTTGTAATAGGCTGGAATTTACCAATTGTGGGAGAGTATTTAAATCAATATGCAAGTGGGATTAATATTCCGGCAGTAGTTGGTCCAGTTTTAGCATATGGAACATTATTCTTTATTTTTGGCGTTATTATTTATGTAGGAATTTCAGCATTTTTTGGTTCATTAGTTACTAGAACGGAAGATGTTCAAAAAGTGATGACACCCATTAGTTTATTAGGGATGGTTGGTTTTTATGTTGGCATGTATGCGATGAGTAATGCAAATAGTCCAGTAGTTGTTGTAACATCGTATATTCCATTTTGGACACCATTTGTAATGCCGTTTCGTATGGCGGCTGATACGGTTACCAATATGCAAATTATCATTAGTTTAATTATTTTAGTTGTATCAATGGTCATCATTACTTGGGTATCGATTATATTCTATCGTTCGAATGTATTAGTATACACTAATGAAAGTATGTTTAAAGCCTTTAAACGCTCATTAAGCATCTTACGAAATCAACATAAGAAAGCATAGGAGATGTTATGATTTATGAAACGTAAAAATAATGTAACGGTTAGTAA
This sequence comes from Granulicatella balaenopterae, assembly GCF_900111135.1. Classification (GTDB taxonomy): domain Bacteria; phylum Bacillota; class Bacilli; order Lactobacillales; family Aerococcaceae; genus Granulicatella; species Granulicatella balaenopterae. The sequence goes on along the minus strand of NZ_FOGF01000003.1, from coordinate 6,965 downwards.
TTTAATTAAGTTATTTTTCTTAATCGTTCCCGTTATAAAATTATTAATGCAAATGTTCCCAAAAGAAGAGGAAACAGCTTAATAATAAAAGAGTAGTTACGATTTTGGTCGTAATTGCTCTTTTTTGTTTAAAAAAATGATAAGCAATCATCGGAGTGTTTATATTTCGTGATATAATAAAGATGAATTTTTTTAGAGAGGAAGTGGCATATGACAAAATCAATCGGATTTATTGATTCAGGTGTGGGAGGATTAACGGTTATGAAGGAGGCCATCAAACAACTTCCTAATGAATCGATGATATATTTAGGGGACTCAAAACGTTGTCCATATGGTGTGAAAACAACTGAGGAAGTTCGTCAATATACTTGGGAAATGGTACAATTTTTATTAGAAAAACAAGTTAAAATGATTGTGATTGCTTGTAATACAGCAACAGCAGCAGCCTTAGAGTATATTAAGGAAAAAGTAGATATTCCAGTTATTGGAGTGATCCAACCAGGAAGTATTGCCGCTGCTAATCAAACAAAGAATAAACAAATTGCGATTTTAGCAACAAAAGGGACAATCGAGAGTGGTTTATATCAAAAGTTAATTATAGAAAAAGATCAAGATATTATAGTAGAAGGAAAAGCGTGTTTAGATTTTGCTTCTATTGTAGAAAATGGTGAGATGGGTAGTCAAAAGGCTGAAAAAATTGTTCACGAAGCTTTAGTACCATTAGCAAAACAAAAATTTGATACAGTAGTGTTAGGTTGTACGCACTATCCTTTATTGCGAGAGAGTATTCAAGAAGTGTTTGGTGATGAGGTTTGTTTAATTGATGCTGGAGCAGAAACCGTTCAACATTTAATGGTGTTATTGCATTATTTTAATTTGGCAGAAACTTTTGAAACGAATCCCCATCCTAAAAGAGAATATTATACAACAGGGAATCCACAAATATTCCAAGAAATTACGCATAAATGGTTGTCTGATGATATTATTGTTCAAAAAGTGGATCTAACGACTTATCAACAAGGAGAACATAACATGACGAAAGAATTATTAATTGCTACAAAGAATAAAGGGAAAGCTAAAGAGTTTGAAGCAATCTTTGCACCATTTGGCTATCAAGTGAAAACGCTATTAGATTACCCTGAAATTAGTGATGTTGAAGAAACGGGGACTACTTTTGAAGAGAATGCTCGTTTAAAAGCAGAGACAATCGCCAATGAATTACATACTTTAGTTCTAGCAGATGATTCAGGGTTAATGGTTGATGCTTTAGAAGGTCGTCCAGGTGTGTATTCAGCTCGTTTTGCAGGCGAACCAAAAAGCGATGCAGCCAATAATGCTAAATTATTAGTTGAATTAGGTGGTTTAGAAGGTAAAGACCGTTCAGCTCATTTTCATACAACTTTAGTATTAGCAGCCCCAGGGGTTGACCCATTAGTAGCTGAAGGTGATGTTTTTGGTCAAATTGCTACATTCCCTTCAGGTACGGATGGATTTGGTTATGATCCATTATTTTATTTCTCAGAAGCTAAGCAAACATTTGCTGAGATGGGCTTAGAAGAAAAAAATAAAGTCAGTCACCGTACCAATGCGATTAAAGATTTATTAACAAAATGGGAAGACTGGTTTCAAGAAAATAAAGAAATATTAGTAACATTATAGGAGGTCAAAAAAATGAAATGTGTAGTTGTTAGTGATAATCATACTAATCGTGAAGTTTTTCGAGAATTAATTGACTATTATCGTGAACAAGAAGTGGAATTTTTCCATTGTGGCGATTCTGAAATGTTATCAACTGATCGTTTATGGCAAGGAGTGCATAAAGTAACAGGAAATTGTGATTATGATGCAGGATTTCCACGTGAAGAATTAGTATATGTGAATGGTCAAAAGATTTTATTAGTACATGGCCATCGTCATTTAGTTAATGTTACCTTAGAGAATTTGGCAGATGCTGCGTTAATGCAAGGAGCTAAAATTGCGTTTTATGGTCATACTCACCGCTTAGATGTTCAAGTAGTTAATGGTGTTTTATGTGTGAACCCGGGTAGTATTTCAATTCCTAGAGGCTTGTATCACGATACCCCAACGTATGCGATTGTTGATATTGAAGAGGTTATTAAGGTACAATATTTCACTGCAAATCATCAGCCTGTTGAAGAATTAGTATTTGAATTTACCATTTAAAAAGGGGAGGATTTGCCAATGATCCATCGAAAGCTAGAAGAGTTATTATTAGAAGAAAGAGATAAATTATATGTTCCCGCAAAAAATGTTGCCATTCTATTAGATTCTAATACTTTAGATCATGCAATGCTTGTCTTATCTCAAGTACATTATTCGGTCATCCCGGTTATTAATAAGGATAATCATATTGTTGGCTTAATTTCAATTCCGATGATTATTCACCAAATTATGAATGAAGGCTCAAAAGATACCATTCATTTTAGTCAATTGCATAAATTAAAAGTAAAAGATGCTATGCAAACTGATTTTCCAACAGTTCATCAAGATACTGATTTTGAAGATGTTTTAAATCGATTAGTCAATCATAATTTTTTATGTTTAGAAACTGATGAGCATAAATTTGCTGGAATTATTACACGTAAAGAAGTGTTAAAACGTGTTAACTATACATTGCATGAAATTGATAAGCAATGTATCTTAACAGAAAAATAGGTAAATGAAAGAACTTGTTCTAATGAGCGAGTTCTTTTATTATAGAGATAGAAAGGGGGAAAAAAATGTATCATGCAGAAAGTAGAATCGAGAAATTTAAATTGTTATTAAAAATTTTAATTCCAATCTTAATTTATCAATTCGCAAATTTTTCAGCAAAGTTTATTGATACGGTGATGACTGGTAATTACGGAGCGAAGCATTTAGCTGGTGTAGCCATTGCCGTTAGTTTATGGGCCCCGTTTTTTGCGTTAGTATCAGGTATTGTGACGGCTTTAGTGCCAATGATTGGGCAATTATTAGGAAGTCAAAGGTCAAAAGAAGTGGAAGGTGTAGTTGTTCAATTTCTCTATGTGGGCGTATTATTAGCTTTTGTGTTATTGGGTGTTGGATATCTGGCGTTAGAACCGATTTTAAGCATCATGCATTTAGAACCGCTTGTTTATAACGTGGCTTTTAATTATTTGAAGTTATTATCCATTGGCTTGCTTCCGTTGATGATTTGTAGTGTTTTACGCTCATTTATTGATGCTTTGGGATATACGAATCTATCAATGGCTTTAATGTTATTATTAGTTCCATTAAATATCTTTTTTAATTATTCATTTATTTACGGAAATGCTTATGTACCGGAAATGGGAGGAGCTGGTGCTGGACTAGGAACAGCTATATCTTATTGGGTATTGGTAATAGTTTCTTTTGTTGGTATGAGAATTCACCCCAAATTAAAACCTTATAAAGTATTTACAGTTAAAAAAATTGATTTAAAAATCTGGAGAGAAATTTTTGTGATAGGCTTACCTTTAGGATTTTCAATTTTTGTAGAGTATGCTGTATTTGCTTTAGTAGGATTAATGATGGCAAAATTTGGTTCAACTGTTATTGCTAGTCATCAAGCTGCTATGAACTTTTGTGATTTAGCCTATGCTTTTCCCATGAGTATTTCGAGTGGCTTAACGATTATTGTGGCTTATGAGGTTGGTGCTAAGAATCATAAAGCGGCTCATCAATATACAAAAGAAGCACTCTTGTTAGCTGTTGGGATTGCTTGTGTTACGCTATTTTTAGTTAAGAAAAATAGTTACTGGGTAGCCAATCTATATGGGACTGATCCAGAATTTATTAGACGCACGATGTCATTTTTAACATATGGATTATTATTCCAATTATTAGATGCGATTGCAGCGCCACTTCAAGGAGCTTTACGTGGCTATAAAGATACGAAAATTCCATTTACGTTATGCGTGATGGGATTTTGGGTGATTGGCTTACCAACAGGATTTTTATTAGATTATTGTACTAATTTAGGACCATATGCCTATTGGATAGGTTGCATTGTTGGGATGGTTTGTAATGGAATATTTATGATTTTGCGTTATAGATTTATTTATAGAAAATATCGAAATGATTAATTAGGAGGCGAATTATGGAGAATAGAAGTGATTTTTTTAATTCAACAGACAATACAACAATCAATGAAACCCCGATAAAACGTGATTTGAGTGCTAAAAAAGCAGTTGGGCGTACCTCATTATTTTTAATTAGTTATCAGATTATTATGACAGTTGCGTCAATCGTTACAATGGTGATAGCTATTATTAAGACAGGTGAATACCTGGATGTGGCATCCATTCAAAATGCGGGGGCATTAGGTGCATATACGGATGCTTTGATGCTTGGTTTATTGGTGTCGACATTTTTTGGTGTGATATTATTTTTATATTTGGAAAAAGGTTCAGACTTAATAAGAGTGTTGCAAGAAAAAAATAGAAAAATATCAGTTAAAACATTAGCTCGATTAATGACAGCTTTAATGGCGGTTCAAGTTGTTTTTTCAGTGGGCTCTACTGCTGTTGAATGGTTGTTGAATTTATTTGGGATTAGTATGTTACATAGCATTGAAGCAGCTTCTTTAGGGGGATATAGTTTGCCGATTATTTTATATGCTGGAATTATTGGACCGATTACTGAAGAAGTGATTTTTAGAGGAGCTATTCTTCACTATTTAGAAAGATTTGGGAAATGGTTTGCGATGATATTGTCTTCTCTATTATTTGGGGCTTTTCATGCTAATTTACCGCAAGCAGCTTTTGCCTTTTTAATGGGCTTAATATTGGCTTATGTGACGTATGAATATTCGATTAAATGGGCGATGGTTTTGCATATCTTTAATAACTTGATTTTAAATATATTAATAACAGCTTTAGGAGATTTTACCAATCCAGACCTAATTGAAAAGATTCAGATAGGGATTCTGGTGGTGGCTTTTGTCTATACGGCTATCATAATTTGGCGAAATAAAGAACAAATAAAAACGTATATTTTGGAATTAAAACAAGATAATGCTAGTTTCAAAGAGGCCTTTTCTTCAGTAGCCTTATGGTTTTTATTGGTTATTTTGGGGATTGAGGGTATTAGTATGCTTACAAGCATTTAAAAAATTAAGTTTTTATAAAATAACTAGTGACAAAACACCTATTTTTTTGTTAAAATTTACTATGTATTTTACTATCAAAAAGTAGTTCAATAATATGGAAACAAAAAGGAGAAATGGAATGTATATCGAAATGTTATTGAGCTCCATTGCTGGGTTAGGATTATTCTTATATGGAATGAATTTAATGGCAAATGGACTTCAAAAGGTTGCGGGTAATAAGTTAAAAGGATTTATTAAAACTTTAACTAAAAACCGTTTAATGGCTGTAATTGTCGGGATGTTTGTAACAATGGTTATCCAAAGTTCAAGTGCGACTTCAGTTATGGTAGTTGGTTTTGTAAATGCAAGTATTATGACTGTTAGTCAAGCAATCGGAATTTTATTCGGTGCCAATATCGGAACAACAATTACCGGTCAAATGGTTTCGTTGAATTTATCTCAAATTGCTCCTATAGCCATTGCGGGTGGTTTGATCTTAAGAGCAACAACAAAAAATAATCAACTAAAAGATTTAGCTGAGATTTTAATAGGGTTTGGGATTTTATTCTTAGGGATTAATTATTTGAAAGATTCATTATCACCATTAAAAGATTCACCAGCATTTGCTAGTTTGATTTTAAATTATGGGGACAATCCTTTCATTGGGGTATTAATTGGTATCTTAATGACATTGATTTTACAAAGTTCATCAGCGACAATTGGGGTGTTAATCGCTTTAGCGTCACAAGGAATTTTGCCATTTTCTACGGCTTTATATATTATTTTTGGTGACAATATTGGTACATGTACAACTGCAGTATTAAGTAGTTTGGGAACTTCTAATCGTGGTAAACAAGTAGCCCTAATTCATGTGACTATTAAAGTAATTGGTACAGTATACTTTATGTTATTCTTACAAGGAATATTAACGGATGTTGTTCAACAAATTGATCCAAATAATATACCGCGTCAAATTGCCAATGCACATACTATCTTTAATGTATTAAATGTGATTGTTTTATTCCCGTTTGCTAATTACATTGTTAAATTTGCAGAGTGGGTATTGCCAGATGATACAGATGAAGATGAAAGCTATGAATTCCGTTCATATCTAGATCCATTAATTTTAGTAACACCATCAATTGCCTTGAAAAATACATTATATGAATTTATTTCAATGGCAACAGAAGCTAATAAAACGATTCGTTATGCAACCATAGCGATAAAAAATAGAGATAAAGATTATATTCAAAAAGCGTATGATAGTGAAGATAATGTTAATCGCTTTGAAAAATCAATTGTTGAGTATTTAGTGCAAATCTCTCAACAAAATGTTTCAAGTGAAGATTTAATGGTTATTGATGAATTATTTAATACAGCTAATGATATTGAAAGAATTAGTGATCATGCCGAAAATATTGCAGATTTTGCAACAGCTTTAATTGATAAAGGAATAGAGTTAGATGAAGAGGTAACAGAAGAACTAGATTATGTTTTTGATTTAGTATATCGTGGTTATTCATTCTCAATTGATGCTTTATCAACAGGTGATATGAAAAAAGTTGCCGAGGTGGTTGAAATCGAAAGAGAAATCGATCGCTTAAAAATTACAATTCGTGATAAACATATGAAACGTATGCATAAAGGAAAAGCAAGCCCAGAATCAGGAGTATTTGTAATGGACTTGTTAAGTAATTTAGAACGTATTAGTGATCATTTCCGTAATATTGCCGAAACAGTTAAAAAATTAGATCCAGAGATGATTGGATAAAAAATACGGTTCTATAATTTATAGGGTTGATGAGTAAAATCATTGATCCTATTTTTTATGTGCTTATTGGCTTTTAAAAAAATAAAGAGTTAATCATTCAGT
>NZ_FOGF01000056.1 GCF_900111135.1 Granulicatella balaenopterae | reverse complement strand
TTCTGGTAGCCAGCCAATTGCTTTTTGGCCATCTTCTTTGTAGTAAAACCAGTTGCCATTTTCTTTAATCCAACCTCTTTGTTTGCTTGGTTTTTCTGGTTCTGGTTTCGGCGTTATTGTATCATCACCGCCATCTATGTCTGGTATTTCTGGAAGTTGTGGGATAACTGGTTCAACCACTTCTGGTAATGTGATGTCATTATTAACCCCATTAACACGCACTTCATAAATTCTTGCTGCTTGATCGGCGCCTTGAGTAGGTTTTACAAGGGTTAGACGTACGTATTTTGCTTTAATTACTGGGATAGCATCTTGACTAGTCGCTCTTGTATTGTCAGTTACATGCAAGACTTCAGTAAAATTTTTGCCATCCATACTTACTTCCAGCGTATATTCTTTACTATTCATACCACTACTTTCACCGCCAGCTTCCGCATGCGCGATTTCTAATTCCCCTATTGTTCTCACATCGCCTAAATCAATGGTTAATGAATGTGGAGCATCTCCCACAGCACACCATTTTGTTTTCACATTGCCATCTAATGCGAATTGTGGTGCCTCGTTATCATTTACATAACTTGAAGCAACCGCTGTTTTGCCTTGCGATAAGTTTTCTAAGCCTTTTGAAGCCTCTTTTGTGACGGTAATCAATTCTTTTTTCACTTCAAAATTTGCGCCTGATGTATTTTTAGCGACCAAAGTAACCGGATAGACACCCTCTTTTTCGTAAGTTACAGACGGATTTTCTTCGGTAGTAGTCTCAACTGTCGCTCCAGGGAAATACCACTCAACTTCTTCGGTAACTTCTGAACTCATATTTGTAAAGGTTACTGATTCTCCTGGCGCAATCATTGTATTCGATACTATGAAGTTAGGAGTCGGCGCTGGATATTCTGGCCAAACCATTTCAATCGTACTAGCTGATCCTCGTTTGTATTCTTTATTCACTGCCACAACTTCAAATTTAGTAGTCGTTTCTTTATTAGCGCGTCGTAAACCACTCACATAGAAATGAGTATTCGGAGTCGCACCTAATAAGACTTTCGAACCATCTGCCATCACACGATAAATTTCAAAATGTTGAACATCTGAATCTGCGCTATTCCACGCCAAACGTACACCCGCATAAATGCCATCTTTAAAGTCAACATCCGCCACTTTAAGATTTTCTGTATTCACAAGCGAACTTGATCCTGGCACTTCAAGTGTGATATTACCCATATTCGCTGTGAAATCATCCACATCTTGACTGCCAGTAATTTGATAGGCAATTGTTTGAATTGCTTTACCAACATAGGCACTTATATCATAATTTACAGTTGTCCAATCATTACCTAGCACTTGATTACCTGAAATAATAGCTTCTTCGCCATCATCAAACGTTAAGACTAAATCCAGTTGTACTTGGGAAGTCGCTTTAGCAGTCGTCTTATAGACAGCACCCACCGGAATTGTCACATCCGCTTGGTATAATTTAATAGTTGCTGGAGCATCTTTAGCTAAAACACCACTTAATTTGATCGAATTACCTGCGTAATAAGCAGTCGTATAATCAATCGCTGCTAACAACTCAGTGCCCTCTTGTTGCTTAATCATCCAGCGATAAGTCGGCATAATATCATTCAAACTTCTATTATTCCAATCTTGCGTTGAAACCTTTTGACCATAACGATAAAAATCATAACCATTTCCTAAGCTGAAGTTCGTCACAAATGGAAGAGTTGTCACCGCACTCTTCTCAACAGCATAAGTTGAAATCCCACGCCATTCATAACCTTGCGCTTGAGTCTTCTTAGTAGGATCCGCAAATTCATTAACCCATAATCTTGCCTCATTATCTTGGAATTCTGTAGGAGTACTTGCATTAAAATAAGTCCAACTTGGACAATATAATCCTAATGACGTAAATGGCACTTGGTCATCACGTTGGAAATGTGTCCATCTAACCCCCGTATTATAACCATTTGCTTGCACATCAATTCCAGCATATAAATCATATGGATTAATTCCTAATTCCTTAGCTTTTTGATTAGAAGCATTTAATAAGTCTAAATCTTTATATGCATTATAAATCCAACCAAAATTCAAGAACATACTATCAGCAACTGGATTTTTAGCATCATCTATTAAGAAATAATCATTCTTATCAGTTAAGGCATTTTGCCAATGCATCTTACCTTCTTTCGTCATTGAGTCGTACCACATCATTTGGTATTTATCGCCCACTTTTGTCTTAAATTGCTTGATGAATTCTTGCATTAATTGCGCATGTTCAACCGTCAAAGGATCTTTTTCAGTCCCTTGAGTCTCTTGATTGATAAACCAACCATCAAAATGATACGCCTCTAAAACTTCAATCAATTTATCAACCATTGGAAAATTGCCTTGATTATCTTTTTGAAGGAAAGTATTCAACCACTCCATCTTCCCGCCATGTTCTGTTTGTGGGAAAAATATCGTACCTAATACTGGAACACCATTTCTATGAGCTGCATCCGTTACATCCGGGCTTGGAGGAACAATCAACCCTTCACCAGCAGAACCACCCCAATAAACTAACGTATCAATATATTGCCAATATGAAAAAGTATTAGCACTAAACTTATTCGAACCTTGCGAAGGATTACCACTCGTATTAGCATTCATAATCGAAATAGCCACAACTTTTACATCTTTATTTTGCGTATCATTTACCGTTACTAACTTATCCTTATCGACACGCTTAGCTAAAGTAATAAGACTCTTATTAAAGACAGCATCCTCATCCATTTCAGCACTCCATTTTAATAAAGTATCAGGATACCAATAAGATGAAATAGGTTGATTTTCAATTGTATTCTTAAGTTCTGATTGCATTGACGTATTATTAACAACATTCGGAGCCACAAATTCTGTCGCAAAAACAACATTTCCAAAAGCATTGGTTGACAATGATACACCTGCAAAAACACATAAACAAGTTACACCATACTTGCGAAAACTTTTCTTATTTTTCATAAAATAGATCCTCCTTATAGTAAAATAACCCTAACACTAACATAACCAATCATTTGCCAGAACTTTTTGTCAAAAATAAAAAGCCCTCACAAAAGACCGAATCAATTGTAGAACCTCCTGATTATCCAAATATATTCTATCTAATTATAAAGTAAAATAGTAAATTGCACACAATAAGATATAACATTTAACAAGGTAATTATAATAATAAAAATAATTATACTTAACAACCCCATAGTACTTCAAAGAAATGTAGTCTGCCTTACTAAAAAATAGTAATACATCTACTATAACTAAACATCCACTATTTCGCCTAAAAACAATATATTTACGATATATACAGTCGATATTAAAACTGGAAAGCGCTTTCTATAAGAAGAATAACATATAAGATATATGGATGCAATAGCTCAGATAAAAGATATATCATTTTCATTATTTTTCTAAATTTTGTAAAAATGAAAATCCGGCAAATAATAAGTTATATCATTTCATAAAACGATGACTAGTTACTACATTTTTGAAAATTAGGTGACCTATTAAACTACATTCCCCCTATTTCTCCACACAAAAAGGCAACCATATGCATTTGCTATAGCTGCCTTTTGTCATTGATGTCATTCTGTTGTTTCTTCGGTGACAACGACTTTTCTTTCGCTGTCTAATAATGGTGTCATCGCAAATCCTACTCCTGAATTAACAGCTAAATAGTTAACACCCGTCATGCGATCACGGAAGATGCGAATGTCTTGATCGAATTCGTGTTCTTCATGAATTGTTTCAAATCTTTTTACTTCTTTACTAGAAAAAAGCCCCATTATAATATCCTCCTAAAATATTCATTTGGTATATCAATTGTAGCATATCCATATCTTTTTAGTGGTCTTTTTAAAAAGCGGTTACAAAATGTTTTTTCTCTGATAAAAGTTTGATTTATTTATATTATTTTAGATGTTTCACTTTTAGTTTTTTGTAGGATCAGTCTATTTCCACCATTTTTTTAGTTATTTTATTATTTAAATGTTGTAATTTTTTCGGCATTAAAGCGAACAGTATCGTGACTTGTATAATCACCTTTCCCAATTGCAACAATTAAAACTGGTACATAACGTTCCGGATCCAATCCGAATGCTTCAGCTAATTGGTCTTCTTCAAATCCACCAATTGGATTGGTTTCATAGCCATGTGCTCTAGCTACCAACATAAATTGCATAGCTGCAAGACTTGAATCAATTTTTACGATATCATTCATATGTTGTTTTGAAGCATTTTGATAACTTGGTACAAACATCCCTAATAAATTATCTTTTACTTCTTGTGGCATGATTCCTCGTTCAACTGCTTCTCCATAGATTTCTTCTGCATGTTCATGACATTGCATATCACCGAAGAATAATACCATAGCTGCTGATGTATCATTTTGTCTTGTGTTAAAGCGGATTAGAGGGCGTAACTTTGCTTTTTCTTCTTCTGATTCAACAACAACAAAGCGCCATGGTTGCATATTAATAGATGATGGTGCTTTAGTTGCTTCTTGGATCATTTCTAACATTTCTTCGTGACTAATTTTTACATTAGTATCAAATTCCTTTACTGAGCGGCGGTTGAAGACGACATCTTTAAAATCATTATTTTTCATTATTTTTCATTATTTTCTCCCATATTCTTTTAATTTCCTGAAAACTCACAGTACAATCACAACTATTCAGGTATTCATTCGTAATCTTTTTATCTTCTTTTATCTATCAAGAACTCTGCTAGTTTTTAGCTTTTTTGTGTAGTTTAGTAATCTATTTTTTCTTCGATAGTATTTAATTGTTGCATAAAATTTTGGACTTCTTCTTTCGTTAGATTAACAGGTAATGTGTAATCGTCAATTTTATGCTTTTCATGACATTTTTGCATTGTTTCTTTAGCATAATCTGTTAGTGATACAATTCTTTCACGAGCATTTTCATCATTTTTTTTACGGGTTACATAATTATTTTTTTCTAAATATTTTAACTGACGAGTAACCGCTGCTGGATCAATATCTAGATGTGCGGCGATTTCCGTTTGCACAACTTGTTCATGAGTCGCAATATAAAGCAATATTTCATGTCTTGTTAAACTAAATCCAGTACTTTGCTCAAATTTTTTGGATAGTTTATATTCAATTCGACGCATTTTTTGGAGCATATTACTAAATTCTTTTAATTCCATACAATCTCCTCCCCTTATTAGTTGACGTGTCAATTATACATTTTTTATGTCCTTCTTGGCAATTTATCTGCTCAAGATCTATCCCAATTTGTTTAGATTGTCTCGCAATTCTTGGCGAATCTTTTCTAACTTCGGATAGCGATAGAAGAATTGGATTTTTTGGTCAAGTATGGTTGTGCCGCTCGGTTTGTCTTTTGTAACGAATGCGGCAAATGTTTCAGCAAAGTCTTCAACGGGATTAGTTGCTGCATATTCACTAATAAAGCTATCTGGATTATCTTCATAGCGTTTAGTGACTTGGGATTCATCTTCTTCATCTTTTTGATTCATATTGCGCCAGAATTCATCATAATACACCGCCAAATATGACTCCTTAGCGAATGTTCCTTCTTCTACTTGATAGTCTGATTCATCTGCTTGCTTTTGTGCCATTTGACTTTCATTCATGGAAATAATGTGTCCTAATTCATGTATTAAGGTCCATTTTGCATCTTCTGTTAGCTCGCCATTTTCGCCATACAAATCACAATTATCAACCGATAGCGTGAAATCTTTATTATTCAAACTATACACATACGCTAGACTACCATCATAACCATCTGTTGCAACTTCAAAACGAGTGATCATCGCAAGATACTCTGCTGGATAAAGTTTTGATACGGTCTGCCAAATAGCTTGGTCTTCTTCTTCAATTGCATCATCTGGTGTTGTATTTGCAATGGTATCAAGATTTTCTTTAACTAATTGCCCAGCTTCTACACGATAGAGCGCTAATTGCAAATCCTCGCCACCAGTCTTATCAAGAATTTCCGTTGCGCTTAGGCCAAATGGTTTGATGATTTGATCAATTTGTTCAATCATTGTCGCATATTCTTCATCAGTCATCTGACTTTCATCTTTTACTGCAGATTCTAATAATAGTTGATAATCTTGCGTGGATAATTCCTTTTGAAAACTTTCAGCTACATCCACTAAGCTCATCATGGGAATTTGATAACCTTTTTCACGCAAAGATTGATAGGCAGTTGCTTCTAATTGTAAAGCCTCCAAAGATTGGCTTGGGTCATCTTGATTTAATTGGTCCACTTTTTCAAAGGTAGTTAGTAATTGTTGATACTCCTTATCACTTAATTCATTTGCGTCATAGCCTAATTTATCTTCAAAAAAGATTAAAAAGTTCGTCTCAGGGTCGTTGTCTGTTGCTTGGGTGACTGCTTCTGTCTCTGAAGTAGATTGTTCATGATTGACTTCTTGCGATTGACAGCCTACTGCAAATACAGCAATTCCTATTAATCCTAATACTTGTTTAATCATAAGTTTCATCTCCTACCTATTTTTATAATAAAAAACTAGCCAAAATCAATTAGCTAGCTATTTTACTTTTCATTATACACTTTAATCTTTATATTCGTTAGTAACTTCACTTAATTTGCCGTCAATAATGCGGAAGACGCGATCACAATAATCAATTAGGCGTTCATCGTGAGTCACCATAACTGTGGCACGATTACTTTCATGGGTTAATTTTTGTAATAGGGCAACGACTTTCATCGCTTTTTGGGTATCTAGACTGGCAGTTGGTTCATCCGCCAAAATCAAGCTTGGTTCATTATAGATGGCTCTGGCGATTGCCACACGTTGACGTTCCCCTCCTGACAATTCGCTTGGATATAAGTCTTTGCGTTTTTTAATATCCATATAATCCATTAATTCTGCTAATTTTTTGTTATTAGTTGTTTTGCCGGCATATTTATCCAAAAATAAAAATTGGTCTTGCACGCTTAGATAAGGAACGAGATTCGAAGCTTGTAGAATAAAGCCAATATTAGTGAAGCGCATCTTAATTTGTTCTTTTTTACTCATTGTGGCGAAATCTTTGTCTTGAAAATAGATTTTACCGCCAGTTGGTTCTTGTAAGCCACCCATCAACGTTAGCATGGTACTTTTTCCTGAACCACTTGGACCGATAACGGCGACTAATTCTCCTTGATTAATCTCAAAAGTTGCTGGTTGCAAAGCGTGAATCACTTCTACCCCATCTGAATAATCTTTAGATACTTGCTCAAATTTTACAACACTCATCATATTTCCCCCTATCCTAATGTTTTAATTGGATCAATTTTTGCGACATTTCTCATTGAAAATAGCGCTCCCGCCAATGAAATAACAACCATGATCACGGCCATTACTGCAAAATTTAGCGGATTTGCTTTAAATGGTACAGCGACTGGTAACGCCATGCCAGTTACTAAAGTCAATATCATTCCTGATAAGACACCAATAATAGCTGTTACAAGAGTTTGCATCATGACAGATTTGCCGATATAGCTACTTGAGATACCTTGAATTTTCATAATGCCAAAAGTTGTTTTCTTTTGTAAGGTCATAATGAAGATGAATACACCTAAAATAATCGCAGAAATCACAATTAAAAAGCTAATCATCATTGTAAAAGTCATTTGTTCGGCTTTATAACCAGGTAATTTTTGAATAAATTCTTTCATGCCTAAGACTTGGTAATCAACATCATTAGCTGGTTTTTCTTGGTTCATTAAGACGAAAGCATTCACATTATTACTTTGATGAGTTAATTGATTCGTTAAGTCTAAATTACCATAGATAACTGGTGTATTTCCGTATTTTGCTGCAGGAGTGATCCCTGTGACATGATAGACTTCATCGCCTTTTGCTAGATGGATTTCATCACCAATTTTCATATTTTCTTCATCGACTAAATCTTTAGTAATCACAACTTCTTCGGCATTTTTTGGTAGTGTACCATCGATTAATTCTGGGAAGATTGTGCTATCAGTTGGCATGCCCATCACCACAATATTTTTCAAGTCATCTACTGATTTTTGCTCATTGATAAAAGCTGATTGACGCATAATCGCTAAAGGTTGTGGATCACCTGCTTTGAATTGTTCTTGTTCTTCTAATGGCACTTGTGATTGCATAATATTTTTATTAGCATCTTTTTCAAGCACAACATATTGACTATCCCATAAATTAATCGCTGACACTTTATCATTGGATAATCCATCTGCTAATGCTGAAAGGAAAAATACGAGATAACTAATTAATAATATTATCGCAATAATCATTGCAAAACGACCTTTGTTTTTCTTCATTTCTTTTACTGCAAGATACATAAAAATTCCTCTTTTCTTTATCACTGTTCATCAAGCTTTCTTGAATAAATACAATATACTCCTTAATAATTGACGCGTCAACTATTAAAACCTGGAAGTGAAATTTTTTTCTCTCTTCATCAATCATTTGTTAAAATACTTCATTTCTGCAAAAAAACTTGCCCAAAACTGTAAAAACTAGCGATTCAAGCAAAAGCTTTGCCCAAAACTGTAAAAACTAACGATTCAAGCAATTCCCTACACCCAATTAATCAGTGGAACCTTCAATTCATCATCCTCTTCTTGGGCAACTTCTTCCACCACATGA
>NZ_FOGF01000034.1 GCF_900111135.1 Granulicatella balaenopterae | reverse complement strand
TCTCCTGTGATTGCACTTGTGTAACCATCAATGTTCACTTCTCCAATGCTGTAAGTAATTTCTTTGCCTATTTCTTGGTTGTAAACTGGTAAGTTGTTGAATTCAGCTTTCCAGTTATTTGAAGCGTTTAATGTTAATTCTTGCGCTTGTTTACCATCGGCTAAAAGATTGATCGTTACTGAGTCGGCTGGTTCACCAATCCAGTGTTTTTCCACTGGGATTGAGATCGTTGCAGTATTGGTATTTGTGATGATATAACCTACGCCTTTTTCAATAATTGAGCTTGTATAACCGTCGATTTTAACTTCTTCTACTTTATAGTTGATTTCGTGTCCATCTGTTGAGTCATATTTAACTAAGTTGTTGAATTCACCTTGCCAATTAGTTGTGGCATTTAATGTGATTTGTTTATCTGTTGCTTTGCCGTCGGCTAATAAGTTAATTACTACTTCTTTGGCTGCTTTACCAATCCATACTTTTTCCACTGGGATTGAAATTGTTGCAGTATTAGTATTTGTGATGACATAGCCTGCTCCGTTTTCAGTAATTGAGCTTGTATAACCATCGATAGTAACTTCTTCAATGCTGTAAGTAATTTCTTTGCCTGTTTCTTGGTTGTAGACTGGTAAGTTATTGAAGGCAGCTTGCCAGTTATTTAAAGCGTTTAATGTTAATTCTTGCGCTTGTTTACCATCGGCTAAAAGATTGATTGTTACTGATTCTGTTGGTTCACCAATCCATACTTTTTCCACTGGGATTGAGATTGTTGCAGTATTAGTATTTGTGATGACATAGCCTGCACCATTCTTAGTAATATCACTTGTATAACCATCAATGTTCACTTCTTCAATGCTGTAGACAATTTCTTTGCCTGTTTCTTGGTTGTAAACTGGTAAGTTATTGAATTCAGCTTGCCAGTTATTTGAAGCGGTTAATGTTAATTCTTGTGCTTTTGTACCATCGGCTAATAGATTGATCGTTACTGAGTCGGCTGGTTCACCAATCCAGTGTTTTTCGACTGGAATAGCGATCGTTGCAGTATTTGTATTTGTTACTACGAATCCGTCTGCTTGGTTACCTGTGATTAGTGATTTGTATCCTGAGATGGCAACTTCTGCGATAGTGTATTTAATTGCTTTACCGTCTTTATATTGTTCTAGGTCGGTAAAGGTATGTTGCCAGTGGTTTTCATTGTTTAGTGTTACTGATTGAATTTGTTCACCGTCAGCTTGTAAGTTGATCGTTACTTCTTCTGCAGCTTTTCCAATCCACTTCTTAGTGACTGGCACAGATACTTTTCCTGTAATGGTATTAGTCACAGTGAATCCTGTTTCAGCTGTTCCACTAATAGCAACATGATAGCCGTCGATCTTTTCTTCTTCTATTGAATAAGTAATTTTCCCGTTTTTATCATAGATTGGCAAGTTTTCAAAGTTCGCTTTCCAATCATTATCTTTTGTAATGGTTAATGTTTTTCCTTCGACTTTTTCGTTATTTGCTAAAAGATTAATCGTTACTGAGTCAGTTGGTTCACCTATCCATTGTTTTTGGACTGGAATAGCGATTACTTGTTGCGTATTCGTAATGATAAATCCATGTTGACTATCACCTGTTGTATGTGTTGTAAAGCCTGATACTGTTACTTCTTCTACTGAATAAACAATCTCTTGTCCATCTTTGTCATAGATTGGTAAGTTTTCGAATTGTCCTTTCCAGTCATCTTCTTTTGTGATGGTTAAAGTTTTCCCTTCAACTTTTGTACCATTTGCTAATAAATTTACTGTGATTGACTCTGGAATATATGTTTCATCTAATGCATTACCTTCCACATCTTGCCAAGATTTCGTCACTTCAAGATTGCGGACTTTTTGTTTATTGGTGATTTGGATTGCTAAGTCTGGCACTTCGCCTTCTTCAGCTTCTTTTTCAGTTGCTTGACTGATTGTTGTTGTGAAGCCTAGTACTTCCGCTTCTTCTACTGAATAAACAATCTCTTGTCCATCTTTGTCATAGATTGGTAAGTTTTCGAATTGTCCTTTCCAGTCATCTTCTTTTGTGATGGTTAAAGTTTTCCCTTCAACTTTTGTACCATTTGCTAATAAATTTACTGTGATTGACTCTGGAATATACTTCTCATCCAATGCATTACCTTCCACATCTTGCCAAGATTTCGTCACTTCAAGATTGCGGACTTTTTGTTTATTAGTGATTTGGATTGCTAAGTCTAGCACTTTACCTTCTTCAGCTTCTTTTTCAGTTGCTTGACTGATTGTTATTGTGAAGCCTAGTACTTCCGCTTCTTCAACTGAATAAACGATTTCTTGGCCATCTTTATCATAGATTGGCAAGTTTTCAAAGGTGCCTTTCCAGTCATCTTCTTTTGTGATGGTTAAAGATTTCCCTTCAACTTTTTCGTTATTTGCTAATAAATTTACTGTGATTGACTCTGGAATATACTTCTCATCCAATGCATTACCTTCCACATCTTGCCAAGATTTCGTCACTTCAAGATTGCGGACTTTTTGTTTATTGGTGATTTGGATTGGTAAGTTTAGTAAGCTTCCTTCTTCAACTTTTTGTTCAATTACTTGACTTGTTGTAAAGCCTGGTACTGTTACTTCTTCTACTGAATAAACAATCTCTTGTCCATTTTTGTCATAGATTGGTAAGTTTTCAAAGGTTCCTTTCCAATTGCCCTCTTCATCAGATTTAATGGTGATGCTTCTTTGGTTTCCTTCTTGATCTAGTGATGGTTGTTTTTGACCACCAATTGTTTCGAATAAGTTTACGGTGATTGACTCTGGAATATATGTTTCATCTAGTGGATTACCTTCCACATCTTGCCAGTCTTTTGTAATGGTGATGGTTTGGACTGATATATTAAGGATTCCTACTCCCATTACGTTGCCCGGCGTACCATCACCAATAAATTTTTTGCCGTAAACAGTATCCCCTTCTAAGTATGAGCCTTCTTCAACAGTGAATGGAATTGCGTCTTTAGAAGCGATATAGCCTACTGGTGCTAGTACTTCTTCAATAAAATACTTTCCTTTAGCTAATCCATCAATTTCAAGGCGTCCTTCTTCTAATGATATCCATCGTGTAGCTTCGGATTTATCTGGTTGCCATTGCAAAGCTAAGCGGTTTTTCTTCATAAACTCCATATAACCTATCATTTTTTTTGACATGTTACGTTCTAGTTTTTCAAATCCATCATAATCAAAATCACCAGACTCATCATCTATAAAATTATCATAGGCATCGGTTGCCTCGCGGTATTCTTGATATTTTGTCATTACTTGTTGTTTTGTTGCCTCATCTCCAAAATCAATTGATAAATATTGTTCTTGTCCATTTTCATCTTGTTTTTTAATAACAAATTCAGCATTACTTAATCTGATTTGTTGTGATGTTCCTGTCATGATGTCAGGCATAAATTCATCACCCAATTTGACAAAGCGTTTACCATAAGATACTACTTGTGGTGATGTTGGCATTAATGTTTCAGCAGAATCAGCTGATTTTTTGAGCATAACTTGTAAGAAATTAGGTATATATTGTTCTTTCTTTTTAATTGTTCCTGTTTGCTCATAACAAGTTCCTTTAAGTGTACGGAATTTCACATATAAAGAATCTTTGGAGTCTTTTGGTATCTCTAAAAATTCAAAATTAACTTTTTGGTCAAAATACGAAGCATATTCCACCGCAAGAAGCTTATCATGTTCTGGTGTTGCGCCTGTTTGATATAAATACAACATCCCATCAAACGTTGCGTCCATATCACTATTCTCTTGCACATTAGGTAGTATTTGTACTGTTATTCTATTAACCGTATCCTTTGAATCTCCATAAAAGTCGCTTGTATCAAATTGACTAATTGGGAAAGCATTCTCACGTGGATTCACAAAAGTTTGTTCCTCATCCCCATAATAGAAGCTAATGTTATTATTTTTTGGACTTTCTAAACCAATTTGGCCATTCGCATAAGAAGTATAATTGAAGATGATTTCCACATCACCTAATTGCGTTTTTTCTGCAACTTTTTTTATTCCTTCTTGTGTAAACGTTATGCTATAGCCACTTAAATTTTCAGTAAGTTGGTAGTCGCTATCTTTTTCTAATGCTTTTAATTCTGTTCCATTTTGTTGCCAAGTGATCGTTACATCAGAATTGTAAAATAATCCGACATCTAATATATCATCCCACTGCAATGTTTGATAATTAGTCCCTTTTGGAATGAGTGTTTTTACTTGATAAGGGATTTTTTGGCCGATTTCTGTTGCGACTTGCCATACTTTATTGTCGTTGTTATCGTAATTAGCACCCACAGAAACTTCCCCATTTGTATCTACTACTCCTGGCGCAAAGTTTTTAGCAATTTTAGGTATCGCCTTTGTATTGTTAGCTTGGTCAGATTGGTTTTGTCCCTGCCAAGCAGTGGTGCTAGCTGTTTCATTTGCTGAGGTATTATTCGGTATAGCTATTGAAAAAATAATTGCTAATATAAATAATATTGCTAGACTGAATTTATTATTTTCCTTATTCATAATGCCACTTCCTTTTTATAGTATTAAGAATTCATCTCTATCTTGAATACGTTCTCATTTTTTCTTTTATTTTAACATATTTTATTCTATTTTTGCACTTATAAGTCATAATTGTTACAAATTTATGTATATCAAGATATCTTATGATAAATATGGAAATTAATAGAATTTGCCATAGCAAGTCCTTTCACTAACTAACCTAACGAACTAATTTAACTAATCACTTCTAATAAGATAAAGTGATTAGTTTTTTTACGTGTAAAGTAAAACACCAAGCTCATTTTATAGAACTTGGTGTTTTATTTTTTATTTAATCAGTTAATTTACCATCATGATTTAGATAATATGAATTAATCCATTCATCATGTGCATATTGACCATTTTGTTTTAGGTAATACCATGCACTACCATCATGAATCCACTCGTTACGTGCCATTTCTCCATTTGATTTTATATAATAGCTACCTACCCATGTATCATGTAAATAGTAGCCATTATCTCCAACAAAGAACCAATTTTGATAATTTTCATCATATATCCATTCGTTATGAGCCATAGCGCCATTACCATGTAGATAATAGCCATTTACCCATTCATTGCGAGCGTATTTTCCGTCGGCTTTTAAGTAGAACCAACTATGATAATTTTCATCATATATCCATTCTTGTTTAGCCATGTATCCCCAATCTTTTAGATAGTAATCTCCTACCCATTGATTTTGAATATATTTACCTTCTGAATCAAAATAGTGCCATCCTGTTTCTGGACTTTGAGCCCAACCATTTTTAGCCATTTCTCCCCATTGAGTTAGATAATAGGAGTCCTTCCATATATCATGAGCGTATGATCCATTCTCATTGATAAAGAACCAATTATGATAGTCTTCATCATATATCCATTCTTCTTTGGCCATGTATCCCCAATCTTTTAGATAATAAGATCCTACCCATTGGTTGTGAGCATATCGCCCATCTGGATTTAAGTAGAACCAACTATGATAATTTTCGTCATAAATCCATTCATTTCTAGCTTTTTGTCCATATTTATTATAGTAGTAATCACCTTGCCAACCAATATTTTTATTTGGGCTTTCTGGTACTTGCGGATGAACCACATCAGGATTTGTACCATTCCCTTCTTCTGGTGT
Source organism: Granulicatella balaenopterae (assembly GCF_900111135.1). GTDB lineage: Bacteria > Bacillota > Bacilli > Lactobacillales > Aerococcaceae > Granulicatella > Granulicatella balaenopterae. The sequence goes on along the minus strand of NZ_FOGF01000034.1, from coordinate 18,032 downwards.
TGCTGGTTTGTTTGTTGTGCTGTCTCCTTCTTCTGGTGTTACTGGTTTGTTTGTTGTACCGTTACCTTCTTCTGGTGTTGGGTTAACAGAAGTATCTTTTTCTTTTGTTCCATAAATAATTATTTGTGGAACTGGTTCTTTTGTTTTATCAGTTGTGGTCAATAATTCTGATACCTCTCCTGTTGTCTCATTTACTTGATAGGCGGTTGTCTCTGTTAATAGACCATTAACTCCAGCAACCAAGACTTTTTCAGCACCTACATACATATCTTGACTAGCTTGACGTACAGTTTCAAATGGAATAACCTTTGTTGTTACTTTTGCTTTTGTTCCAACTTTTACCACTTGATTAATAGCAGGTGTGGTGACAACTTCTGTCTTTTCATCAAATGCTGCCGTATCTTTATTATAGTGATAAGTCGTTGTTGTTGTTTCAACACCATTTTTACCAGCTATTGCAACTTGCTTAGTTCCTACATCAATAGTATCATCTGCTTGATAGCTAGTTGAAAAAGGAACTTCTTTTGTTGTGACAATCGGCTCTTTAGTTGGATTTTCATCAATTGTTAGTTGATATGAAGCGGAAGCAAACGTATTGTTAGTCCCTTTAATTCTAAATTCATATGTTCCTTTTGCTAAATTTTCTAAAGTATCTTGTGTGGTTGCTATCCAATGGTTCGTATCCTTCACACTATATTCAGTACCTGTCACAAATTTTACCAGATTACCACCCTCACTTTTTTCTAGCTTAATCCAAGCTGGTTCTTTTAATGGTCGAGTAATTTTGATTTCTTGTGCATTTGAATAATGATTTCCTACTTTATTTCTTACAAATATTCGAGCGCAAATATTTTGATTTTCATAATCCACCGCTGTATTTGGACTTACTAAGAGTGGCTCATTAGTTGCCTTTCTCCAAATACCATCTCCCAAATTATATTCTGCTGTTTCTGATAAATTAGATAAATAACCAGTATTCATTGATTCACCGGTAAACACTGCCTCTGGTATTGCGATTTCATCAGGAGCTGCTAATGTTACTTGTCCTTTATCACTTAGCACCTTATAATTACTTTTTTGAACTTGTAAATTGACTATTTGGTCATGGTTATCAGTAATTTGAATAGTATACTCTCGATTAGATAATTTTTTTAATGAATCTGAAGCTACTTTACCACTTGATAAAAAAATATTATATGGTTGTAAATCAATATCTTTATCAAAAGTTAATTTCACAATTTGTTGGCTTGCATCAACTAATTCATATGAAATAGTAATATCTGTACTACGCTTATATTGATTAATATCAATATTATTGACTACCGTATACTCATACAAAACCCCTCGACCTGGAAATGTCTTCAATGGGGTTAATCCTTCAACTGCAATATACTGTCCTGGAACTACAAACATATCTCGTACTTGATATTGTTTTTTATTTGGATCTTCACTATATGGGATATATATCTTCACCTTATTTTGACCTGGAATTAATGAATCCCTCGCCTCTTTTACTTGTTCAGGAATTGGTAAGCTAGCTAAATCTACAACTTCTTTTGGCAATCCATAATTCAAATATTTAGTCCCTAAATCTTCATTGGTATCATGTACAACACGTGATTTTTCCATAAATTCCTTTGAAGCAAATAAATAGTTGTAATCAATTCCTGTTAATGAAGAATCCCCCCAAGTCACATCAACGTAATACCATTTCCCTTCTATTTTTACACGATTCCAAGCGTGTAAAGCTCCTAGTGATTCACCTTGCGCCCCACTACTTTTTATATCTCCTGTTTCATATTCACAAATAATCCCTGATTTATCCATCAAATATTTAAAAGCACGAGCATACCCTTCACAAACAGCTTTTCCTAATACTAATGAATTATATTGACTTGGTCGTCCGTAATATTTTGTATCATAATCAATATGTTCTACCAAATATTGGTATGCAAATACAACCTTATCAGGATCACTTAAATCTTTCATTTGATCTAAAATCTCAGCAGCTTTTTCATCAACCAATCTAGCATGTTCTGCTTGAGATTCTTTAATAACTTTAATTGGTAAAAGATGTGCATATTCACCTTGATAAACAGCTACTAACCAGCCTTTTAATGTATCTTGCTTACCTACCATTTTGCGAGCAGTAATTTCTTTATTATTTTCATTAATCTTAACTAATGAAGCTTTTTGATAGACTTCTCCACCATGATTTTCCGGTGCTAAATCTTCTCGACTTTCTACCGCACTAAAAAAATTATCATATGGAACTGTAGTAAATACATACCACTCAACATCATGTTCAACTGGATTCCCCTTATCATCTAATAGTTGAATATCTGAAGACTGGTTCTCTCCTAAAATAATTTCATTCTTATCAAAATGAAATCCTGGATATGACTTAATGTATTGGTGATCATTATTTAAATATTTTTTCAAATGATCAATCCAAGTTGCTTTATCCATCACCTTTGCATCAGTTGCATATACACTAGGCACTAAGATTTCTTGCTGAATAGCAACACCCGTTAAGATACTTGCAGCCGTTGCCGTTAGTATAACTTTCTTTTTAATTCCCATTTAAACCACCTTTTTCTAAGTGAAAACTCTTCTAACCTTTCATCTATTTTTCCAAAAAATTTCTATCCATATTTTAGCGATTTCTACATCTGTTGACAAGCAAAAACTATCATGAAATTTTACAATTATAAACAAACACCACACTCCTTTTTTTGGTAGAATGTGGTGTTTATTTTTTGATTAATTTGCTTGTTTTGTATCAGAAATTTGGATTTCTCGCATGGTTACCGTTTGTGGCATTTCATAAGCAAATTGAATTGTTTTTGCAATGTCATCTGCAGTAATTGAGATATCATTTGTCTCTAGCCAATTATTATAACTTGATTTGATGTTATCACTTGTGGTATGCGTTAATAATTCTGTTTTGACTGCACCTGGACAAATTCGCATGACACGAACATTATGAGGCGCTAATTCTTGGCGCGCGACTTCTGATAAGCCATTCACGCCATATTTACTAGCACAATAAGCTGCATGATTGATATATGGATTGACCCCTGCAACTGATGATACATTAATAATCGTTCCATGATGGGCTTTTTTCATTTGTTCCATGACCACTTGCATGCCATTCATCACACCCATTACATTCACATCTAGCATACGTTGCCATTCAGTACGATCTTGATTTTCTAGATTACCTAATAACATACATCCCGCATTATTAATTAATAAATCTACTTCTCCATAGACAGCCTCTGCTTCTCTAACAGCTGCTTCAAATGCATCATAATCCGTCACATCAACTTTCCGACAGATAGTATTTTCTAATTGCATTTCTTCTAACTTTTCAAGGCGACGTGCCAATAATAATAATGGATAGCCTGCCGCACTAAAACGCTCAGCCAAAGCTTTCCCAAAACCAGAACTTGCCCCAGTAATCACCACTAATTTTTTCATTATTCATTCCTCCAAATCTTTTACTATCTATATTCTACTCCTACATCTGGGTATTATGTCAACTAATCCGCCTATGAACCACTCACCACTTAGCTGATGATTGATATAGAATTTTTCCGCCTACAATTAGATAAAAAAACACCAAGTTCACAATCATTTGCGAAATTTAGTGTTATTCCCCTATCCTTACCAGGCAAAAGCCGTTGTCGGAGCATTCAAATACTCTAGCCATTTTGGATCAACAACTGGACAAGCCGTTAGACTAATGCCATCCATATTATAGCTCGTCATATAATTCCCGACTTTACAGAACTTAATTACTAAGCCCTCTAATTGCATCAAACGTCTAATATCATTGGTAAACATATATTGTTCCATCAAAGGCATTGAGCCTAAACCATTAATCAATAGAATATACTCATCACCTTCTTGCCATTTACTAAAAGCTTTTAATTTATTCACTAATTCAATCGCCAAACGTTCGGAAGAATCAACCTTCTCATTACGATAACCTAATTCTCCATGAATCCCAATCCCAAATGACACTTCATCCTTTTCTAATGGGAATGAGTATTCTGGATAGCCTTCAATACGTGCCGATTCTAAAGCTACTCCCAAGGTCACAATCTTAGTCGTTAATACTAAACCTAACGCTTCCAATTCCTCAATTGTTGCACCTTCCATGGCAGCCGCACCCAAAATCTTATGTACTAAGACCGTACCAGCTACCCCACGATGACGCTTTTGATAATTATACGTATCAACAGAAATATCATCATGCGTCACAATATATTTAACTGTGATTCCTTCATTACGCGCTAACTCAATCGCACGGTAAAATTCTTTCATATCCGCTTCAAAATTCTTCACAATTAAAAAAACACCATTCTCTGTTGGAACCGAATGAATCGCTTGTAAAATCTCTTTGTAAGTTGGTGGTACAAATAAAGGACCACTAACACTGGCTGCCAACATGCCATTACCTACATAACCAAAGTGAGCCGGCTCATGACCACTACCCCCACCAGAAATAATGGGTACAGTCTGCTTATTGCACTGTTTATTTATTATAATTCCAGTATCTTCAATGTATTGTAAATTCGGATGTGCAAATGCTACACCCTCTAACATTTCATACGGAATTTCTCTATCTTTTAAAATTGATTTCATCATTCCACCTGCTCTTTAATGTTTATCTTTTGTCTATTAGTATACCATATTTCAATTAATAAATAATAACAGATTTTCTTTACTAACAACAAAAAATTCTCTAGCACTAAGAGACTTTCATCCCTCAGATACTAGAGAATTGCTATTCAGTATTAAGCAAATGCTACAATAATTGCGTTGTAAATTAATGCACCAATTACACCACCCACAAGCGGACCCACTACTGGAATCCATGCATATGACCAATCTGAATCACCTTTATTTGGAATTGGTAAGATGGCATGCATCATTCTTGGTCCTAAATCACGAGCTGGATTAATCGCATAACCGGTTGTACCCCCTAATGAGAAACCAATCGCCACAACAATCGCACCTACTAAAATCGGTACTAAACCTGGTGCTAAATCATGATGACCTAACGACATAATCCCAATCACTAAGACAGCTGTACCTAATGCTTCACCAAAAAGATTGGTCCAAGTATCACGAATAGCAGGCCCTGTAGAGAAGGTTGCTAAAATTAAGCCTTGATCTTTTGTTTCTTTATAATGAGGATAATAATGAATGACTAAAAAGATTGCCGCTACCATCGCTCCTAAAAATTGCGCCACAATATATGGCACTACTAATGAACCTTCAATTGCACCAATTGCAAACATCGCTAACGTTACTGCTGGATTTAAATGAGCTGGTGACATAAATCCTGACACATAGACCCCAACTGTTACTGCTAAGCCCCAAGCTAAAGCAATCGCAATCCAACCTGAGTTATTTGATTTCGTCTTATCTAGACACACTCCGGCTACAATCCCATTCCCTAATAATACTAAAATGAATGTTCCGAAAAATTCTCCCATTAATTGCGGCATAATGCTATTCATAAACTTATTCCCCCTGATTTTTTATTATTTTTCAATTATTAATGATGTTAATTGTTCATTAATCGCTTCTAAACTTGCTCCAGCTTGAATTAAAGCAGCTGCAGTATACGCCCCTTCAACAACCGGAACCGTATAAATCGCCATTTCCTTATCAGTAAACTCCATTGCCATATCTAAATTCATACGCGCACTACCTAAATCAAAGAATGTTAAGACGGTATCAGCTTCATTTTCTTCAACGGCTGCTAGTACTTTATTAAATGATGTGCCAATTCCATCATCTTCTGACCCACCAGCAATTGTGAATGGTACATCTTTTGCCACTTCTCCTGCTAATTGTTTAATTCCTGTTGCAATACTTTTTGAATGTGATACGACTACTACACCTAATGTCATGATTTCTTCCCCTTTTTCTCGTTGTTATTTTCATAGTGGTAATCATAGCAACCTCCTCCTTCTTACCAATGCAGATTGCTATAGATGTCAACTATAATTTATTTATGCTTTTAATAATTCACTTAATAAGTATCCACTTGAACAAGTACCTGGATCAATATGCCCTAATGAACGTTCCCCTAAATAACTTGCACGTCCTTTTTTCGCCACTAAATCTTTACTAGCTTCGACAACTTTTTCGATATCTTCTGTTGTAACTGTTGCACCTTGTTCTAATTGTTCTTTAACATATGCCCAAATATCGACCATTGTTTTATCGCCAACTTCCGCTTTCCCACGTTTTTGGATACCTGCCAAACCACTTGTAATTAAGGCTAATTTGTCTGTATTTTCTTTAGCTGTTTTTGCCATACCCATAAATGCTGAGCTGTATAATGGACCAGATGCTCCCCCAACTGATGAAATTAAAGTCATTGCAACTTTTTTCAAAACATCTTGCACTGTTTCGAATTCATTATCTGTTAATTCTTCCATTACTTTCCCCATACCACGTGACATATTACCACCGTGATCGCCATCTCCAATTGGTGTATCCAAATCGCTTAAATAAGCTGCGTTTTCTTGTACTAATTCATTAAAGTTTCCTAACCATTGTTTTGTTGTTTCTACTGTTAACATATTGATTCCCTCTTTTTCTCTCTATTTTATCAATCTTCTTTCATGTTGTTTTAGAATGTTTTTTCATTTTAAAACACGATCCTACCAAGCGATTGTTGTTACATCTTCATTTAAGTAATCTACTAATTCAGAAGTTACTTTCATTAATGTTACTGATAACCCAGCCATGTCAATTGCTGTCATGTAGTTACCAACCTTTTTGAATGGTACTGTGACTGGTGTTGCATTTAATAATTCTGCTACATCTTGGGTGAAGACGAATAATTCCATTAAAGGAGTTGCACCTAAACCATTAACTAATAAGGCAAACTGGTCACCTTCATTAAATTCAAATTCAGCTTTTAATTTACCAATTAATTCAGCAGCTAATTCTTTAGATGGTTTTAGTGTTTCTTTACGGTAGCCAGGTTCACCATGGATACCAACCCCGTATTCCATTTCATCGTCAGCTAATACAAATCCAGGTTTCCCAACTTCTGGAACAGTTGCGCCTGATAATGCCACACCAATTGTTTTAATATTTGGAACGATTTGGTCGGCTAATTCTTTAATTTCTGCTAATGAAGCCCCTTTACGAGCAGCTGCTCCTAAGATTTTATGAACTAATACTGTACCGGCAACACCACGTTTACCTTGTGTGTATAAGCTATCCTCAACAGCGATGTCATCATCAACTACCACGAATTCTACGTCAATATCTTCCATTTCAGCCATTTCTTTCGCCATTTCAAAGTTCATAATATCGCCAGAATAGTTTTTGATAATTAAGAATACGCCTTGTCCTTCATCAACCGCTTGAATCGCTTCAAAAATTTGGTCAGGTGTTGGTGATGTAAATACTGCACCACATACAGCAGCTGATAACATACCATCCCCAACAAAGCCCGCATGACTAGGTTCGTGACCACTACCTCCTCCAGATACTAAAGCGACTTTACCTGTTTTAGGAGCAGTTCTTTTAATCACTTCAAAATCAGGAAGCTTTTCAACAATACCTCCATACGCATACGTTAAACCTGCAAGCATTTCTGTTACGACATTCTTTGGATCATTGATAATTTTTTTCATATTGATTACCTCGCTTTATTTTTTTATTTGTTTCTTTCTACACCCTTATCATACCAATGTAAGCGCTAAAAATTAAGGTACAGAAATCTTAGACTGTCTTTTTTAAGCTCCCAAAAGCGGACAGATTATCCTTTGTGTCCCAAATTCAAAATTTCATTAAAAAAAATCAAAAAATGTTGTATACTATTAAGTGGAGGCCGCTATGAAAAAATCAATTATTACCAAAAAAATTATCGCCAAATCATTAAAAGACTTAATGCTAGAAAAAGATTTCAAAAAAATTAGTACAGCAGATATTATGAATCACGCCGGTATTAGACGTCAGACTTTTTATAATCATTTTTCTGATAAATATGAATTAGTAGAATGGATTTTTAAGTCTGAATTACATGAACAACTATCCGATAATGTCGGTTACCAACATTGGAAGACTACCGTACTAACCTTATTATTTTATTTAGAAAAAAATAAAACCTTCTATCAAAGAGCATTTGAAATCGATGGACAAAATTCCTTTGAACAATTCTTTTGTGACCAATGCAAAGAAGTAATCAAAGCCACATACCAAGATACGCACCCAAATGATGCTCCATTAAAAGAATCAAAACTACTGCAATTATTAACCGAATATCATGCCCTAGCATTTAGTCATTTTATTAAGGAACATATTGATGATAATGTCCCTCTTGAAAGATATCATGAATTTTTGTGTTATGTTATTGACCATCAATTTAACGATAGAAAAGACCGTTTGTTCTAAATCGATATACAAAACCGATAAAAAAAGACATACCTCACATAAAATGTGTAAAGTATGTCTTTTCTACTATTTATAAGCTGAAATCCTATTTGTCATTTTAACAAAATAATCAAATACCCAATAAAATATAAGAGCAAAGAATATCCCTAATATGGTATCCCCAATACGTAAATAGATGGCTTGTTGCATACCGTAAACACTACTAGCCACTAGTAAAGCCCCCAATGAATTCAATAATGTTTTATACTGATACTCACTACAAAATCCTAAGCACAATCCCCCTAATGGCCCAATCAAAAAATGGTACTCACTCGGTAATACATTATAAATCACATAAAACGTTAATGATCCATATATCACACCCAATAAACGTTGCCAAAAACGTTCTCTTAATAAAGGATCTTCAGAATGATCAGACAATAAAGAAGCACAAGCAAATCCTGCCCACATAAAACGTCTAATCTGAAAATAACTACCGATTGTTAATAGTAAACTAATCCCCAACGCAAACCGAACCATCCATTGATACTTATGCTGGGTGATATCGATTTTCTTTAGATGATTCCATACATTCAACTTTTGGTGTTTTTGAGCATGTTTTTGATAAAATACCGCAGCGCAAATTACAAATCCCACCACAGTCATCAAAAATCGTTGATACAAACTACTGCCATATACAGGATTCCCCGATAAAAAAATATAAGCAAAACTATATAAACTACCATTCCCCATCTCAGGCTGATCTGCACTTAATAATAAAATAGCAAAAAAACTGAAAAAATGGATTAAAAACCCTACAATAGGACTAGCTACAGTAGCAATCACTGGCGAAAATAACAATAATAATAAAATACCCGCCAAAGCTATGATTGACTCCCTCACACAATAACCAAAATCAACAAAGCGGACTGCCAATAACATACAATACAACACCACTGCCATAGAACTATTATCACTACCAAAAAAATACGTTAAAGCGCTAATAAATATAATCGCAAAAAGAACAATCAAAACTGAACGAACCGCCATTCCCCATCTTAGTCTCTTTTTTTCTTGTTGGTTATCATTAAGCTTTATTAAACGCTTAATCGTACCTGGATCCATCTGTAAAATCTGATAAAAAGTCATTTTCGCTCCTCCAATATCCTTTATAAACTTATTTTTTACTATTTCTATTTCTTTTATAAATTCCAAACATATCATTATATACCATAATTTTCAATAATTTTCACTTAAAAAGTAAATTATTATAAAAATTCTATTATGTTACTATCTCTATTCTTTTTGTTTTAGACATAAAAAAGCACTCACTTTATTAGTGAGTGCTTTTTTTAAGACGCTTTATTAATTCATTTTTGCTTCAGATTCTTCTTTTAATAAACGTTGATCATAAGCTTTAATGAATGGATAATAGATTGCAAAAGCTGCTAATGCACAAATTACTGCAACAACTGCTGCTTTCCAATCTCCCCCAGTACCGATAAATGCTCCGATACCAACTGGTGAAGGCCATGGCATTTGTGCAATAACTGGGCGAATAATTTCTAAATTAATCGCAAAGTAAGCAATTGTTGCTGATACCATTGGTGCAATAATAAATGGAATTGCCATAAATGGATTATAAATCAATGGCATACCAAAAATTAGCGGTTCGTTAATATTAAAGATTGCTGGAACTAATCCTGCTTTACCTAATACTTTTAACTGTTCAGATTTCGCCATATATGCCAAATAGATACATAAACCAAGTGTTGCTCCTGAACCACCAATCGTAACGAACATATTACCAAATTCACCTGCTAATGGAATATGAGTACCATCTACAGCATTACTAGTTAAGTTCATTAAAGTAATTGGAGTAATAATTGAGAAGACAATTGATGCCCCATGGATACCAACTAACCATAGTGCTTGAACGATAAAGTAGATAACCATTAAACCTAACCAAGAATTTGTTAAATGAGTAACAAACCCAAATGGTGCTGAAATAACTTGGAAAATATCTGTATTCATACTAATTAAAATACCATTTGCAATAATTACCGTAAAAGCCACAATAAATGCAGGAATCAAGGCTGTAAATCCGCGAGATACACCTTCTGGAACTGATTCAGGCATTTTAATAATCCAATTTTTAACGATACATAAACGATAGAGTTGAACAGCAATAACTGCCATAATAATCGCTGCGAAGATACCTGCTGAACTAAATCTTTGTACGCCATCACCCATTGCCCATCCATTAATAATAAAGGCACCTTCTTCTGTGCTTACAACACGTTCAAAAACACCATCATTAACAATAAATTGTGGAATTGTCATTAAAAAGGCAAACATTGATAATAACGCACCATTTAAAGGTGACATATTTAAGCCATCTTCTTCTGTATATATTTTAGTAAATTCATAACCTAAAACAATATTAAAGAATAATGCTAATGTTCCCATTGTAGCTGTGGTAGCCATCATGTATAAACTTGTATAACGATCAAGAGTAACTGCAAATATTCCCGACAAACTTGGAATAACTAAAGGTAATACATTTAAAACTAAAAACATTGAACCAACAATAGTGAAAGGCACAATTGCCATACCTGTCGCCATAATAGCACGAACAAATTTATATTGAGAAATTTTCCCCATCGGTCCCATTAAATACTTTTCTAAAAATCCAAACAAACCTTTGCTTTCATTCATTATAATCTTCCTCCTTTTATATTTGCTTTTTTATAACCTTTGCATCATAAACTCATTTTTGCATATTACAGGTAATTCATTAATTGTTGAAGTCGTTTATATGGTTTATCTTCAGCTTGCTTGATTTTGGTAATCCTTTTATTCAAACAATATAAAATAATGACATTTATCATATTAATCCCAACAATTAATTGCTTTGCTAAAGTATTTGCAATTAATATCGGAAATAACATCACAAAAAACTGATTAAAAAATACTGAGATTAACGCTACAATACAACATAGAAATTGACATTTTATAAATAGATTAGTCATCTTCAATGGAACTTTAGCTGTTAAATTACCATATAATCGAACTTGTTCAATTAATGCGCCTAATGAAATTACTAACATTATCCCTGGAAAAATTATGCTAAAATTAAGGACTGGTAAATGCATATATAACCAATACAAGTTACAAAAGAACAAGCCTGCTAAGTAATATCTGAAGATTAAATATCGATTGAAATACATATTTTTAATAGTTGTTTGTTTTTTTCTATCTTGCTTAGTCATCTATGCCACCCCTTTTTATGATACTTTCTGATATAATGCCAACATTTCTAAAGCTACTTCACGTAAAGTCATTGTCGTCATCAAATGATCTTGTGCATGAACCAATAATACTTCTACTGTAATTGTTTGCCCTTCTGCATACTGTTGTAATAAACCGGTTTGTGATTGATGAGCTTTTAAAATACCTTCGTTAGCTTCATCTAATTTCTCTTCTGCTTCTTGATATTCTCCTTTACGCATAAAGGCAAATGCTTCATGAATATTTGTACGAGCATCACCACTAGCTAAAATAATTTCAAATGATACTGCTTGAATTTCTTCTTGATTCATCAAAACCCCTCCTATTAATTTTCTATAAATTGCTTAATAAACTCATGATAATTATTACTTTTAATCAATCGATTTTCTAATTCTTTATTCTCGATAATCGACACCATCTTTTTACCAACTTTATCAAAGCCATCATGACCATATTTAGAACTTAATAACATAATAACTAAGCGAACTTGTTGGTTTTGTTCATCCCATACAATACCATCTTTTGCAATTGCTACTACTACAAAAGAATTTTCATGTAAAGATTCCATTGGATGTGGTACTGCTAATTGTTTAGTAAAAACTACTGAACCAAATGTTTCGCGTTGATTAATTTGTTCTATTACTCTTTTACTAGAAATATTTTCGAATTTAGTAACTAATTCAATCATCTGGTCAATTACTTCATCACGTGTTGTCTCTCCTTCTATTAATAAAAATAAGTCTTTATTGAAAAATCTCAACAAGTCTTTATTGGAGTGATTTTCTTTAATTGTATTTCTATTTTTTTGAGTATAAATATTTGTATCATTGCTGTAAAATAAATCGATTTCAGTATTAATTTTTTCCACATCATCTTTTGGTAAGAACACACTGACATATAATACTGGTATCTTAAATACTAAATTAGATAAATCAATCGTTGAAATAATAATATCCGTATCTTGAATAATTTCTTCTGATAAATCATAATAACCAACAACATATTTAATAATAAATTTACTGCCAAATTCATTTTCTAAACGACTTTTTAACATTTGTGCACTTCCTACACCAGTTGCGCATACTACAGTTACTAGTAATTGCTTTGGTTTTATGTATCGTTCAATCGCAGCTAGTAAGTGAATTGTTAAATATGCCCATTCATCTTCAGATATATCTTCCGTTATAAAAATTGGTAGCGTTGCTAACTGTTGCATTGTTAATTGATGGATTTCAGGATAATTTTGTTTAATTTCAGATAATAAAGGATTTTCTATCGATGTTCCTTTTTTTACACGATTCATCATTAATGAAATATGACTTAATATACCATGCAATAATAATTCATCAGCTACAAATGGCATACCTGTAATCTCTGTCAACTGCTGAAAAGCCAGTTTAATTTGCGATTCCAAGATTTCTTTTTCATAACCAATAAAACTCACTCTGTTATTACGATTAAAAAAATGAAGTGAAATATAATACGCTTCGACTTCAGGAAGTGTTATCTCAAATTCTGCAGAAATTCTGTTAACAATATTCTTTGCAATTTTTATTTCTTCACCTTCTGTAACGTCTTCCGAAGTTATTTGTTTCAATTCATATCCAGAAGTTAAACGTTTGATTGCTAAACAAATGTGTAATACTAAATTATAAATCGCATAATCCGATAAATGTAATTCACCTTGCCTACATTCTTCTAATACTATACTAGTAATTTTCAGTGTATCTATTTCATTTAATAAACCTTCATAAGAAGAAAAACCTAATGTAGCATTCATCATCTTATCGTTAAAGAAATAGTACATTATAAAATGACGTTTATTAGTTTCAATCCCAGCAACATAAATCCCTTTTTTTGTTCGATTATCTATTTTTAAATCATATGGAGATAATAATTTTTTTATTGAGCTTAAATCATTCGTAATAGTGGATCTCGAAACAAACAAATCTGATGCTAAATCGTCAACCTTTGCTGATTCCATTTCAAAAAACAACTTTTTCAATATATAGTATTGACGATCTAAACTCTCTTGGATTACAGCAATATCATCTTTTCGTTCAATATACTTATTCATTTGATTATAAAATTCATAAAATTGTATGCTTGATTGAATTTCTAATTGATAACCATAACCTGTCTTAGAATTAATAGAAGCTCCATGTTTTTCAATTGTCGTTTTTAATTGAGAGATATATTTACGTACAGTTCTATCTGAAACATGTAAATCTTCTGCTAATTGTGTACTGGACAGATATGATTCCTGCATATCGAGTAACTTTTTTAAAATGAATTGTTCTTTTTTGTTCAACATACAGCTTCTCCTCTTTAGAATGTTTAGCTAGTTTTCTATCTTTAAATATTTTCAATTACTAAATTAGCTAATTTTTCAATCCCCATTGGAATTGGTACATATGCTTGTGGTGGAATTGCCATAATTGGTTTATTATATTGGTCAGCCACTTTTTTCAAATTATCAAAATACATTCTCGTTTGTGGACTAATTAAATATAAATCAAATTCATCTTTTTGAATTGTATTTGCACCTGCACTTGCATTAATGGCATCAATTTCAATTTCGTGACCCTTATCTTGTAAAAATGTAGTTGTTTTTTTCGCCATCAAAGAAGATGACATACCTGCTGCACAAATAATTAACGCTTTTTTCATTTTAACCACTCCTTATTTTCTTTATATATTTTCACCATTACTAGCGATTACTTCTTTATACCAACCAAATGAATCCTTTTTATAACGTTTTAATGTTCCAGAACCATCATTATTTTTATCTACATAGATAAAGCCATAACGTTTTTTCATTTCGCCCGTTCCTGCTGATACTAAATCGATACAACCCCATGGAGTATACCCCATTAAATCAACACCATCTTCATCCACAGCTTTAATCATTTCTTTAATATGTGATCCCAAGAAATCTATACGATACTGATCATGAACACTTAAATCATCTTCTAAAATATCAATCGCACCAAAGCCATTTTCAACAATGAAAACTGGTAAATGATACATATCTGTTAACCAATTTAAAATATAACGTAAACCTTGTGGATCAATTTGCCAACCCCAATCCGAAGCTGATACATATGGGTTTTTCTTCAATTGATCATTTTCTTTATAATCAAAATGTGGATTATTCTCTAATTGTTCAATTGCAAATGACATATAGTAACTAAATCCAATATAATCAACCGTTCCTTCTTCTAACGCTTTTAAATCATCTTCTGTCATATCAATTTGATACTGTTTACGTTCTAAATATTTTAAAATATGATTAGGATATTTACCGTGAACGTGCACATCTAAAAACCAGGTACGTTTTTGCATAGCTTTTAGTGACATAAAACCATTATCCGGATGACAAGTTGCTGGATATAATGGTGATAAAGCTACCATACAACCAACCATCATTTCTGGATTAATTTCTTTTGCGATTTTAACAGCTTTTGCGCTAGCAACTAATTCATAATGAGCCGCTTGATACATAACTGCTTCACGATCCTCACCTTCTTGATAGACGATTCCTGAATTAGTAAATGGAAAGAAATCCATGTCTACATTTGCTTGATTATTAATTTCATTAAATGTCATCCAATATTTCACTTTTTTATGATAACGTTTAAAACAAACTTCCGCAAATTTCACAAAAAAATCAATTACTTTTCTATTTCTAAAACCACCATACTCTTTAGCTAAATAAAACGGCATTTCAAAATGTGATAAAGTTACAACTGGTTCAATATCATATTTTAAACATTCATCAAATAAATCATCATAAAATTTTAAACCAGCTTCATTTGGTTCACTTTCATCTCCATTTGGAAAAATTCTTGTCCATGCGATAGAGGTTCTAAAACACTTAAATCCCATTTCTGCAAATAATGCGATATCTTCTTTATAATGATGATAAAAATCAATAGCTTCATGGTTTGGATAATTTTTACCCGGAATTACTCCATCAGTAATCTCTCTTGCAACTCCATTAGCCCCAGCTGTCATCACATCTGCAACACTAAGTCCTTTGCCACCTTCTTTATATGCACCTTCCAATTGATGGGCTGCAACTGCTCCACCCCAAAGAAAATTTTTTGGTAATTTAGTCATATATTTTACCTCCTATCATTTGATACACTAAGCTTAGCAAGAAAACGTATACATTGGAACGGAAGGAACTTCCGCATCATTACGGAAAGCATTTAACTTCCCGTTTAAAATCTAATCATATAAATATCATAATGTTTAATATATGCATATTTATCTATCAAATATTGTTATAAAATTGAATTTAAATACATGGGATAACTTTTAGTTATATGAGATTTAATTTCAAAAAAATTTCCATATTTACAAAAAACACCCACTTTATTAGTGAGTGCTTGTTTTTAGGTAATCTTTTATTATTTAGTTTTGCGTTCTGAGATTAATACAATACTGATACCGGAAAATGTTGTCGCAATAGCTAAAATGCTTGCTAATGATTTTGTACCTGTTGTTGGTAAGCTTGGTTCTTCTGATGTTTCTTTATCTGTATCTTTGTTGTCGTCTGTTTCTGGTGTGACTGGTGTTTCTTTATCTGTATCTTTGTTGTCGTCTGTTTCTGGTTTTTCAGGATTAATTGCTTTTGATTGATAACTAATTATAGTAGTTAGTTTATCTGTTTGACGTTCTTCCTTAATTACTGGCTCATCATAACCGTCAATCATTGGAGCAACCACTTTATAGGAAATTTTATGACCATCTTCTGGATGATACTTAGCAAATTCACCTGCTATTTCCCATTGATTTTCCTTATTAACAGTAAATGATTCTAACTGTTCATCTGCACATAATTCCAATGTTACTTCTGAATGTTCTTTTTCATCATCCCACTGAACTTGAGTATTAATGAAGACTGTTGTTGGATCAACTTGATTCACTACTTGATATAATTCACCTTGAACATCATCTTCCCCAATTTCAAATTCAAATACTTCTGGATTTACTAAGAAACCTTCTGGAGCAGTTACTTCTTTTAAAGTGTAGTTACCCGCTGGAAGATTTTGAATATTTGCTATACCTTGTTCATCCGTTGTTAGTACCATTTCCGCTTGTTCTTTAGCTATAAGTGAAAATATCACATTGGCTAATGGCTTTTTAGAGCCGGCAATCTCTTTAATAATTTTCAATTCACAAGGAAGTGTTCCATTTTTTACCATCGTTTTTGCATAAACATTTTCTACTTTAGAAGAATATTGTGCATTTTTTACTAATTTTTTTCCTGTTTTATAAGTAACCACTGAATGATTACTAAATTCTTTTTGCTTCTGATTAGTAATGTTTGTGACATAACCAATACCAAAATGATGCAAATTAACTGATTCTTGCGGAAGCTTTATTGAAAAATGATTTGGTGTTTGTTTGTCAATCATCAACTCTACCTCAGGATACGCTTCCGAAAAATCAGCCCAACTATAATAAGCTACCGGATTTTCCCCTGATTCATTAACAGTCACATAAAAACTATTCTGATTAATCTCTTGTCCCGCAGAAAGTCTCTTTTCAATCACAACTGCTTCACTCACAGCATCGCAATTATTATTAATTCCCATATACCACTGAACATGATTCACATCATCATCATATATCTGACTACTTTCATAATAAAAAGTACCTCTATTACTCGATTTATACTTTTTAACTTGAATCACACATGCTTTTTTGCCATCTAGATAAATATTCCCTGTTTGAATATTCTCCTCACGAGTCTCTGCATGATTAAATCCTTCAATTTCAAAATCAACGTAGCCACTAATATTTTTAATTTTTTCAACTTGTTCATTAAAAGTAATAATCGCTTCATGCTTAGAAACCTCTATGCTCCCAATATGTCCAATATTTGAACTTTCAACTACTAATGGTTTTGTACAGACATATCCCAAAAATTCCAAATCATCCGTATCTGGCCAAGTTATCTTAATCGATTGATTGGCTTTAATTTCTTTGCCTGAAAAATCAACATGCACTAAGATACGCTCCCCACTCACAACCATATTTGGGTGAGTATCATCAGTTGCCTTCGCACTAACACTATACTGACAAACTTCATCTTGTGCTAGTTCACTTACTAAACCTAACGTCGGTTGGTTATTGCCATATTCGGCTAAGGCTATCTTTGATTGCCCCACATTCATAACCGCCAAAAAACTTGCAACATCTGACTGCTCCCACGGGCAAGCCCGTGGGGTTCTGATTGTCAAGTGTAGCTTGTAATCGTACATCATTTTCAGACTTTGGAGTTACAAGTGTAAATCTATTTAAATCAAAACTTT
>NZ_FOGF01000063.1 GCF_900111135.1 Granulicatella balaenopterae | reverse complement strand
AAGGTTACATTACCTGTATTTGTTACTGTAAATGTATAAGTAACTGTTTCACCTACAACTAAGTTTGTTTTATCAGCTGTTTTTTCTAGCTTGATAGCTGGGTTACTTGTATTAGAAATAATGTTTTGATCTTCGCTCTCTACTGGTGTAGGAGTTGGATTTTCTGGTGTTACTGGTGGTAATCCAGTTACTTTTGCTGTGTTAATGACTTTTGTTTGGTCAACATCTGCTTGTGTAACGACATATGTACCTGAACCAGTTGTTTTTTCACCTGGTGCTAGTGTTGTTTTTTCTAGAGTAATTGTTGCTGGTGTTAATTTATCATCAGTTAGTGTTACGTCTGTTAAGGTTACATTACCTGTATTTGTGACAGTGAATGTATATGTTACTGTTTCGCCTACAACTAAGTTTGTTTTATCAGCTGTTTTTTCTAGCTTGATAGCTGGGTTACTTGTATTAGAAATAATGTTTTGATCTTCGCTCTCTACTGGTGTAGGAGTTGGGTTTTCTGGTGTTACTGGTGGTAATCCAGTTACTTTTGCTGTGTTCACTAATTTGACATTGTCAACGTCAGCTTGTGTTACCACATATGTTCCAGTACCAGTTGTTGTTTCACCTGGTGCTAGTGTTGTTGTTTCTAATGTAATAGTAGATGGAGTTAATTTATCATCAGTTAGTGTTACGTCTGTTAAGGTTACATTACCTGTATTTGTGACAGTGAATGTATATGTTACTGTTTCGCCTACAACTAAGTTTGTTTTATCAGCTGTTTTTTCTAGCTTGATAGCTGGGTTACTTGTATTAGAAATAATGTTTTGATCTTCGCTCTCTACTGGTGTAGGAGTTGGATTTTCTGGTGTTACTGGTGGTAGTCCAGTTACTTTTGCTGTGTTAATGACTTTTGTTTGGTCAACATCTGCTTGTGTTACAACATATGTTCCAGTACCAGTTGTTGTTTCACCTGGTGCTAGTGTTGTTGTTTCTAATGTAATAGTAGATGGAGTTAATTTATCATCCGTTACAGTTACATTAGTTAAGGTTACATTACCTGTATTTGTGACAGTGAATGTGTAAGTTACTGTTTCGCCTACAACTAAGTTTGTTTTATCAGCTGTTTTTTCTAGCTTGATAGCTGGGTTACTTGTATTAGAAATAATGTTTTGATCTTCGCTCTCTACTGGTGTAGGAGTTGGGTTTTCTGGTGTTACTGGTGGTAATCCAGTTACTTTTGCTGTGTTCACTAATTTGACATTGTCAACGTCAGCTTGTGTTACCACATATGTTCCTGTTCCAGTTGTTGTTTCACCTGGTGCTAGAGTTGTTTTTTCTAATGTAATTGTTGCTGGTGTTAATTTATCATCCGTTACAGTTACATCAGTTAAGGTTACATTACCTGTATTTGTGACAGTAAATGTGTAAGTTACTGTTTCGCCTACAACTAAGTTTGTTTTATCAGCTGTTTTTTCTAGCTTGATAGCTGGGTTACTTGTATTAGAAATAATGTTTTGATCTTCGCTCTCTACTGGTGTAGGAGTTGGGTTTTCTGGTGTTACTGGTGGTAATCCAGTTACTTTTGCTGTGTTAATGACTTTTGTTTGGTCAACATCTGCTTGTGTAACGACATATGTACCTGAACCAGTTGTTGTTTCACCTGGTGCTAGAGTTGTTTTTTCTAGAGTAATTGTTGCTGGTGTTAATTTATCATCAGTTACTGTTACGTCTGTTAAGGTTACATTACCTGTATTTGTTACTGTAAATGTATAAGTAACTGTTTCACCTACAACTAAGTTTGTTTTATCAGCTGTTTTTTCTAGCTTGATTGATGGGTTAGTTGTAGTTGTAATAGTGTTGTCGTCCTCATCTTCTACTGGTGTAGGAGTTGGGTTTTCTGGTGTTACTGGAGGTAATCCAGTTACTTTTGCTGTGTTCACTAATTTGACATTGTCAACGTCAGCTTGTGTTACCACATATGTTCCTGTTCCAGTTGTTGTTTCGCCTGGTGCTAGTGTTGTTGTTTCTAATGTAATTGTAGCTGGCGTTAATTTATCATCCGTTACAGTTACATCAGTTAAGGTTACATTACCTGTATTTGTGACAGTGAATGTGTAAGTTACTGTTTCGCCTACAACTAAGTTTGTTTTATCAGCTGTTTTTTCTAGCTTGATTGATGGGTTAGTTGTAGTTGTAATAGTGTTGTCGTCCTCATCTTCTACTGGTGTAGGAGTTGGGTTTTCTGGTGTTACTGGTGGTAATCCAGTTACTTTTGCTGTGTTCACTAATTTGACATTGTCAACATCAGCTTGTGTTACCACATATGTTCCAGTACCAGTTGTTGTTTCACTTGGTGCTAGTGTTGTTGTTTCTAATGTAATTGTTGCTGGAATTAATTTGTCATCAGTTACTGTTACGTCTGTTAAGGTTACATTACCTGTATTTGTTACTGTAAATGTATAAGTAACTGTTTCACCTACAACTAAGTTTGTTTTATCAGCTGTTTTTTCTAGCTTGATAGCTGGGTTTGATTCTACCGGAGTTTCTGTTTCTGATGAAACTTCAGGAACTTTTCCTCCATTAGGTGTAGTTGCTGTAGCTTTTACGACATTAATAATTTTACCTTTTGCATTTTGTAAATCTTTTTGAGTAATGATATATGGAGATTCTACTTGATAAGTATATGATTTACCAGGCTCAATTGTAACTGTGACTTTTTGATCTGTCATGCCTAATAATTCATCGTTGAAAGTAACTTCATTAATTGTAGCTTTACCAGTATTTGTTACTTCAAAGGCATAATAGATTTTGTCGCCAACTGTATGGTATTTTTGATCTTCGTATTCATTATCATTTGTGTCAGTAATTTTTGTTACTGATTTTTGGATAGTCATTGTAGCTGGTACTTTTTTATAAATATAAGTAATTATTTGATTAGTTGCTGCAATAACTTTACCAGTAATTTTATCTGTTCCATCTTCTGGTTCTGTTGCTGTTCCGATTGGAGTATCGATATCTTTTAATCTTTGTGATGAATACTCTACTTTTGGTGTTATTTCATAAATAGTACCGTCTTCAGTTACAATTGTCGGTAATTGGAATGATCCACCAGCATTATAGTCAGTACCTGAATTTTGTTCTTCAATCACTGTTTGTTGTTCTTTAATAGTATTTCCATCTTCGTCTTTATATTGAACGAAAACTTTTCCTTGCGGTACATAATAATATACTTTAGGTTCGTGCGGAATTAGTTCATTTTTTAATGGTACAGATTTTTGACCGAAACGTTTGTTGAAACCTTTTGGATAAACGACTGGATCCATCCAACCTTTATTCCCTGCAACTAATTTTGTTCCACCGATGCCTTCTTTTCCGTCAATGCCATCTGGATTTTTTCTCCATGGCATCACAAAATTAGCTGTTAATACTTCTTCGTCTGATTCTATTTGTGTATTCTTACTATAGAAACCATTATTCATTAATGGTGGGTTTGTTGTAGTAGCAGCGACAATCTTTTGATCAACTGATTTAGTACGATAAACTGGAACTTTTGTAGCACTAGTCTCATTTTTATTTGATTCATTTGTTCCCATCGCCCACACTTTACCATTATAAGTAACTGGGTAAGCTGCTGCAAAATCCCATTCTTTCTTACTCATTACCCATTGATCATTAGGGTCTGTTTTGAATTGAACATTTTTATTAGCTGTTTCAGGTGAATCAATAAAAGTATTATATTCTCCTGGGGTAATGACTGGTGTTTGATATACTTCTAAGAATTCTTCAGAATTATCATGACTTGTATCAAAAAACTTAGGATAAACTGTTTTAATTTTATCTTCTTTGATAGCATAATATCCAGTTTCTTGGTCACCAATTAGTTCAACATTTGTAAATGGATTAACCGTATATACTTCTATAGAACCACTACCAGTAATATCGGTTACTTTAGTTAATTCTTTAAGACCATATGGAGCCCATGCAGTATTCCAGTAATATTCTCCCACTTTATACTCATCACCTACTAATGGTTGTGCATTCGTTTCTTTAAATAATTCATAACCTTTAAAGTTACGTTTTTCCATTGGTGTATACGCATCACCTAAAATTCCATTAAAATTACCTTGAACAAACATTTTTTCATCAAATTGACGATTTTCATACTTTTCTTTATTTGATAAATCAAAAGTAGGATTTTCAACATCTGCTAACATATATCTTGTTTTCATAGTAATTAATTTTGGAATAAGAGCTTTCCATAAAGTCTCTGATTGTTGTTCAACTTTTCCTTGTGTTCCAATTCTTCCTTTAGTATCTGCAACGATATCATAAATAACTGTTGAAGCACCTGGAACACCACCACTAATATTAATAAAAGTCATTGTAGAAGTATTCTCAAAACTAAAGAATAAACGCCAATCTCCTTTAGGTCCTCCTTTAGGTTGAAAATCTGCTAAGTGAGCATTGATTAAGTCAAAGCCAACTTGTTTGCTGTCTTTTGTTAAGACTAAAGTATCAAGTACATTATGTGAGTCTTTTTCTACTAAACGTGCATATACTTTTGTTTCATCGACCATATTATTCACAATGTCGACAGATAAAGTAATGTATGCCTTCGGGAAAGTTTTATTCCCAGTAGCTTCATCTACATAATCCTTGTACTTACCAGACACATCCATAATATAGAAGGTTTGACGATTCTCGGTTGGATCAATTTCAATTCCAGCTGGTAGAGTGAACATTTTATAGGTCGCACTTGCTCCTGCTGGTAATGTTGGCTGATCAATTTCTTCAACCGCCGAATCAATATTTGATAACCATGAATCTTGGTAGTGATCATGGCTTTCTTCTGTTGCTTTCACAATACTATTCGCTTGTAAATAGCTGGCAAATGTGGCTATACCACAAATTGTCAGTAATGTTATTAATAGTCCAATAACATTTACTGAGCAATGTTTCATTTTTTCTTTCATTTTTCATCCTCCATTCTTTGAATACGACATAAATTATACTACTATATTATGAAAATATCAAAAAAATGGCTATATTTTATTTAAAATATTTTGAAAACCACACAAAAAATGGTTCTATAATTTATAGGGTTGATGAGTAAAATCATTGATCCTATTTTTTATGTGCTTATTGGCTTTTAAAAAAATAAAGAGTTAATCATTCAGTAGTCAAGGTTCGCTTCGCTTTC
>NZ_FOGF01000019.1 GCF_900111135.1 Granulicatella balaenopterae | reverse complement strand
TTAATGCCAAATACTGAATGGTTAAAAGATAGTGTAGACTTAAACAATCGTGGCGAAATTAAAATCGATGCAACTGGTCAAACCTCATTAGCAGGTGTTTTCGCTGCAGGAGATTGTACAAATCAAATCTATAAACAAATTATTATTTCAATGGGAAGCGGAGCAACAGCAGCTTTAGGAGCATTTGATTACTTAATGAGAAATTATTAATCAATAAAAAATAAAAAGGAGCAGGGTTGTTATGGAATTAGTAGGTAAATTGAATCGCCATTTAGCAAACTGGTTTGTTATGTATACAAAATTGCATAGTTATCATTGGTATGTAAATGGATCATCATTTTTCGTATTACATAAGAGATTTGCAAAATTAAATAGATATAGTCATGAAGTGATAGATGAAGTTGCTGAGCAGATTTTAGTAATGAAAAATACACCGATAGCAACAATCGCTGAAGCTTTAAAATTAGCTACTGTTGCCGAAGCATTAGATTCAGCTACACTTGCCGAAGAAACTAATGTAAAAAATAGCGAAGAAATGGTAAAGCAAATCATTATTGATTTTAGAATTTTAATTATTGAGTTAACAGAAATAATCGAATTAGCTGAAATTCAAAAATATCAAGGAATTGCAGATATGGCATTGGGAATTCAAAGTAAATTAGAAACAGAAATCTGGAAATTATCATCATGTTTGACTGGTGAATAATCGGGTAGTAACATAATTTTAGTAATTAGTAAGCTTACTAATTTTGTGAGGAAAGGAAAAATAGTGAAATTAAAAATTTGTCATTTATACGGCAACTTAATGAATACATATGGTGATAATGGGAATTTATTAATGTTAAAACATCACTGTAAGTTAAAGGGTATTGAAGTTGAAACAACTATTATTAGTATTGGGGATAAATTTAACTATCATGAATTTGATTTAATTATGTTTGGTGGAGGACAAGATTATGAACAAAAGATTGTAGCCTTAGATATGCAATCAAAAAAAGACCAACTAATTAAATTTATCAATTCTGGGGGAGTTGTATTAGGAATTTGTGGTGGTTTTCAATTATTAGGACATTATTATATTAATAATAAGGGTGAAAAAATTCAGGGGATATCAGCAATTGACTATTACACAATTAATCAAGAAAATAATCGTTATGTAGGTGATGTTGAAATTTATAATGAAGAATTTGATGAAACTTATTTAGGCTATGAAAACCATAGTGGACGTACTTTTCTGGGAGAAGGAGTAGCTCCATTGGGTAAGGTAGTTAAAGGTTTTGGTAATAATAGTGAAGATTATACAGAAGGTTGTCATTATAAAAATGTCTTTTGTTCGTATTTTCACGGTCCTTTACTTGTTAAAAATCAACATTTGGCTGATCGTATAATAGATTTAGCGATTGATTATCATTATAAAAAGATTTATTAGATTTTTTATTATTTTATAAATAGTTCCAAGAAATCTTATCATCTTTAGCTTTGCGTTAGTCTATAGAAGTAGTTCTAATTCTTTGTAAAATAAGGTTTATAATATCGAGATTGAAATCATACAGTTAATTTGTGTGATTTCTTTTTTTATATTTTTTTCCAAAAATAAGCTAAAAATGTACGAAAAATTTTATATAAGTGACATCATATTAACGAAGATTTAACAAGTAAAATGATATAGTCAATACATTATTATAAGGATTGGGCATAAGGAGGAAGTCATGAAAAAGAGTAAATGGATAAGTATGTTAGTAATGATCATAGCATCATTATCATTTGCAGGAAAGGTATGGGCTAATACGGAGCAAAGTATCTGGCAATTAGAAAAAACAACTAATTTGGTACAACATTATTTATATGATAAAAATGATAATCGTGCCTCTAAAGTTGTAGATGGTACATCATTATTTTGGTTAAAGAATAATGGGCATGAAATTGGAGGATATTGTATTGACCTTAATGTTCCAGCAAAAATAAATGCAGATTATAAAGCAGAAGATTTAGAAGATTTAAAGACGGAAACTGAAAAGCAATATAAAAATAATGAAGATAAAATTAGAACAATTATTACTTCATCGTATCCAAGTTTAACTTTGGAAACTTTAAAAAAGAATTCAAAAATTGATGGTTTAACTGAAAATGAAGCCGTTCGAGCTACTCAATTATTAATCTGGAAGATTTTACATAAAGGAACTTATCAAAAAGAAGAGACTATTAGAACGTATGAAGCAAAATTATTTGATGATAAAAAATTTACAGGTTCTGAAGATATTGATGTTACTTATCATCATGTTATTTCAATTAATGATAATGGTTATCAAAGAAGATTTCCAATGTCAGCTGCAGATATTACAATAGAACAGATAGGAAAACCACAGCATACAGGTTGGTTTTGGCGTAAGTATTATTTAAATAATCAACAAAAAAATAAAGTTAACACATTACATAAAGAATCAGCAGAAAGAGTTTATAAACTATATCAATATTTAGATAATCAAAAAGTTGAAAAAAATCCGCGAGAGGAAATAGGAGTAACAATTAATGATGTGAAGCTAACTAGTGATAATAAGATTACTGCCAACTTTACAACTAAAGGAACAGACTTATCAATTAAAGCTAAATTATTAGCTGATGGAAAAGTAGTGGAAGAAAAGAATAATCTTCAAAAAGATGCAAAACAAGTTGAATTTAAATTAAAAGAAAATGCAAAAGATGCACAAAAATTATCTATTGAAGTAGAGATAAGCCAAAAATTAACGAAAATTAATTCATTAATAAGTGCAAAATCCGATGTCATTACTCAAACAATAATCGGAGTAGAACCTATTGTTACCTATAATACAGCTAAAGATAAAAAAGAAATTCAAATACCAGCCAAACCAACTTACAAAGCTGGCGAATTAAAAACAACTGTTAATGTAGGTGGCGTATCAGGTTCACAAGATAAAGCTGCAATAATTGAAATTGGTGAAGACACAATTACAAAAGATGTGATTGATACAGTGGGATATTCAAACCTAAAATCTGGTGAACAATATACATTGACTGGAACATTAATGAAAATAATTGATGGATCAGAACCAGTTGCAGTTAAAACTTCAGAAGCTGTAATATTTACAGCAGAAGAAAATGGTGGAACTGTGGAAGTACGCTTTAAAAATGTAGCATTAGAAGCAAATACATCATATGTCGTTTATGAAAAAGCGGAAAGTGTTAAAGAATATACATACCAAGAAGAGGGTAAAGAAGTTACTAAGAAACACCAAGCAATTCATGAAAATCCAAAAGATAAAGCACAAACTATTGTGGTAAATCAAACAGATATTGAAACAGGACACTCAGAAATTATCGAAACAGATGAGAATACAGCACCAGGCGAAAGTGGTTCATACGATGACAGAACAGTGATTGAAACAGAAGAAGATACTTGGAAACCAACTTACAAAAAGGGTACATTAGCAACAACAGTTAATGTTGGCGATGCAATAGGTTCAAAAGACAAAGCAGCAACAATCGAAATCAGTGAAGATACAGTTACAACAAATGTAACAGATACAATTGATTACAAAGATTTATTTGCAGGTGTTGAATATCAAGTAACAGGTAAATTAATGGATATTACAAACATTAATAACCCAGTAGAAGTAGCAACAGCCACAACAACATTCACACCACAAGTAGCAACAGGTACAACTTCAATCACATTTAAAGGCGTAACATTAACAGCTAATCATAAATATGTGGTGTATGAATATGCAGAATCAACAACAAATAGGGAATTTGTTGATGGCAACAAACCGCATAAAGCAGAACACGCTGATCCAAAAGACAAAGCACAAACAATTGTGGTTAACCAAACAAATATTGAAACAGGTCATTCAGAAATTATCGACATCGATGAGAATACAGCACCGGGAGAAAGTGGTTCATACGACGATAAAACAGTGATTGAAACGGAAGAAGGGAACTCAGAAATTATCGACATCGATGAGAATACAGCACCGGGAGAAAGTGGCTCATACGACGATAAAACAGTGATTGAAACGGAAGAAGGGAACTCAGAAATTATCGACATAGATGAGAATACAGCACCGGGAGAAAGTGGTTCATACGATGATAAAACAGTGATTGAAACGGAAGAAGGGAACTCAGAAATTATCGACATAGATGAGAATACAGCACCGGGAGAAAGCGGCTCATACGACGATAAAACAGTAATTGAAACAGAAGAAGATACTTGGAAACCAACTTATCAAACAGGTAATTTATTAACAACTGTCAAACTAGATAACGTGACAGGAACTTCTGACCAAGCAGCAACAATAGCAATTGGTGAAGATACAGTTACAAAAGATATAATTGATATTGTTAAATATATTAATTTAAAATCTGGAGAACAATATATAATTACTGGTAGATTAATGAAAGTTATTGAAGGAAAAGAACTACAAGAAGTAGCTATCTCAGAACCTATAACTTTTACTGCTAAAGAAGATGAAGGAACAATAGAAGTACCATTTAAAAATGTGAAACTAGAAGCAAATGCAAAATATGTTGTCTTTGAAAAAGCTAGCAGTATTAACCAATTTGAGTATGCAGAAGGAACAAAACACCACGAAGCAATGCATGCCGATCTAAATGATAAAGCACAAACAATCGTGGTTAAACAAATTAAACCAAAAGAAAATAAACATGTTATTTCTATCTCAAAAGTAGATATTCATGGGAAAGAATTAGAAGGAGCTCAAATAGAACTTTATAATGAAAAAGGTGAAAAAATAGACAGTTGGGAAAGTACAAAAGATGTACATCAAGTTACTTTGGCTTCAGGAACATATATTTTTAAAGAAAAATATGCACCAAAAGGATTTGAAGTGGTTACAGATATTACTTTTAAAGTAGATGAAAATGGAAAAGTAATAGTAGAAAATAATCAAGCAACAGTAAATAAAGAAGGTGTTCTTGTTGTTGTTGATAATTATAGTAAATCAGAAACACCAATTTCACTTACTAAAGTAGAAAAATTAGTTACATCTAATTTACCTAAAACAGGAAGTAAATCAATGTTAGTTACTAGTATGTTAGCATGTATAAGTTGTTTATTTGGGATAATTATTATCAAGAATAAAAAATAATAAATAATAAATAATAAATAATAAAACCGTATAAGTAGTAATGATAATACTATTTATACGGTTTTTTATAAAAAAACACTTAGCAGTAATTTAATAGTTAATTTGTTATATTTGTCATAAAAAATGGTAAAGGAAGTAATGTTATGAAAAAATTTTAAAATGGCACAATATTATAGTAGTTTCAATTGTTATTGATGAATTTATTAGGGGTAGCATATGTCTGTTTAGGGATGGGAATTTTTCTGCTAATGGGAAGCTTTCTAATGGTACAAATGGCCAAGCAACTCCAAATAAATTAATTAATTTACCTGGATATTATATTAGTCCACTTCTTGCTGATAAGAATAATACACGTGATGAACGAATTGCAGCAATGATTCAAACTGCAAAGTCATACTTGGGGACAACTTACCGCGCATGTTGGGCAGGTGCACCAGGAACATATTGTGATTGTTCAGGATTAGTGATGCAAAGTCTATATGCTGCGGGATATGATCCACATCCAATTAGTCCAAAAAGACATGCCTTGCCAGCTTATGAATATGAATCAAGAAACTTTTGGAGTGATAGTAGAATTCCAACTATCCCAGCACGAGAAAGACAACCTGGGGATTTAGTATTTTATCATAATGGATATGGAACAGTCATTCATATCGCAATTTATATAGGTGATAATAAAGTTATCGAAGAATGGCCACCATATTGTATGATCAAACCAGTTGACTGGAGTATTCGACCATATGTCCTAGGCTATAAGCGAGTGTTCTAAGCATTATTAGCAATGCAGTAAAACAAAAAATCGGCGCTAACATCAATTAGCAACATGAAATACACCTTCTATTGGATAAATGATTATCTGCTGGAAGGTGTATTTTTGTATGCTGAAGCAACTCCCACAAAAAAATACCACTTCATGAGTAGCTGGTATATCTTATTGAAGCTAAAAGATAAAATGTTATAAAAAAGAACTATTATAAACTAAATAACGTCTAAAATATGAATATTAAACTACAAAAACTAATTAAAAGCTTAACTACAAAGAATGTTTTAGACAGAATTATGTCTATATTATTACTTAATAAAGGATAGTATTTTAAAAAAAATGACACTAAAATCCTTAAAAGTGGCAGAGATTTGTTTTTTAAGCAAAAAGTCAAGTAAATGTTTTATTGTTAGTAAAAATATTGGTATAATAACTCTAGTACTATTTGGTAAATATTAAAAATCAATATACAGAAAAGTATAAAATCTTTTTAAATGAAGAATGAACAAAATTTCAAGAACCATTTAAGTATATTAGACTTAATTTGTTAATAATGATTATCTTTTTTATAAAAAAATAGTACACAAAATTTTGAAGAAATACTTTTTTTAGCTATAATGTAACTATCAAAGAATATCGAACATAGCAAAAAAGTTAAGAGGTGGAAATATGAAGAAAAATTTAAATTGGTGGGACATTGGTATACTAACCATTATAATGTTAGGCCCAACATTGTGTCTATCAATTATAATGTTTTTACATAGTGGGAATGAGATTGTACCTTCTGGCGATATTGTTGCATCAGATACTATTTATTCGATTTTAATTCAATTATTCCAATTGATTGCAGCTTTATTTTATTTAAGGATTACTAAATTTGACTTTAGTCGATGGAATTATAAAGTTACAATTAAGACGCTTTTGCTTGCGTTGGCGATATTTTTTGGTTTAGGGATAGTTAGTGATGGTATTCATATGTTAACTAATGGTATTACTGAAACTATTGAAAATACTCCGCAAGTCACTCTTGCAAGTTTTATGACACAAGTAAGTCCAATGTATGTAGCCTATACGATTCTAAATGGATTTTATACAGAATTTTTCTATTTAGGGATTTGCTCAGCTGTTTCGGATGATTGTCACATGTGTAGTTATCTTTATGGTATTGTGATTCGTATTTTAGTACATCTTCATACAGCCAGCTTTATGATTGCATTTACAAGTGTTATCATTGGAACAGTCTATTATATTATTTATAAGAAAAATGGTGAGAATTTATTCCCATTAGCAACCTCACATACATTAGCGAATATTTTCGGGTTTAGTTTATTACGCTTTTTATAGTTAAAAGTGCAATGTATCATAACTATCTTAAAAATAAATAAAGGATGTGAATGAATAGGGTGAATCATTTAGAACTAGGAGCATTATTTTTAGAAGGAGTCTTATCATTTTTTTCTCCATGCGTCTTACCGGTCTTACCGATTTACGTTGGAATTCTAGCTGGTAATAGTACAAAGGATCAAAATGGTGAGTTAATATATAATCGGAAAACGGTTTTTAGTAATACGATTGCTTTTGTCATCGGAATTAGCTTAACCTTTTTCGTGTTAGCATTTGCAAGTAGCGCTTTAAGTAGATTATTTATGCAACATATGACATTTTTACAAGTGTTTAGTGGGGTGTTAATTATCATAATGGGTCTCTTACAATTGGATATTATTCAATCAAACCTTTTAGCTAGAGAGTTTTCTGCTACAAATAAGATTTATTCTACAGAAAAGCAAATGACACCATTTTTAGCATTATTAATGGGTTTTACATTTAGTTTTTCATGGTCACCATGTATTGGGCCGATCTTAGCAAGTGTCTTCTTTTATGCAAGTACACATCATGGGATTTATAGTTTAATCCTTATTATTATTTATTGTATTGGCTTTATTTTGCCATTTATCTTAATTGCCTTCTTTTCACAAAAAGTTATGGCAGTATTTAATCGTCAAGTAAAGTTTTTACGCTATACAAAGATTGCATCCGGCGTGTTATTAATACTGATTGGAATATCAATCTTGTCTGGCTCTTTTTCGTCAATTATTAAATTAATCACGATTTAAAGGAGAGTAAATATGAAGAAATTTTTATATAGTTTAGGTATTGGTGCGGTATTATTAGCTGGTTGCCAAGCGCAAGAACAAGTAGGGCAAAAGAATACGGAAGGTACTGTGTCTGAATCAGTTGCATCTACTGCAAAGTCATTAGCAAAAGCTCCGAATGTTATTTTAAAGAATGAATCAGGTGAGCGTGTCTTGCTGGAAGATTATGCTGGTAAGAAAATCTATATTAATGTCTGGTCAACAAAATGCGGTCCATGTAGACATGAAATCCCTATAATTGAAAAAGTCTTTCAAGATTATCAAGATAAGGAAGATTATGCTTTCTTGTCCGTAACTCAGCCAAGTGATGAAGAATTTGAAAATCAAGGTGCCGGTGATACAGATAAGGAAGGTATTTTATCATTTGCAAAAGAGATGGGCATTACTTACCCAATTTTATATGATTATCAAAATAATTTTGCGACAACTTATTTGATTCGTGCTATCCCAACTCATATCTTTATTAATAGTAATGGGGAGTTGGTTGAGCAATATATTGGCGGTATTACAGAAGATATTTTACGAGAACAATTAGATAAATTATCATAAAAGAGAGGCGTACTTCGAAAGAGGTGCGTTTTTTTGCTGTAGAGCTACGTAGAATCTGCTATACTAACAAAGGACAATACATTATTTAGGAATCAACTATACTTGGTTTAGCAAGGAGGAAAATTATGAAAATATTAAACATCGGCTCGATGAACTTGGATTATGTGTATCAAATGGATCATATTGTTATGCCAGGCGAGACAGAAGAATCAAGTGGTATGGATATGTTTCTTGGTGGGAAAGGTTTTAACCAAACAGTTGCTTTAGCAAAAGCTGGAGCAGAAGTGTATCATGCAGGCTTAATTGGTGAAGATGGTAAAGTCTTTCTTGGAGCATGCAAGCAATATGGCATCCAAACAAAATATATCAAAATGGTTGCTGAAAGTACGGGACATGC
This sequence comes from Granulicatella balaenopterae, assembly GCF_900111135.1. GTDB lineage: Bacteria > Bacillota > Bacilli > Lactobacillales > Aerococcaceae > Granulicatella > Granulicatella balaenopterae. Next base: position 30,502 of record NZ_FOGF01000019.1, on the reverse strand, counting down.
GATTATTCAAATCGATAAACAAGCCGAGAATTGTATCTTACTGTATGGTGGAGCCAATCAACAATTTACGAAAGAATACATTGATTATGTGTTGGCTGATTTTGCGGCGGGAGATTTATTATTAATCCAAAACGAAATCAATCTATTACCTTATATTGTCGAAGTAGCTAGCGAAAAAGGGATGACCATTGCTTTGAATCCATCGCCATTCAATGACAAATTAAAAAGCGTCGATCTAACAAAGATTAATATTTTTATCTTGAATGAAGTAGAAGGATACCAAATTACTGGGGAAACCAAAGCAAAAGATATTTTAAATGCCATGCACCAACAATTCCCCACAGCCAAAATGATGCTAACGCTAGGTAAAAAAGGTGCCATCTATAGCGACCAAGAACAAACACTCGAACAAGCAAGCTTCACGGTAAAAGCTGTCGATACAACGGCAGCAGGGGATACATTTACAGGATACTTCTTAGCAGGACTCTTAGAACAACTACCTATTGAAGAAATTTTAAAAAGAAGTGCCAAAGCCTCATCTATCGCCGTAACAAGACATGGTGCCATTCCATCCATACCAGAAAAAAATGAAGTAATTGAAAATTTACCGAAATAATTATGAAAATGGGACTAGTTACTAAGTTGGTCCTATTTTTTTTGTTAGCTATCAAAGTAATTCCTTTTAGTAATAGATGACCAATTCTGAATAAAACTAAAGACATATTGAAAAATCTTAAAACAAGTGCTACTATTTTAATAAGAGCGGTTTCACATTATGATAATGGAAATGGCTCTTATACAAAAAACAGGATAATAGAGAGGTGGAAGTATTAATGAAATTATTTTTAGATACTGCAAATATTGAGGAAATTAAACGAATTCATCAATTAGGTCTGATAGATGGAATCACTACTAATCCGACCATTATTTCTCGTACAGGACGTGATTTTGAAACAGTTATTAAAGAAATCTGCTCAATTGTTGACGGTCCAGTAAGTGCTGAAGTAATTAGCTTAGAAGCAGAAGGTATGGTAGAAGAAGCTGAAAAATTAGCTCAATGGGCACCAAATATTGTTGTAAAAATCCCTATGACAGAAGAAGGCTTAAAAGCAACTCATATCTTAAAACAAAAAGGCATTAAAACAAATGTCACATTAATTTTCAGCGTGGCACAAGGTTTATTAGCAGCTAAAGCAGGTGCTACATATATTAGCCCATTCGTGGGACGTTTGGATGATACTGGAATTGACGGCATTCAATTAATTGCTGAATTACGCCAAGTGTTAGATACTTATGGACTTGAATCAGAAATCATTGCAGCAAGTATTCGCAATATTACTCACTTCCAAGAAGCAGCATTAGCAGGCGCACATATTGCAACAATTCCTGGAACAGTATTCCCTAAATTATGGTCACATCCATTAACTGATAATGGCATCAAAGCATTCTTATCAGATTGGGAAGCACTACAAAATAAATTAAATGCATAAAAGATAATAGGCTAATCGGTCATTAATTTGACTGGTTAGCTTGTTTTTTTGAAAAAACTGACAGAATATGACTGAATATGCTTGAAATGACTGAATTTTTATGATAAATTATCAATAAGAGGTGGTTGGAAATGCTTACAGAAGAAAGACAACAAATAATTTTAGATTTGTTAAATAAACAGAATGTTGTTCATTTGCACCAATTATGCGAATTATTAAATGCTTCTGAGTCAACAATACGACGGGATTTGTCGCAATTAGATAAAGAAGGCAAACTTACTCGTATACATGGAGGAGCTAAAAGGAAATATACAGTTGAACGTGAATTTGCTTACCATGAAAAAACGGTCAAAAACATTCATTCGAAAGAAGAAGTCGGTAAAATTGCTGCCTCATTAGTTGAAGAAGGTGATACGATCTTTATTGATGCAGGAACAACAACTCTAAAAATGATTCCTTATTTAAAAGAGAAAAAGATTCGCGTTGTAACAAATGGGATTCATCATTCTCTAGCATTATCTGAAGAAGGAATTAATACCTATTTATTAGGTGGACAATTAAAAGAAGGGACGAAAGCAATTATTGGACCTTCAGCACAAATGCAATTAGAGCAATATCGTTTTCGTAAAGCATTTTTAGGAATGAATGGTGTTGATCCAGAGTTTGGCTATACAACACCTGATGAAGATGAAGCGATGATTAAGCGTTTAGCAATTGCTAGAAGTAGTCAATCATTCGTTTGTGTGGATAATACAAAATTCGGCAAAGTTAGTTTTTGTAAAGTGGCTGATATTGAAGATTGTGATCTTGTTACAATAGAGTTAACAGATGGGCAATTAGCAGCAACTTCTGAAAAGACAATGATTTACCAAAAGGAGACAAAATAATTTATGATTTATACGATTACATTTAATGCAGCTGTTGACTTAGTAATTCAAGCAACAGATTGCAAATTGGGTGAGTTAAATCGCTCAACTTCAGAAAATTATGTTGCTGGTGGGAAAGGCATTAATATTTCTGTTATTTTACAACGTTTAGGCTACGATAATATTGCGACTGGATTTCTTGGTGGGTTTACAGGGGAGTATATTAAGAGTGAATTAGCCAAAGATAATATCCAAACTAATTTTATTGAAGTAATGGGTACAACACGTATTAACGTTAAGTTGAAAAGTCAAGAGGAAACAGAGATCAATGCAGCAGGACCAACAATTTCTGAAGAAGAATTTTGTCAATTGTTTCAGTATTTAAGTAGTCGTATTCAAAAGGATGATGTAGTCTTCCTAGCGGGGAATGCAGCTCCAGGATTAAGTGCCAAGCATTATGTAGCGATAGCTCAAATGTGTCAAGAACAACAAGCTAAATTGGTCTTAGATACCAATAAAAGTTTATTGAAAGAGTGCTTAGTACATGGACCATTCATCATCAAACCAAACCACCACGAATTGGGAGAATTATTCGATGTGGTTATTTCGGATGAAGAAGAAATTATTCACTATGCGCAAAAACTACAAGATATGGGAGCTAAAAATATTTTAGTATCACGTGGTGGAGCTGGTGCATTATTATTAACGGAAAAAGGTGAGGTATACCGCTCAAATGTTCCAAAAGGGCAAGTAGTAAACTCTGTGGGTGCTGGGGATTCAATGCTAGCTGGCTTTATGGCTTCTTATATTACAACTAATGATTATAGTGTAAGTTTACAAAGAGGTGCTGCAACGGGTAGTGCGACAGCATTTTCGGTTGGAATTGCAACAAAAGAATATATTGAAGAATTATTACCGCAAATTATTGTAGAAAAAGTCAAATAATAAGGAGAAAAAGCAAATGAAATTATCAGAATTGTTTAATACTAAAGCAATGAATTTAGCAATGCAATCATCAGAAAAAAATGAAGCATTAGTTGAATTAGCTAGCTTATTAGTAGATGGAGAAGAAAAAGAATTGTATGTTGAAGCTTTAAAAGAGCGTGAAGCACAATCAACAACCGGTGTCGGTGAAGAGATTGCAATTCCGCATGCCCAACATGAAGTTATTAAAAAAGCTGCAATTGTATTTGGACGTAAAGCAGAAGGTTTAGAATGGGAATCATTTGATGAACAACCTGCTAAATTATTCTTTATGATTGCTGCTCCAGTAGGTACTGGTGAGCATTTACAAGCTTTAGCTCAATTATCTTCAGTTTTAATGCAGCCAAGTGTTAAAGGAGCATTATTAAAAGCGCAAACACCTGAAGAAGTCGTTGCAATTTTTGCGGAATTTGATGAAGAACCTGAAGAAGCAGAAGTTGAAGAAGTTATCTCTTCAAAAGACGAACCTTATATTTTAGCCGTAACAGCTTGCCCAACAGGAATTGCTCATACATTTATGGCCGAAGAAAAGTTAAAACAAGCTGCTAAAAACCTAGGCGTAAAAATTAAAATCGAAACAAATGGTCAAGCAGGAATTAATAATAAATTAACAGCAAAAGATATTAAAGAAGCAACAGCTATTATTGTTGCAGCTGATAAACAAGTTGAAATGGCTCGTTTCCATGAGAAACCTGTTATCATTACAAAAGTTGCAGACGGTATTAATAAAGCAGAAGAATTAGTGACTAAAGCCATTCATGCTGATGCACCAATCTATCATGCAAATCATGAAGTAGCAATGGAAGAATTAAGCGAAAATGAATCATTCGGTCGCCAATTCTATAAACACTTAATGAATGGGGTATCACATATGTTACCATTCGTTGTGGCTGGAGGTATTTTAATTGCTTTATCATTCTTCTGGGGAATTAATGCATTTAATCCTGAAGATCCAAGTTACAACCCAATGGCACAATTCTTTATGACGGCTGGTAAATTATCATTTGCGATGATGTTACCAATGTTAGCTGGTTTTATTGGACAATCAATTGCTGACCGTCCTGGTTTAGTGATTGGTTTTATGGGTGGTATTTTTGCTAACCCAGGTGTTATTAGTGACTTTAGTGGTACAGGTATTTTCCAAGATGCGCTGCCTTCAGGATTCTTAGGTGCATTAATTGCTGGTTTCTTAGCTGGTGGAATTGTTTGGTGCTTGAAAAAAGCATTTGCATGGTTACCTAAATCATTAGAAGGTTTAAAACCAATCTTCATTTACCCAGTATTAGGTGTATTATCAATGGCATTCTTAATGTTATTCGTAATTAATGGACCAATGGGTGCTGTGATGAACGGTATTATGAACTTCTTAAATTCTATCCCAACTGAATGGTCAATTGTTTTAGGATTTGTCGTTGGTGCAATGATGTCAATCGATATGGGTGGCCCAATTAATAAAGCTGCTTATGTTACAGGTACAGCATTAGTAGCTTCATCAAATGGTGCAGGTTCAGATGTGATGGCAGCCGTTATGGTTGGTGGTATGGTGCCTCCTTTAGCAATCGCAATGTCTGCAACAATTAACAAACATTTATGGTCAGAAGAAGAACGTAGCGGTGCATTAGTCAACTACGTAATGGGTGCAGCTTTCATTACTGAAGGAGCAATTCCTTTTGCTGCCTCAAATCCATTAAAAGTTATTCCATCATTAGCATTAGGTGCAGGTACTGCAGGTGCATTAAGTATGTTATTCAACTGTGTAAGTAAAGTTCCACATGGCGGATTGTTTGCAGTCTTAGTTGGTGGTGTTACAAATCCGTTGATGTATATTCTTTCATGGATTATTGGTGGTATTGTTGGTGCATTATTATTAAATATTACATTGCGCAAAAAATAAATCTAAAAATCAACAAACTAGGTAGCGAAAGTTATCTAGTTTTTTTGTATAGAAAATCTTTCATCATTAGAGAGGTAGCAGGATGTCATAAAATAGGTCTTAATAAAGTTAAATAGTAGGTTGTTTTAGCTGATTAAACAGAAAAAGAGTATACAATGTAGGAAAAGTAACTAAAAAATGTCGGCAATTTGATGTGAATAAAAGCCGAAAAGCAGTTTTAATTATTTATGACGTATATTATAATGAACTTATACGTCCCAATCATATGTAAAAAATACGACATCAGATTGGGATGAACAACTATAGAACTTTTTTGAAAGGGCTTTTATAATAAGAGTGTGGGGGATATATATGATAGATAACGAATCAATGAAGTTATTATTGAATATTTTAGCGAATCCAATGATGAAAGTAGAGAATTTTATGCATCTACATCAATTAAGTTCACGACAACTACAATCAAAGTTAGATCAGCTAAATGATGTATTGGAAGGATTGGGATATCAAGGTGTGCAGATTTATGCATCACATTTTCAAATCGATCCAGCAATTGAAGACAAAATTATGTCGGAAGAATTTTTGCAGTGTGAGAAGTTTGTAATTGATGAAAAATTACGCCCCGCTTTGATATACTTATACGTTTTTGTGAGACAGATGGAGGTCAGTAGTTATCATTTACAATGGTTATTGCAAGTTAGTAAAAATACCGCCACCTCAGATGTGAAGACCTTACGCAATCGATGTTTAAAGCATCACTTACAGTTCATATATACGCGTAAAGATGGTTATCATATTCAAGGAACGGAAATGGATAAACGACGCTTCGCAATTATTTGTATGGATCAATTACTTGAATACCCACTAGGCAAACGAGCACTAGAACATATGATTGAAGACTGGAACGAACAAGCAAATATTAAGCCATTAGTCCAGCAATTTGAAACAACGCTACAACAACATCAATTATTAGTTCCCTTAGCTCGCTTAGAAGTGATTGTTTGGTATTATCGTCTATTATTAATGCGCAAGCATGATCAGATCGAACTAACTGAATTACAAATTAATTGTATTGAAAAAAGTGGCATTATGCCAGTAGCAGAAGAATTGATTCACCAAATGAATTCAGATTGGGAAGAAACAGAGGCTTATTATTTGGCAGCAATCTTGCTTGGAGTTGTTCAAGGGAATTATTATGACCAGAACAGTGACCTCATTCAAAATTATGCTGATCAAATGATTTTATTCGTTGAGCAGAAGCTTGCAATTATTTTTGACAAACGTTTGGATTTACAAAAAGGATTAAGACAGCATTTATTACCTGCATATTATCGAATTATTTTTGAGATTCCGATTGCAAATCCATTAAGAGAGATGATTATTGAGCGTTATCGATTTTTATTTGATATCGTGAAGCAATCACTTATTCCATTTGAAAAAGAATTGGATGTAACAATTTCAGATAATGAGATTACTTATTTGACCATGTATTTTGGTGGTAAGATTAAAAGTCGCAAAGCTAAAAAAGAGCAATTAACAGCTTTAGTCATTTGTCCAAATGGGATTAGTTCCTCTCAAATGTTGAAGTCGCAATTAAAGGAATTATTTCCTGATTTCAAATGGATTGTCGATGCTTTTAAGACGACGGATAGCTACAAGGATGTGGATATGATTTTTTCAACCATCTTTATGAGAGCAGAAGTGCCAGTCTACGTTACCAAACCACTCTTATCGATTTATGAAAAGAATTATTTATTAGATGTGGTTAATCAAGATTTTAATATCAAAAATCAGAAATTACCAACTGTCAATCGTATCATAGAAATCGTACAAAAATATGCCAAGATAACTAATATTGAAGCGCTAGAACAAGATTTATCATTATATATCAACAATTACACCTCGATAGAAAGGACGGATCAGCCAATGTTAAAAGAATTATTAACAAAAGACTATATCGCTTTTTCAGACCAAGACTTAACTTGGGAAGAAGCCATCGCTTTATCTGCCAAACCATTAGCAGACAAAGAAAAAATTAATCCATCATATGTGGAAGCGATTATTAATCGTGTGAATGAATTTGGACCATATATTCATATTGGGAAGAATGTAGCCATTCCACACGCACGCCCAGAAGATGGTGTCAATGAGATTGGTATGTCATTTTTAAAATTAGATAAACCAGTATTATTACAAGATAAACCAGAACATGAGGTTGATATGTTTATCACTTTAGCAGCGGTGGATAATACAACCCACTTACGCGCATTGTCATCGTTAACTCGTATTCTTTCAACAAAAGAAAAAATGGAAGAATTAGAAAATGCAAAAACAGTTGAAGATGTCTTAGCGGTAATCTCATCAGGCGAAGAAGCCTAAAGCGGTAGTTATGAATTTGGTAGCAATTATTTAAAAAATATATTTTATAGGAGGAATTATTATGAAAATTATGGCAGTATGTGGATCAGGATTAGGAACAAGTTTTATGGTGGAAATGAACATCGAACAAATTCTAGGTGAATTAGGAATTTCTGATGTTGAAGTAGAACACTCTGATTTAAGTTCAGCAACTCCAGGCTCAGCAGATGTATTCTTCTTAGCAAAAGATATCGCTGAAGGTGGCCAACACTTAGAAAACATTGTCGTATTGGATAGTATTATCGATATGGATGAATTACGTGAAAAAGTGACACAAACAATGAAAGACTATGGTAAATTATAAAATTAAATAAAACAGGAGGGGTTAATGATGAGTTCATTCACAAAATTTTTACAAGATTTCTTTAGTACACCAGCCATTTTAATTGGATTAGTATCACTAATTGGTTTATTATTACAGAAAAAATCAGGACCAGACACAGTTAAAGGTATGGTTAAAACATTTATTGGTTTCTTAGTAATCGGTGCAGGTGCTGGCGTATTAATTTCAGCCTTAGAACCATTCTCTCAAATGTTCCAATATGGTTTTAATGTTGATGGTGTTGTACCAAATAATGAAGCAATTGTAGCGTTAGCATTAACAAAATATGGTTCTCAAACAGCATTTATTATGTTATTAGGTATGATTTTCAATATTTTAATCGCTCGTTTTACAAAATTTAAATACATCTTCTTAACAGGTCACCATACATTATATATGGCTTGTATGATTGCTGTAATCTTAACAGTTGCAGGTCTTGGTGAAGGTGGATTAATTATCTTTGGTGGATTAGCATTAGGCATTGTAATGACTTTATTCCCAGCGTTAGTTCAACCATTTATGAAAGATATCACAGGTAATGACAATGTAGCTTTAGGACACTTCTCAAGTTTAGGATATGCAATCAGTGGATATGTAGGTAAAGCTGTTCGTGGTAAAGGTGAAAAACCAGTCTCAACAGAAGAAATCAACTTCCCTAAAGGGTTAGGTTTCTTGCGTGATAGCACAGTAAGTATCACTATTACAATGACAGTATTATACTTAATCGTTGCATTTGCAGCAGGTCAATCATATATTGAAACAGAATTAAGTGGTGGTACTCACTTCTTAGTATTTGCATTAGTTAAAGCAGGGGAATTCGCTGCCGGTGTATTTGTAATCTTAGCTGGTGTACGTTTAGTATTAGCAGAAATCGTACCAGCTTTCAAAGGTATCTCACAAAAATTAGTTCCAAACGCAAAACCAGCATTAGACTGTCCAATCGTTTATCCATTCGCACCAAATGCTGTAATCATTGGATTCTTTGCAAGTTTCGTGGGTGGATTAGTAAGTATGGCTTTAATGCCTTGGTTAGGAACTCCAATCATCTTACCAGGTGTTGTACCTCACTTCTTCTGTGGGGCAACTGCAGGGGTATTTGGTAATGCAACAGGTGGTGTGAAAGGTGCAGTATTAGGAGCTTTCGTTAATGGTGTTGTATTAAGTTTCTTACCAATCTTATTAATGCCAGTTTTAGGAGATTTAGGTTTCGCTGGATCAACATTCTCAGATGCTGACTTCGGAGTAACAGGTATCTTCTTAGGTAAATTAGCTAACATGGGTGGTTCAACAGCAGTAATCGTTGGTATCTTAGCAGTATTAGCAGCAATGTTAGTAGCTACATTCGTTGGCAAAAAACAAGAAGCATAACATAAATAATATGATTTTGATTGGTTGGGGTAACCTTACCCCAGCCAGTTGAAATCTTTTTTAAAACAAAAAAAGAATGAGGGTGTAATATAATGGAGAAATTTGCAAAACAAATCCGTTTAGAAACATTAAAAGAGTTACTAAACTTAGGATTCGGACACTATGGCGGTAGTCTATCAATCGTTGAAACATTAGCAGTATTATATGGAAAACATATGAATATTGACCCAGAAAATCCAAAAGCAAGAGACAGAGATTTCTTTGTCTTATCAAAAGGACATGGCGGCCCAGCCGTATATGCGACGCTTGCATTAAAAGGCTTCTTCCCAATGGAAATGCTAAATACATTGAACCAAAATGGCACTCACTTACCATCACATACCGACTGCAACTTAACTCCTGGTGTAGATATGACAACAGGATCATTAGGACAAGGAATTTCAGCAGCAACAGGTATTGCTTATTATCATAAAGCTAAAAAATTACCTAATCGCGTCTTCTGTATCGTAGGAGATGGCGAGTTAAATGAAGGTCAATGTTGGGAATCATTCCAATTTATGGCACATAATGATTTAAGCAATATGATTGTCTTCGTTGACGATAACAAAAAACAATTAGACGGTACAACCGAAGAAGTATGTAAGACATTTGATTATGTAGAAAAAATGACCGCATTTGGATTATATTCGATTCGAGTAGATGGACGTGATGTGAATGCCATCGATAAAGGAATTGAAGAATGTCTCGCACAAAACCGTCCAAGTGTTATTATTCTAGATACTGTAAAAGGACAAGGAGTACCACATATCGAGCAAATGAAAGCAAATCACCACGTTAGACCATCAGCAGAAGATGAAGCAGCTGTACGTCAAGTAGTTCGTGAGTTGGAGGAGGAACTAGAAAATGGAAATGCGTAAAGTATATGCAGAAACAATCAAAGAAATCGCCTTAAAAGATGAAAATGTATTTGTATTAGAAGCTGACTTAAGTAGTTCAATGTCAACTGCCGGCTTAAAAGATATCTTACACGAACGCTATGTGAATGTTGGGATTATGGAAGCACAAATGATGGGTGTGGCAGCCGGTATCTCAGTATCAGGCGGAACTTGCTTTGTACATACATTTGGCCAATTCGCAACTCGTCGTGCCTTTGACCAAGTCTTTGTCTCATTAGCTTATGCAAAACAAAATGTTGTCATTGTCGGAAGTGATAGTGGAGTAACTGCCGAACATAATGGTGGTACACATATGACCTTTGAAGATGCAGGATTAATGCGTTTGGTACCAGATGCAAAAGTCTATGATGTCAGCGACCCAGCTGAATTTAAAGCTGTATTAACCAAAGCTTACGAAGAAGGTGGCGTACACTATATCCGCACAATGCGTAAAGACACACCGGATATTTATACACCAGAAGACGAATTCACAACTGGCGCAAAATTAATCCGTGAAGGGAAAGACGTCTCATTAGTAGCAACGGGTATCTGCGTGGGAGAAGCCCTAGAAGCAGCCAAACTATTAGCTGAAGAAGGTATCGAAGCGGAAGTAATCGACTGCTACCAAATTAAACCAATCGATAAAAAAATGGTACTAGAAACAGCCCAAAAAACAGGTCTAGTCGTAACATGCGAAAACCACAATATTATCGGTGGCTTAGGAAGTGCAGTCTGCGAATACTTATCAGAAGTACATCCAACCAAAGTCATCCGTGTCGGAGTAGACGAACACTTCGGACAAGTAGGACGCCTAGCTTACTTGAAAGACTTCTACGGTATTTCAGCAGCCAAAATCGCTGTTAAAGTGAAAGAACAATTCGTCAAATAAATACACAAAATAAAAGCTTATAGTAGCTACCTTGCGCAGTTACTATAAGCTTTTTTCTAGCTATAATAGTAGCAATCATTAACAATCATTGGTAATATCTTGTGCAATCTCTTGATAATGCTCACTAAAAATAGATGACGCTAACCAAACAAAAGTAAAGTTATGACTCATCTCAAAATTTTCTAAAGGAATCACCTGTAAATCACCTCTACGCAATTCCTCCTTAATCGCTGATTGATACATAAAAGAAATCCCCAAATCATCCTCAACTAATTGAATCAAGGGATGCATGGCATTAATCACAATTCGCTTCTTAAAGTCTTCTAACTGCAAATTATTTTTAAACAGTTCATTGACTAATAAAGCCCTTGTACCACTACCATCCTCACGCAAAATAATCGTCTCATCCAATAAATCTTCCAACTTTTTAACCGGCTTAGAAAACTGATGATCCTTATGAGCCACACAGACGAATTTCTCCATTGAATACACCAATGAATCAAACTCCTGATTATCAAAATGCCCCTCAATTAAGGCCAAATGAATCGTACCTTCACGTAATTCGTTTAATAGGGTGGCTGTATTTTTAATTGAAATCGTCGCATTCTCATAATGATGTTCTTTTAAATAGTGTGATAAAGGCTTCATCGCAATAAAGCCACCAATCGTCTTCGTTAGACCAATCTTTAAATGCTCGGTTGTCGGTAAGCCCATTCGTAATTGTTCCTTTAAAATCAATTCATCATTGACTAAAGTCCGCACACGTTTTTGCAAAAATTGACCTTCCTTAGTTAATGAAAGCTTTTTATGATGATAATCGAATAATTTACATTGATAATCCTTTTCTAATAGGTGGATATGATTAGATACGGCTGGCTGCGTAATATGTAAGTTCTTACTCGCCTTAGTAAAGTTCATCGTATTGGCAACCTCTAAAAAAGTCTTTAATTTGATATCTAACATCCAATTCCTCCTTTCGATAAAAATATTTTATAGAAACATAATAGATTGTTATTTTATTTTATCATAAAAAGGGAGTAAAGTGGAAGTGTAGAGACAGAAAATAGAAAGAGGTGGGTTTTGTTGGAGTGATTACCGGAAGAAATCCTTTAAATTTCGTTCAAAAATTAGGAGAGAAAGACATTTTTCATCTATATTATAGTCGTTATGGATGATGGTGCAATTTATAAGAGTAAAAAGGGGTGACTATATGACAAAGACAATAATGACAATTTTAAGTAAATTATTTTGTGTGACTTGTTTGGTGTTAATTTTTTTATTTGGCGGGGTACGATTATTCGGCTTAACCCCCTTAGTCGTAACAAGCGGTAGTATGGCACCAAAATATCAAGTCGGCACAGTTGTTTATATAAAAGAAATCAACCCTAAAGACTTACGAGCTGGTGATGATATTTCATTTATGTTTGATTCGGATACGGTAGCTACTCATCGCATTGTTAGCATTGATCAGGAGAAGCAAGTGGTTCATACAGTTGGTATCAATAATCTTGATCACGAGGGACAATTAATCAATGATAGCCAACCTGTTAAATTTAGCGATATCAAAGGACGAGTCACCTATTCCGTTCCCAAAATCGGCCAGTTATATTTAAAAATGCATCAATTATTTTAATGAAAAAAGGAGCGATAGAAATGGAAACACAAACACAACAAAAACAAGATCGTAAAAAAAGAATTGGAATAGTTTTACTATTATTATTATGCTTATTAACATTGGCAGGTACCATGTCATGGTTAACACATTCAAGTCAATTAGATAACCAGTTTACAGTTGGAAAAATTAGCGAAATCGATCCAGGTGGCGGTGGACCAGTTGACCCGAAAGACCCAACAGATCCAACAGACCCAATCGATCCAGATGGTAATGACCCACGTTTGGATGGAAACCTATTCGAACCACATTGGAAACCAGATGCTAAGCTTGAACCTGGCGTAACGATTCCAAAAGATCCATATGTTGGTGTGGGTAAAGGCAGTGAAGCTTGTTATGTCTTTGTAAATGTTACAGATAATATGAATAATAATGACCATGTTTACTTCACATTAAATGACGGTTGGGAAGTAGTTGAAGGAACTGCTTTATCTAATGGTTCATACACAAGTGGTTTATTTATGTATACAAAAGGCTTAGATGGATCAGAAGCGAGTGACAATGTTTGGACAGAAAAAGCAGTCTTTAACAAAGTAGTAGTTGATGATAAAGCAAATGAACAAGACTTCTGGAAAAAAGGAGTCAAAGACCAACAAGACGATGAAGAAAATTCATTCAAACCAACCATCACTGTTCAATCATACTTACACCAAAAAACAAAACCAAATAATGAAGGTGAAGAAGGCGAACGTTCAGAAATTAGTGTAGACACTGCAAAACAAAATGCCAAAGAATTCTTTAAAGCACAATAATCAAAAATAAAATTTAACTAAAAAACAGGCGGGTGATATTTATGTCAGAAACTAAAAAAATGATGCAAAAAATAATTGCCATCATTTTAGTGGTCAATATGACACTATCTCAATTTACGCCTGTTTTTTCTATGGGCGTAAAGCAAGCAGAAAATTCAACAGCAGATATAACGATTACAACGAAAGAAGACTATATTAATTTTGTCATTCGTAGTCAAAAAGAAGATTTTAAGGGACAAACTATTGTCTTAGTGAATGATATTTCTTTAGAAGATTTGACTTTAGAAGAGATTAATACATACATAAAAGAGCATTTTCCACAATATGGTGAAGACTATGAAATGAGCCATTTAACGATTGGAAATAATAAACAAGCATTTAGCGGGACATTTGATGGTCAAGGTCATACGATTAGTGGATTAAACTATGTGAAGTTCTTCTTTCCAAGTCCAAATAGTGGTTTGTTTGCTTGGACAGAAGGTGCTACGATTAAAAATTTGACCGTTTTGAATGCGCAGATTTGTTGTATTTATCAAGGGGGGATTATTGTTGGTTATGCCAATGATACCATTATAGAAAATATTTCGGTAATTGATTCCGACTTAAATATTAAGACAGCTAATAATATTGTCTCCTTAATTACCAATGGAGGATTTACAGGTGGGGCAATTGTTGGTTATTCAGTTAATTCAACCTTATATAATTGCGAAATTGCGGGTACAAGAGTTCATAATACCGTTGTTGAAGCAGTTGCAGGGGTTGGTGGTGATGCCATGTATATGGGTGGACTGGTTGGATTAGCAGAAAACTCCGATATTATTTATTGCCGAGCACGAACCACCTATAAAGACGAAGGAAACCCCATAATATATGAAAATGATGATGGTAGATATACAACAGAAGATGGAAGAAGAATGTCTTATGTCTCTAATGTTCACAATGTAGCAATAGGAGCCTTAGGAGGAAAACAACTTTTTGCAGGAGGAATTGCAGGAGGAGCAAAGGGAGCGAATTTTTATGATTGTTATTGCACAGCTGAAGTGAGTTTTTATGCGGCTACTTATGTTTCTGTCGGAGCAGGGATTGTTGGTTTTGGAGGAGGTATTACCGGCAAACTAAAAAATGGAAGAATAGAACGCTGTAGTTTTGCAGGGGATATCTATTCAACGCAATATAATGCCGTTTTAGTGATACCGATTATTCAACCAAATGTTCATATAAGTGGGATTGTAGAATATGTTAAGGGAAATAATGTGATTGAGGATTCCTATTTTAGACTAAGTGATATAAAAAGTGGGTACCAACCCTATGCTGTGGGAAGTCAATATGATTGCGAGGAGAGTAAGGTTTTAAGCGATGATTTATATAAGGATGTGAATTTCTGGGAAGATAGGGACTTTGACTTTATTGGCAACCAGAAACGAAATATCTCCCAAAAAGACTTCTACAATAAATGGGTTATGGATTACGAACTAGGGATACCTGTACATGGACACAGTGTTGCGGCTACTTTTGACTTTCCAAATGCAGCCGGTGTATCGATCGATGCAACCATGTTAACGCATAAAAAAGTAGCAACGGATTCATGTTATGACTTTGCTGTTCAAGGACTTCATCCAAAGACCGACCAAACAATAAAAGTTGATATCCACTTAAATAATAGCTACCGATTTGAAGGCTGGCACCAAAAAGCAATGGTACAAAAGCATCATGTCGAAACAACTGATTTATTACGTGAGATAACCTCTACCAAACCAGTCGCAACCGAACATTCCGCAACAATTGGTGTAAAAGATAATGATTTAGTAGTAGCGGCTGTTGAAGGAAAAGTCAGCTATCATGATGTAGAGGGTAAAATCATTAAAGAACAATGGCACCGTTATAAAACAAATTTAGTAGAACCACCATTAGACGACCTAGGAGAAGCACAATTTTACGGTTGGACAACGTTATCAAATGACGGTAAAGGATATAAAGCCATCACTTCCGATAAATTAGCCACCATCAAAAGACAGGGCGAGTATTATCAAAACGAGGATTTAGTACGTAAAACAATGGATTTGTACCCAATCTATATCGACGCCACTGCCAATGTTCAAATAGAAATTGAAGGACATGATGAAGATACGCCTGCTATAAGAACGGGTCTAGGAAAAGCCCAGGTCAAAAAAGCAGGCGACGAATTGTATATTGATGTCGACTACGATGGAGGGCAAATTCCAGCAGGCTATCGCTTTAAAGGCTGGTACAAGGAAATCGATGGCGGAGAAATCTGCGTCAGTCGTCAGGAAAAATTCAAAATAGCAGACATTAGCCAAGAAGTGAGATATATTGCTAGATACCAATATCAAGTATCCTATTGGGTTAAAACTTATCACCAAGATGGGCTAGATAAGGAGTCTTATAAATATAAAGACATTTGGCATAATTATAAGGATCAACTAATAAAACTAGAAGAACCAAGCTATTTAGATGAAACCATTATCCACTGGGGTACAAAACATCAAAATCACAAAACAGAAGATGAGGCTTGCTTGGATAATCTAACAGAAAGTAAAATTACCGGTCCAAAAGACGTATACTCACATAATTATAGTGAGAACAAAGGGAATAAGCTAAGCGTCTATGCAGACTCAGACTTTCCAGATGCAGGAAAGATAACAACCTCAATAGATGAAGGAAGAACATTTACTTATACGACATTTGATAGATATCAGTTCAAGTTTTGGACGTTAGAGAGAGAAAATCTAGGTAGAGCATGGACTTATGAAGACAATGTAATGGACGTTGGAAAGCTTAACTCTACTAAGATATATAAAGCACGTGCGATGGTAACGACTACTATTTATTTTCATCAAACTGATGGTGGAAAGCAAGAAATATTAAGAAGATACCAAGACCCAGTGTTGCTAGAACAAGAGAAAACATACGATTATACCTATCCACATTATTATAAGGATAGACTAGTAGACGAAATAACTTATGACACAGAAAGAGAAATCCAAACGTCTGTTACAAGTCCTGCCTCACCAAGTAATGAATCTATGCAAAGGGAAGGCTATCAATTCCTAGGTTGGTTATCCTCCAGTGAGGTAGCAACGGATTCATTTATCTGGAACTATTTGTATAATACTGAAGAAAAGTATTGCACACAAAATATTGAACGGATTACACCGTATTTAGTGACTGCCAAAGACTTAGTAACTGCGACTATCGATTTATATCCGGTCTATGCCAAATACGATATCACAACGACGACTAATATCGAACCAGTTCAATTGCCAGAGTCGATTAACAAGCCCAAAAAACCAACATACACATTAGCGCCAATCGAAGGCAAACCAAATTATCGCACCATCACTTTAACAGCAGAAGATAATCAGACAACTGTATTTAAAACAAATACCAAAGATAATCGTACCTATCGCCTTGTGCGTGTACTTTGCGAAGTTGATGGTGAAACAACAATTTTAGAGTTAGAAAAAGAGGAAAATGAGTATAGCTACACTGGTGAAGTCAAAGCAGGTAAATCATACACCTTCACAAGTATCTACTCACCATTATTTGCCATTTTTAATTTAGATGATGATGCTAAGCAACAAGTCATTGTCAGAAATTATGGCGAACCATTAGGAATTGACATAGAACCAGATTATCAACATATTTCAAATATCGAAAAGTCTTGCTTTGTGGGCTGGACTGATGAAAAACGAGATAGCTACAAATTTGCAAGTAAGGCGGATTATGATGCAAGTCAATTAGCCGATACTTTAGTTACAAGAGACACCGTGATGCAGCGGAATTTGGTTTTAGACCCAATCTTTGTAAAAGGCAATATCACAGTTCAAAGTAATATCGATCAAATCATCCAAAATGATGGCAAAAATCCTAATGACTATCGTTGGATTGAACCATCGCAAAAAGGTACTTTAACGGTAAAAGCGAAAGAATATCCTGGCTATAAATTTAGTGGTTGGGTGACGAAAGATAAAGAGGTTTCCAAAGAGTTAACCCATCACGTTACCAATGTTTTTAGCGACCAACAGTATACCGCCATTTATGAAAAAGCCTGGACGATTCGTTATCATGATTTAGCTGGAAATACCATATATACTACGAGCGTTGTGAATGAAAGTCGCTCCTTTGTTGAAAAAAATGGAACGCAAGAATATTTCATCGATAAAGATGCTGTGTTAAAAATCATTGAAAAATTAACTGGAAATCAACATTTTGTTGAATGGGTTTGGAAAAGTGGACCTAACTCAATTACTTGGCTGGATTTTAAAGATAAAAAGATTACCCAAAATATGGATATTTATCCTAAAATCATGGAGGTTACCGCAAGTCATAACGAAAAATTTTATACTGATAACATTCAATTTGGTCTAACGCAAGACACAGAAGGTAATTTATTAACAGGCTTGTTTAAGGAAGATTATCAACAGAGTGCGATTACTTTAACAGTTTTAGAAAAAACGTATCAAAATACGCAAGTTATTCAACAATTAAATACTAAAATGTATGCTTATGATTTAACCGATACTAATGATTCAGAAACAGCGCAACCAGAGGACAAGTTAAGTGAATTGAACCCTGAACAGCCAATCGATAACCAAGAAGACGACGTAACAATAGCTAGCGATCAACAAGCAAAAGACCAAACGATTATTGAAGTCAGCCAAGGTAGTGTGCCAACCGACAAAAACGGTCAGGCTACCCATCATTTCTATGGGCGGGTGGACATCACGGTGTCGGCGCCTGATGCCTCGGATACCTATCTTGTCTACCTAGAGCAGGCTTCAGAAGGCGAGGGAAGTTTCAATGACTGCAATATCATTCCGATTCACTTAACACAAGATGGCGAGCAAAAATCAGGAACCACCACCGTTAAATTACCACTTGGCAGTTATACGATTAGTGATAATACCAAATGGAATTGGCGCAATCACACTGAAACTTCAGCTGATGAGGTGAGGTATCCAGTAACATTATCACTGCAAAAACGTGCCAAAATCACCATCGATAAAACAGATTACACTAATAAATGGTTCTCAGGTTACCATAACTGGCAACTAAACAAGCAGAAAGGAAGTGACTGTCATGATGAAGCGTAATTTGAAATACCTCCTATTAGTACTTGTAAGCGTGACGCTCGTTATGACAACTTCCCAAACGATTGCCTATCTACAAAAGAAATCAGATCTCGGCAATCACTTAGTCGTAGCCACTGTTGAACCACTTGTTAGTCAAAATAATAATCAGATTATGGTGAAAAATACCGGCAATGTCGCCGTCTATTTGCGAGTTCATTGTGCGCTTTATCAAGAAAATAGTGATCAAAGCTTAACATTAGAACCAGGTCAACAGATGAAAGAGTTCATCAATTTAGAAGATGATTGGATTCTAGATGGGCAAATCTATTATTACAAACAGCCAGTTGCACCAGGCAAAGAGCTTAGATTTGCGACAATAAGCAAAAATTTACCACAAGAGATGCAATTAGATGTTTACGCTGAATCCATTCAACAAAATCCATCCAAAGCAATAACAGAAGCCTGGGGGATAACAGTGGACGAAAGTGGCGAATTAATAGTTCATTAAGAAAAATAGCTGTTCTCATTAGCGTGAGGACAGCTATTTTGATTTCGTTTGCCATTCAATTTCTATTTATGCTATAATAAAAAGCGAAAAGGGATGTGCTGATACACATCCCCTAGTAGAAACCGTTAATACGGTGGCTAGGAATTCAGTTAAAAAATAACCGTTATCCTATAGCGTAAGAGAACGGTTATTTTTTGTCGACTTTATTTAATAAACTTATGAGGTCCAGTATTAATTTCAACAACTCTACGATTAGGCTAGTAGAGGCCAAAACTAACATTAAACACTCGAAAGTTGACAAAGGACTACTCCTTTCCTAGATTTGGCACTTAGATTCATAAGAACCACCTCCAATCCATTCGTAGCCACCGTTCACTTTTTTCTACTACCAATATCATAGCACAAGGAAAATATTTTTCCAGTAAAGCTATTTTGTCTTTAGAATTTAATAAACTTATGAAAGTCGTGAGGGTTAGTTGGCTAACTTTTGCGGCTTTTTGTGTGTTGTGGGGTTTGTTTTTATCGATAAGAAAATTTTATCATAAGATAATAAATAATAATTTTATTTTATCGTAAAAATAAGGTAAAGTAATGGAGTAATCAATAATAAATTTTTATTAAAAGGAGAAAACGTATGAGTGATTTTAGAGAAAAAATACCTGGCGTAGTAGCATGTTTAGTAATTGCGCTAGTATCTTATGAATTAGGGAGCTACTTCCCAGTTATTGGTGGCCCAGTATTTGGGATTCTGATTGGGATGGCATTGGGATCATTTTGGTCACCAGGAAGATTGTTTGAACCAGGGATTAAGTTTTCATCTAAATATATTTTACAATTAGCAGTAATCTTTTTAGGATTTGGTTTGAACTTACACGTTATTTTAGAAACTGGTAGTGAATCATTACCAATCATTATTTCAACCATTACAACATCATTAGTAATCGCATGGTTATTACAAAAGAAAATGCATATTCCAACTAAGATTGCGACTTTAATTGGGGTCGGTTCATCAATCTGTGGTGGATCAGCGATTGCCGCAACAGCACCAGTTATTGATGCTGATGATAGTGAGGTTGCTCAAGCGATTTCGGTTATTTTCTTATTTAATGTTATTGCGGCTATCTTGTTCCCAATCTTAGGACAAGTAATTGGCTTTAGCACAACATCAGGTGACGCATTCGGTATTTTTGCCGGAACTGCTGTCAATGATACATCTTCAGTAACAGCCGCTGCAGCCACTTGGGATAGCATGTGGAATCTAGGCTCACAAACACTAGATAAAGCTGTAATGGTAAAATTAACAAGAACCCTAGCAATTATTCCAATCACATTAGTATTAGGGATGATGGAAGCCAAGAAAACAAATGGAGCAAGCAAATTCTCACTAAAAAAAGCTTTCCCAACATTTATTCTATTCTTCGTATTAGCATCAATCATCACAACAGTTGCCGTAAGTTATGGAGTGGACGTTTCATTCTTTAAACCAATGAAAACATTATCTAAATTCATGATTATTATGGCGATGACAGGGATTGGGATTAATAGTGATATCGTTGATTTAGTCAAAACAGGCGGTAAACCAATTTTACTTGGCTTATCTTGTTGGACTGGAATCACATTTGTTACCTTAGCCTTCCAACACTTCTTAGGATTAATCTAATGATAAATAAAGAAACTCCTTCGTTTTTAGGCGAGGGAGTTTTTTTACCTACAAATTTTGTGGTATTTATTTTTAAAGTTGAGCTTCTTCTAGGAATTTCTTCATTACGG
Organism: Granulicatella balaenopterae; assembly: GCF_900111135.1. GTDB lineage: Bacteria > Bacillota > Bacilli > Lactobacillales > Aerococcaceae > Granulicatella > Granulicatella balaenopterae. The sequence continues at coordinate 9,544 of NZ_FOGF01000019.1, read as the reverse complement.
GATTGATATATTTACCTTTTTTCCAATAGAAGTTAATTTTCCTTTGCGAGAATTCTGGTGCTAGGCGATAATAGACGAAACGATCTGAAATAGGCAATTTAGAAATCAATAATTCACCAATAAAGGCAATTCCTAAACCAGATGAGACAATCATATAAGAGGTTAACTGTTGATCAACTTCGAATAAGATTTTTGGTTCAAAGCCATAGTAATGACATAATTCAATCGAACGTTTGCGTGAATCATTCTCTTGCTTTAATAAAATGAAGGGTAAATCCTTGAAAAGTGTTAAATCAATTGGTAAGACAGCTTCAACATTAAGTGCTTGATTCTTACGACAAACCAGTTGATAGTCAGTTAGTTTTTCGTTAATCTCTAAATCTTTCGGTACGACTAATAATAAATGTTCACGTGAAAATAATTTAGAAGCGAAAAAGTTTTCATCTAATTGATCATTCGCCAAGATAATATCAATCGTACCATCTAAGATCATTTGTTCCAAATTCGCCGTACTATCCTCAATCAAAGTTAATTCGATATTGGGATATTTTTGCGTAAAGTTAGCCATTAATGGAGGGAAGACTAGCGAACAAAAAAGACTCGTCCCACCAATTGTTAAATGACCTATATTTGCTTCTTGCCAGTCATTCAAATAATCCGTAAATTCTTGTTCAATGGCTTGGATTTGTTCGACGGATTGGATATATTTTTTGCCACAGAGAGTTAGGCTAATTGGTTTGGTAGTGCGGTCGAATAGGGGATAGCCAACTTTTTCTTCAACTTTTCTAATCGATGCACTTAATGATGGTTGAGAAATATAGAGTTTTTGTGCCGCTTTGGAGAAGCTTTTCTCCTTATAAACTTGATAAACATAATGCATACCTGAAAACATTTTTCGCCCTCCTAATATAGATAAAAAGTTATAGTATTTATAGTCTTATATGTATTTGATTATAGCATGAAAGCTCTTTATAATGAAGATGTAAAGAGAAAATGGGGGGAATACAAATGTTAAACCGTATCGAAGCCGACTCAATCGGTGAAAAAAATATTGACCAACAAGCCTATTATGGCGTGCAAACCTTACGTGCTTTTGAAAACTTTAAAATTTCAGGTCGTACCATTAATGACCAAATGATTAACGCCTTAGCCTATGTAAAAAAAGCATCGGCAATGACAAATGCTAAAGTAGGTTTATTAGATAACAAAAAAATGAAAGCGATAACAGAAGCTTGTGATGAGATTTTGTCAGGTGAATTACATGAATGGTTCATTGTTGATCCAATCCAAGGTGGGGCGGGGACGTCAATGAATATGAACGCAAATGAAGTCATCGCCAATCGTGGTCTTGAATTATTAGGTCATGAAAAAGGTCAGTACCAATACCTACATCCGAACGACCACGTAAACTATGGCCAATCTACTAATGATGTCATTCCAACAGCTGGTAAAATTGCGACTATTTTCTTAATTGATGATTTAATCGTTGAGTTAAAAGCTATTCAACAGACATTGGAATTAAAAGCAATTGAATTTAAAGACATTTTAAAAATGGGTAGAACACAAATGCAGGATGCTGTGCCAATTCGTTTGGGTCAAGAATTTGCTGCTTATGCTTCAGCTGTTGAACGTGATATTAAGCGTTTGGAATATATTCGTCAAGAATTAATGGTTGTGAACTTAGGTGGGACAGCGATTGGGACAGGGATTAATGCCGATGAAGAGTATGTGAAAGAAGTCGTACCAATCCTTGCTGAATTAACTGAATTGCCATTAGTACAAGCCGTTGATTTAGTGGATGCTACTCAAAACTTAGATATTTTTACAATGGCTTCAGCAATCGTTAAAAGTAGCGCAATTTCTCTATCAAAAGTGGCAAATGATTTACGCCTAATGTCATCAGGACCCAAAACAGGATTTGGTGAAATTACTTTACCTGCTAAACAAAATGGTTCGTCAATTATGCCCGGAAAAGTCAATCCCGTCATCCCAGAAGTTGTCAATCAAGTAGCTTTTAATATTATGGGCAATGATACCACAATTAGCCTTGCAGTCGAATCAGGCCAGTTAGAATTAAATGCCTTTGAACCAATTATTTTCTATAAATTATTTGAATCAATTAGTACCTTAACGAATGCGATTAATACCTTTAACCATAATTGTATTGTCGGCATTCTAGCCAATCAAACACGTTGCCAGCAGTTAGTTGAACATAGTGTTGGGATTATTACTGCATTATGCCCACATATTGGCTATCAAAAAGCAGCTGACATCGCCAAAGAAGCTATCTATACTGGTGCAACTGTTAAGAGCTTAATTAAGCGTGAAAACTTATTATCAACAGAATCAATCGACATCATCTTAAATCCAGAAACAATGACCAGACCTGGAATTTCAGGCAAGCAATTATTAACGAAATAATAGTGAGGTGTAATGAATGGAATATAGAATAGAACAGGATTCATTAGGAAAAGTCCAAGTCCCAGCCGATGCATTATGGGGCGCACAAACCCAAAGAAGCTTTAAAAACTTTCAAATTAGTAGCGAAAAAATGCCGTTAGCAGTCGCTTATGCTTTGGCCTTAATCAAAAAAGCAGCCGCACTAGCCAATCTTGAATGTGGTAAGTTGTCACCAGAAAAAGCCAATCTTATCACCCAAGTTGCTGACGAGATTCTTGTGGGACAACATGATGAAGCATTCCCACTATCAGTCTGGCAAACAGGTAGCGGTACGCAAACGAACATGAATGTTAATGAAGTAATTGCTAATCGAGCCAATCAACTAGCTGGCGCAAAAGTCTTGCACCCAAATGATGATGTTAATATGTCGCAAAGTTCCAATGACACCTTCCCATCAGCCATGCATATTGCCTCATTAAGTGCCATTAACCAGCAATTATTACCAGAACTTGAAGCGCTTATGAAAAGTTTTAAGCAATTAGAAACTAAATACCAAAGCATCATTAAAATTGGTCGCACCCATTTACAAGATGCAACGCCCTTAACATTTGGTCAAGAAGTGAGTGCTTGGAGAGCAATGTTAGAAGAAGCTCAACAAATGATCATTGAAAGTTCCAAGCATTTATACCAATTAGCACTTGGCGGTACGGCAGTTGGTACGGGAATTAATGCACCAGAAGATTTCGACCAAGTCATCTGTCGCAAAATTGCCCAATTAACCGCTACACCATACAAGCCAGCACCTAATAAATTTCAAGCTTTAAGTAGTAAGGATAGTGTTGCTTTTGCGCATAGTAGCTTAAAAGTCTTGGCAACTAGTCTGATGAAGATTGCTAATGATATTCGCTTTTTAGCGAGTGGCCCAAGATGCGGTATTGGCGAGATAGTTATTCCGGCTAACGAACCGGGATCTTCCATTATGCCTGGTAAAGTCAATCCAACCCAATGTGAGGCACTAACCATGCTTGCTGTTCAAGTGATGGCCAATGATACTGCGATTACGATTGCAGCTTCACAGGGGAATTTCCAATTGAATGTCTATATGCCACTCTTAATTCACAATATGATGCAGTCGATTCGTCTATTGTCAGATGGTATGCATTCATTCAACCAGCATTGCGTCACAGGGATTGACGCCAATCCAACGAAAATGACGGAAAATTTACAGAATTCGCTAATGTTAGTGACTTGCCTTAGCCCAACAATTGGCTATGAAAAAGCAGCACAAGTAGCAAAGTACGCCCACCAACAAGGACTTACTTTAAAAGAAGCCTGCTTAGCACAAAATGTCCTAACTGCCGAAGAATTCGAACAAATTTGCCAACCAGAACAGATGATTTAGGAGGAAAAGTAGATGGATATTTATCAAAAAGCCCTAGAATTACACAAAGAAGCTCATGGAAAGATTGAAGTAATCTCGCGTGCTAAGATTACAACCAAAGAAGATTTAGCCGTCTATTATAGCCCAGGCGTTGCTGAACCTTGCCGTGTAATTGAAAAAGATCCCGAACAAGCTTACCAATTAACTCGTAAAAATAATTTAGTAGCCGTGATTACAGATGGCAGTGCCGTATTAGGATTAGGCGATATCGGACCAGCTGCCAGTATGCCAGTTATGGAAGGTAAATGTGCGCTATTTAAAGAATTCGCTGATGTTGATGCCTTTCCGATTTGTCTAGATACGCAAGATACCGATGAAATCGTACGTACCATTCAGCTAATTTCAAAAAGTTTCGGTGGCATTAACTTAGAAGATATTTCAGCGCCACGTTGCTTTGAAATTGAGCGCCGTCTAAAAGAAGTCTGCGATATCCCAATTTTTCATGATGATCAGCACGGTACCGCAATTGTTGTAGCAGCTGCACTATTAAATGCCATTAAAGTAACCGGTAAAAGTATGGGCGACTTACAAATCGTCATCAATGGAGCAGGAGCAGCCGGAATAGCGATTGCCAAACACCTAATCAAAATGAATTTCGGCAATATTACTCTATGTGATATCAATGGCATTATTTCAGCTGAGGATCCACATTTAACATCAGCCCAAAAAGAAATGTTGGCAGTCACAAATCAAGACGAAAAAACCGGTCTCCTAAAAGATGCCTTAATAGATGCTGATGTCTTTATTGGTGTCTCACGTCCAAATCTCGTAACGCCTGAAATGGTGCAATCAATGAATAATGGGATTATCTTTGCTCTAGCTAATCCCGTCCCAGAAATTATGCCAGACATCGCTTTAGAAGCTGGGGCTAGTGTCGTTGGAACAGGACGCTCAGACTTTTCAAATCAGATTAATAATGTCTTAGTCTTCCCAGGATTATTCAAAGGAGCTTTAGCTGCACGTGCCACAGCGATTACCAATGAGATGAAGATTGCCGCATCCCACGCCATTGCTAGTATGATACCAGATGAAGAATTGGCGAGTGACAATATTATCGTCTCACCACTGAATAAAGAAGTCGCAGGAGTTGTTGCCAAAGCCGTAGCCGATGCCGTGGTAGAATAGACCTTAGATGACAATATTCAATAAAACCATTTACTCCCAAATAAATTTGTTTGGGAGTATTTATTTTGTCGAAAAAGCTTGCTACAATAATCTTGAAAGCCTTATCAAAAAGGAGGGGTCACATGCATCAAGTCTTAGAAAAAATTGCCGAAAAAACTAGTCGCCAACCAGTATTACTTGCTTTACGTGATGGTTTTGCGGCTTGTACACCATTATTAATCGTGACATCATTATTGATTATTATTAGAGATTTCCCAGTGCCGGGATATGCCGAATTGATGGCGCAAATCTTTTCCCAAAATTGGCAAGATTTTTTTACACCATTGATTCAAGCAACATATGGCGTGATTGCTTTACTGGCTGCATTTGGTGTAGGGTATGCTTATAGTCGCGAGAAGAAGATTGATCCTTTTACGGGTGCAACCTTAGCGGTAGTTGTCTTTTTGCTCATGTCCCAGCAAGTTCATCCTGATTATACCAATCAAGCAGGCGAGGCATTTATCGGCTTTTCTATCAGTCAACTCAATAGCAATAGTCTTTTTATGGCGATGCTCTGCGGATTGTCTTCAGTTGAATTATTAAGTTACACAACGAAAAAACGTTGGCAACTCACACTCAAGCCGGGGATTCCACCGGGAGTCGCTCATTCAGTGACCGATCTCATTCCATCTGGTATCTGTTTAGTCAGCTTTTTAGTTTTGCGTCAGCTATTAGCGGTAACGCCTTATCACGATTTAGCAGAAATCAGCCACAACTTACTGCAAGCGCCACTCTTAGCTCTTGGTCGGACGGCTTTATTTGAACCAATCTATCAATTCTTGTCGAGTCTCTTCTGGTTCTTTGGTATCACGGGTCCAGCGATTACCGACACTATTTTCGGGCCGATTCACCTAGCGCAAACAGTTGAAAACCTAACTGCCTATCAAGCAGGACAGCCGCTACCCAATATCTACACCGGTGCCTTTAGTGCTTATTTTGGTAATTTTGGTGGAGGGGGCAGTACTTTGGCATTAGTCATCGTCTTATTTACAAGCGCTAAATCCCAACGTCTCAAACAAGTTGCTAAAATCAGTCTCTTGCCAGGTATTTTTGGCATTAATGAAATGGTGATTTTTGGTGTACCAATTGTTTTGAATCCTTTGATAATGATTCCATTTGTCATGGTACCGGTGATGAATGTTACATTAGCAGCAAGCGCAATGAAGTTAGGCTTAGTTCCTTATACAATCGGCGTCTCAATTCCGTGGACCACGCCGATTTTCTTTTCCGGTTGGTTAGCAACCGCAAGTATTAAGGGTGGTTTATGCCAAATCGTTCAGCTAGCGCTCGGATGTCTAGTCTATTATCCATTTGTAAAGGCGTTAGATAGACAATATTTGAAAGAAGAATAAACAGTGAAAGTAGGTACTACTATGTCAAATATGAAGCAGATTTTTACGAATACATTGCTTGAAATGCTTAAAAGTAAAGAATTAAACGAGATTACCGTTACCGATATAGCGCAAAAGTGTGGTGTTTCAAGGCAGGCTTTTTATTACTACTTTGATGATATATATGATATGGTTGAATGGTTTTTTATGGAAGAAACAGATAAAGCATTAATGGCTTATACCGATATTGATACATGGCAAATGGGATATATTCACTTAATGGAATGGGCTAAAAAGAATCAGAATATTATTATGAATACCTATCAGTCTGTGCAAAGAGAATATGTTGAAGTATTTATGAATCGGGTCTTATATCAATATATTATCCAAGTAGTGGAACATGAATCAAAGGGGTTAACGGTTACTGATGAACAATGCGCTTATATTGCTAACTTTTACACCTTAGCAATTAATGCGATTACTTTAGAATGGATTCGAAAAAATATGCACGAACCTCCCGTAGAAGTTGCTGAAAAAGTTAATTTTATGATTGAAGGTGATTTTAAAAAAGCCCTACTAAAATTCCAGCAGATTAATCTATCAATCTTTTGACAAATAACCTCCCTTGTCAAATGAATTTTTACACTCCTTATGGTTTGTTAAGTTACATTTTTTTCCTAAATGATATAATAAAATCGTAAAGAAAATAATAGTGTAAAAAGATAGGGGGAAAAAGTATGTTTTATACAAATGGTAACTATGCAGCTTTTGCGAAGGCAAGAAAACCTGAAGCAATTGAGGAGTATCAGGCATATATTGTTGGTGGCGGTCTAGCAGGTTTAGCGACAGCAGCTTTTCTGATTCGAGATGGCCAAATGCCTGGTGAGAATATTACTATCTTAGAAGAATTACCGTTAGCAGGTGGCGGTTGCGATGGGATTAAAGATGAAAAATTAGGTTATATCATTCGTGGTGGGCGTGAAATGGAAGACCATTTTGAATGTTTATGGGACTTATATCGTTCAATTCCATCCCTTAAAAATCCTGATCAAACAGTATTAGATGAATTTTATTATTTAAATATGGACGATCCAAGTAGTTCACCTATTCGTGTGACCGAAAAGCAAGGGCGTGATGCGCATACATTACACAAATTTGGATTATCAGATAAAGCCGTCTTAGAACTCGCAGAATTAGTAATGACTCCAGAAAAAGATTTGAATGATAAAAAAATTACCGATGTTTTTACAAAAGACTTTTTTGAATCGAATTTTTGGACTTTTTGGCGTACGATGTTTGCTTTTGAAGAATGGCATAGTGCAATCGAAATGCGTCGCTATCTAACAAGATATATTCACCACGCACATAAAATTACGGATATCTCTTGCTTGAAATTCACAACATATAATCAATATGAATCATTAATTTTACCACTTCAACATTATTTACAACAAAAAGGGGTTCAATTTATTTATGATGCAACGGTGACTAATGTAGAATTTAATTTAGAAGGTGCTAAAAAACGAGCAACCCGTATAGTCTATCAACAAGCTGACGATAAACAATCCATCGTATTAGGAGAAAAAGATTTAGCATTCATTACTTTGGGGTCTAATACTGACCAAAGTGGCTTTGGTGACCAGACTCATCCAGCAGTTGTACCAGAAGGGATTGGTGCTTCATGGCAATTATGGGAAAATATTGCACATCAAAGTAAAGAATTTGGGAATCCTAAGAAATTTTATGGTGATGTATCAGGCTCAAATTGGGAATCAGCTACGATTACTTGTATTGATCGTGAAATCCCTAAATATATTGAAAAATTAACTGGACGTGACCCATATAATGGCAAGATTGTAACAGGTGGACCAATAACAGCTAAAGATTCTTCATGGCTTATGAGTTGGACTGTTAGCCGTCAACCGCATTTCAAAGTACAAAAACCTAATGAAATTGTTGCGTGGGTATATGGATTATTTTCTAATGAAAAGGGCGATTATATCAAAAAAACAATGGCTGAATGTACCGGTGAAGAAATCTGTCAAGAATGGTTATACCATATTGGTGTACCAGTATCAAAAATTGATGATTTAGCTAAAAATCACGCTGTCACAATTCCTTGTATGATGCCATATGTAACTAGTTATTTCATGGTTCGTAATGTTGATGATCGTCCGAAAGTGGTAGTAGATAATGCTAAGAACTTTGCTTTTATTGGCGAACATGTAGAAACACCAAATGATACGGTATTTACCACTGAATATGCTGTACGTACGGCAATGGAAGCTGTCTATACCTTATTAGAACTAGATCGGGGAGTGCCTGAAGTATTTGCCTCTCAATACGATATTCGCATCTTATTACAAGTAACTCATCATTTACTTGATGGCCGAAAGATTACTGAAATGTCACTTCCATTATCACAAAGATTGGCACTCAAAGCAGCTCTCAAAAAAATAGAAGGAACAACCATTCACGAAATGTTAATGGATAATCAATTGATTTGATAGCACTTCATGAACTGGTATGAGTGAGGTTGAGCTTTAAAACCAACAAATAAAAATTTACCTAGAAAACGACTGTTTATAGTATATTACTATAATCAGTCGTTTTTTCGTCAACGTATCACCAATAAAAACGCTCCCAAAACTTTCTTGGGAGTATTTATTTTGTTTCGGAAACTTGTTAGACTTAGACTAATAACATAATTCTTTCCTAACTATTAGGAACGAAAGATAGCTTTAGGAAGGGATTAGCAACAGTTATAAATTTGCGGCGAAAACCCATATGCTTGCGTGTGGGATGAAAGCGGCTTCTCTTTACTTGACAATAGCAGATAATAAACATATATAATATATATAGAAAGGGAATGGCCATAATGGCACGACCTAAAAAAGATAACATACAAATCCATATTTCCATCCCAGCCGAGTGGAAAAAGGAACTTGAAAACCTTGCATGTATTTACAGTAATTAAGTATATTGAGGAGTAGAAAAGCCATGATTGACAAAGAATACAACAAAATTCTGAAAAAATATCATAAACTTTCTGACAGGCATATTTTGGTCGTTGAGACCGATATGCCTTATTCTGATGTACTTAAAGTTGTAAACCTTTCTGATAAGATACGCAAAGCAGGTAATGAGCTTGTTAGTCTGATAAGAAAGAATTATGACCAACTTTTACGTACAAAGAGATACCGTAAAT